>JABWBC010000065.1 GCA_013360695.1 Phycisphaerales bacterium
CACGGCGCGGTGTCGATCCCGTGCCGCGCCAGCCACGCCGCCCCGCGCCAGTGACGCTCGCTCTTGCTCCCGCTGATCCGCGATCGAAACCTGGTCCACGCCGACGGCCGCCATCGCTTCACCACCACGCCCCGCCCCAACAGGCGCGCCGCGATCACGACATTTGGACCGTCGCACTTCAGAACCCGCCCCGGCTCGCCCGCGCTGACCCACCCCGACAACGCCCGCGCCCACGCGGCGACCGACACACCCGGCGCGAAAACCCGTTCGATGATGACGCCGCCCCGTGACACGCGCGATTGTTGGAGGGAGAACCCACGCGCGAAGCGCCGACCGCAAAGTAGTCGTCCGCGAGCCAGCGCCGCCGAGCCCTCGGCCCGGAAAGCCCTTGCCGAGCCCGTGCCTCCCCGGCACCCGCTCAATCCACCGCGGCTTTCACACCCGGCTTTGACAACTCCAACATCCGATCAACCGCCAACAGCGCCGGCTCGCGCACCTTTCCCGGCACGCTGATCTGGTTCACGATCTTCGCCTTGCCGTCCTTCGACAGGCCGCCCGCCAGGTGATCGAGCACCCACAGCAAGTGCGGCTCGTCGATCCGGTACATCGTCGTACACAGGCACTGACAATCGCTCAGGATGCGCACCTCAACGCCGAGCGCCGCGGCCTCCTTCGCAAGCCGCCCAACCAGGTGCGTCTCGGTCCCCACCGCCCAGCGCGAGCCCGGCGCCGAGGCGCGGACCGTCTGGATGATGAACTCAGTCGACCCCGACAGGTCCGCGAGGTCCACGACCTCCTTGCAGCACTCGGGATGGACAAGAATCTTCACCGCCTCGCGCTTTGTGCCCGCCGCCTTCTCGCGCTCGTTCTCCTCGCGGATCGCTCGGCAGTGCTCCGGGCGGAACAGCTTGTGCACCGAGCAGTGACCGGCCCACAGGACCACCTCCGCCCGCTCGATCGCCTCGCGTGATGAGCCGCCCAGTTCCTTGCCCGCGTGCGCCGCGCGCGGGTCATAGAGCGCCGCCCGCGTGGTGACATCAATCCCCGCCGCCGCGGCCGTATTCCGCCCCAGGTGCTGATCGGGCAGGAACAACACCTTGATCTCCTCGCCCGGGCGCGTGGGCGTCGTGCCGCCCGCGCGGGCCCACGCGAAGACCTGCCTGGCGTTGGAGCTGGTGCAGCACGCGCCGCCGTGCGCCCCGACAAACGCCTTGATCGCCGCGGAGGAGTTCACATACGTGATCGGCACGACGCGCGCGTTCAGCTTCGCGTCCTTGACGACGCGCTGAATCGAGTCCCACGCCTCGACCGTGTCGTCGTACTGGGCCATGTCCGCCATCGAGCAGCCCGCGGAAAGGTCGGGCAGGATCACCGCGACGTGGTCGGGCGTCAGCATGTCCGCCGTCTCGGCCATGAAATGCACGCCGCAGAACACGACGTACTTCACCGGGCGTTCCTTGGCGACGCGGGCGGCGATCTGCGAGAGCTTGAGCGAATCGCCCGTCGCGTCGGCGTGCCGGATGATCTGGTCGGTCTGGTAGTGGTGCCCCAGGATAAAGAGCGAATCGCCGAGCTCCCTGCGGCGCGCGTCGATGCGGGCCGCGAGTTCGTCCTCGCTCAGCGTTCGATACACCTCGGGGAGTGATGGTTGCCAGAGCACGCGGGGATGATAGGGGAGGCGCGTGCGGCCTTCCGCCCCGCGCCCGCCCGCCCACGCGCCGGCCGTCTCAGCAGCCCTCCTCGAAGGCGCTGGCGAACTGGTCGAAGTCGTCGCCGTTGATGAACCCGTCGCCGTTGAAATCGCCGAGCGGCTCGCCGCTCTCGAAGGCGCTGGCGAGGTCGTCGAAATCGTCGCCGTTGACAAAGCCGTCGCTGTTGACGTCGCCGGCGCAGTAGACCAGCCACGCGAACTTGTCCGAATAGCTCACGTGCCAACGGGGAGGAAGATCGAGAGTCTCAAACTCACCGACAATCGCCGATCCGTTGGAGGTGTTGCACTGAACGAACAGCTTGGATTCGCCGTTGGTGGGCTGATAGCCATCGAGAAGGCTGAGTCGCAGAGTGCCCGAGAGGTTGGCGTTGCCGTCAACCAGGAAGATGCGGTCGCAGTCGCCGGTGGCGTCGATGTCGATGTCCAGCCTGCCGCGGCTCGGCCCGCCGCTGGCCATGAAATAGTCCCCGATGATGAGGAGCGCCAGGGTCGAATTGACGCCCTCCAGCCCGGGGCTCACGACTCCAAGGTTGATGACCGAGTCCGCGTCGATGTATCCGAATCCCCGTAGCGTGTTGGGGGTCGGCAACGAGTCGAGCACAATCTGCGGGCCGGTTGTCGTCAACGTCGCGCCGCCATGAATCGTCGTGAGTGTCCCAAGCCCCACGCCGTTGGTGTCGTTGAGGGTGAGTGTGCCGCCAAGAACTTCGATCTCGCCGTCGATGGCGAAGCCGGCCGTCGTCGCATCCCCCATGGTGGAGTCGCCGAGGATGGTGATCTTTGATCCTGCCTGGGCCACGACCTTGGCGTTGATGCTCCCCTCGCCGGTAAATCCGCCGCCGTCGGCGAAGGTGAAACGGACGCCGTTCATCGTGCCGCCGGCGGGCTCGACGATGCCGCCAAGGGTCAGGCCGTCTCCGGTCGCGGTGATCGTTCCCTCATTAATGATGTCGTTGTCGATCGTGCCGTCGCCGGAGAGGGTCTTGCCCGCGTTGAGCTTGAGCGGGGCGGTTCCCCGGATCACGCCCGAGGGGCCGATCGTGCATTGGCCGATGGGGCTGTGGTTGAAGCCGCCGTTGATCGTCAGCGTGGTGTTGCCGACGTTGATCGTGCCCAGATTGACAAGCGCGGCGTTGCTGTTCGACCAGTTGATGGTCAGATCACCGGTCGGATTGACGACGGTATTCGACGAGGCAAACCGCACCTGGCCGTTCAGCGTGCCGCGCAGTGACGGGTTCGTCGCGCCGATGTTCAGTTCCAATGCCTGAAGCGTGCCATTGTCAAGGGTCAGCGAGGTTCCGGTTCCCGTGATCAAGGTTCCGGTGGCGCTGAGCGTCGCGCCGGGGAAGACCAGCACGACTCCGCCGTTGTAGACCTTGACGGCTTCGCCCGGGGCGTTGACGCTGAGCGTGCCGCCGGCTTCAACACGAACCTCGCCGACGCCGCCGTCGGATGTCGGTGTGCCGCCGACGCTGAGCGTGCCGGCCAGGACCAGGTCGCTGCCGAACACCAGCAGCTTGCCGTTCCCCGCCGAGCCCGCGCCGAGCTCAATCGACCCGCCGGTCACCGTCGAGTGGCCCGTCACAATCATGTCCCCGAACGCACTCGCCCCCACCGTGATCCGCCGCCCCGCGGGGAATGTCCCCGTCGAGCCGCCGGCAAAGACAAGCGCGCCGTCCGCTCCAAGCAGATCGCCGATGACCACATCGCCGCTGGTTACCGTCAGCGACGAGCCTGTGTCGACCACAACGTTGGCATCTTTGGTGATCCCGAGCGTCAGCGCGCGGAACGGCGAGGTCGGAGCGGCGAGCGAGCACGACGCCCCGTTGATCAGCCTCAAGAACGGCGTTTCCCCGCTCGCACCCTCGATGGAGAGGATGCCTCCGGGCGCCGCAAGCGTGCCGCCGTCGACCCTGGTCTCGCCCCCCAGCAGGTTGAGAAATCCCCCGTCGCTGTCGCAGATAATCGAACGGGCGTTGATCTCGCCCCCGTCGCGGCAGGAAAGCGTGCCCGAGCCGACCGTGGTGTCGCCCAGGCGGATGACGCCGGTGACATTGATCCGTCCGCCGTTGAGCGCGCTCACCTGTCCCGAGCCGGCGCTGGTCGACGACGTGTTGTTTCCGACCTGCAGGTCCCCCGCGATGTTGAGCGTGCCCCCGCCGCTGGCGCCGCCGACATCGACGATGCCGTTGGACCCCGAGGCCGGCCCGACCTGCACGTCATCCGACGCGCCGACGATGCCGCTGTTGAAGATGTTGAGTTCGCCGATCGAGCCCGACGCGTTCCCCACCACGATGTCGCCGTCGGCGGCCGTGGTGGTGATGTTGGAGAACCGCAGCGGCGTGGTGCCGAAGCCCGAAACGTTGACCGTCCCGTCACCGCCCGCTCCGCCGATGATGAAGTCGTCCCCGGGCGCGGCCTTGCCGCCGCCGGTGATGTTCATCGTCCCCGTCCCCGCCGACGCCACCACGATGTCGCCGCTCCCCGTCGTGGTGAGGTCGGCATCGCTGTCGTTGATGTTCAGCGTGCCCGTGCTTCCCGCGGCGTTGCCGACCGTGACGCTCCCCGCCGTCACGACGCCGGTGGTGATGGTGGTCGTCGCCGCGTCGCCCGAAACATCACCCACGCGGAAATTGCCCGAGAGCGTGTGGGGCGACGACATCGACAGCGATACCGTGCCGCGCTTGTAGGTGTGCTGCGTCGAAAGACCGACCGCGCCGCTGAACGTCACGGTGTAGGTGCTGTTCAGGTTGTACACCAGCGTGTCCGCGGCGGTCGGCGCCTGGGCCGGGTTCCAGTTCGCCGCCGTCGACGCGGCCCCGCCCGCGGCGTTGTTCCAATTGATGATCGTGCCGCGAGCGGTCGAGACGCCGACGGCCAAGCCGGCCACGGTGGTCAACGCGGCGGCCCGGCGGATGGACATGTTCGCGCGCATGGTCATTCTCCCTGCCAAGGGCGGAAAACGCCTTCGGTGGGAGTCATGCGAACGAGCCCGACGCCAGGGGCCATCAATTCGACCGCTTTTTCACATCTTCTTCACCCGGGCGCAGACTCCCCCCGCCCCGCCCGGACCTTGCTCCGCCCGCCGCTCCCGCCCCAGAAACACGAACCTCGCACACGAAACGCCGAGCCGCGCGACCCCCTCATTTGCCCAATGCCCTCCCCTAGTACCCCGCCTCCACATCCACGCAATTGAGCAACGACTCGCCCGCCCCGAACCGCCGCACGTTTTCCTTGTACAACGCCCACCAGCGCTGGTCGGTCAGCTCGCCGTCGGCCGCCACATGCGGCGTGATCACCACGTTCTTCAGTCCCCACAACTCATGCCCCGCCGGCAGGGGTTCCGGGTCCGTCACATCCAGCCCCGCGCCCGCCAATCGCCCGTCCTTCAGCGCCGCCACCAGCGCCGGCGTGTCCACGATCTTCCCGCGCGCGATGTTGATCAGGTACGACCCGCGCTTCATCGCGCCGATCATCTTCTCGTCAAACAGCCGCTCTGTTTCCTTCGTCAACGGCACGCAGATCGCGACCACGTCCGCCTTGGGCAGCATCGCCGCAAGCTCGTCCGGCTTGCCCACGTGCTCCACAAACTCCGGCGAAGGAGCGTCGCTCCGCCGCGTCGCGATGACGCGCATGTCAAAGCCGTGCGCACGCCTGGCAATCTCGGTCCCGATCCCGCCGATCCCGACCACGAGCATCGTCTTGCCCGCCAGCGCCACGCCGCGCGTTGGCGGCTCGTCGCGCGTCCATGCCCCTTTCTCCTGAGCGTCGGCGTACCAGGGCAACTGCCGCGTGAGCGAGAGCAGCATCGCCATCGCGTGGTCGGCGATCGCCGGGCCGTGAACTCCGCGAGCATTGGTCACGACCAGTGCCTTGTTCTCCCGAACGCCGGGGACCGTCACCAGCCGATCCACGCCCGCGCTGGGCGAGTGGATCCACGACAGCTTCTTCGCCTTGCCCAGGAACTCCGCGCTCACCCAGCGTCCGTCGACCCCGTCCGCCTCGGGCGCGAGCTTCATCGCCTCATCGCGGCCCTTGGCGCGGACGATCTTCACGTTCGGCGCGACCTCGCCCAACTCCTTCACCTGCTCGTCGCTCAGGTCGCCCGCGATCAGCGTGAGCGAGACCTTTGCCCGCTCGCCCGCGTCCGCCGGGAGCACCCGCGCCACGCGCGAACCCCGTGTCGAGCCGGGGAGTTCGTTCTTGTCCTGCCGCGCCAGCGCGAGAGGAACGAATATCGCGAGCGCGAGGCCCGCCGCAATGAACCGGATGGTCGAGTTTCGCATCGGCGCAGCATACCGGCGCGACGACGCGACGCTTCGTTTGGATTCGACTCCTCGGACTCCTTCATTCCGGATCGCCAACGCCGTGCGGACCCCGCGCTAGGCCGCCTTTGATCGCGACTGCTTCTGTCTGGCCGTTTCCAGCCACTTGGCGCACGTCGAGATCAGCACCGCCTTGTTCACGGGCTTGGTCGCAAAGTCATCGCACCCGGCCTTCAGGCACTTCTCGCGGTCCTCCGCCATCGCGTGGGCCGTCAGCGCCACAATCGGAACGTCGAGCCCGCACGACCGGACCGTGCTCGCCAGCGTGTACCCATCCATCTCCGGCATCTGCATGTCGCTGACCAGGATGTCATACGGGCGGCCCTCGTTCATCGCCTTGTCGATCATCTCCAGCGCGATCCGTCCGTTGTCAGCGACCTCAACCTCCGCGCCCGCCTTCCGCAGATGGTGCGAGATCAGCCTCTGATTGTCCAACCCGTCTTCAACAAGCAGGATGCGCCCCGACAGCGCCAGCTCGGCCTTGGCGATCACCGCCCGCTCCACCGGCGCCGGCATAGCCAGCTCGGAGATCGTCGTCGCGCCCGCCGCCGCCTCCAGCGGCAACTCGATCCGGAAACACGAGCCCGCGCCCGGCACGGAGCCAACCAGCACCACTTCGCCCCCCATCAACTGCGCGAGGCGACGGCTGATCATAAGCCCAAGCCCCGTCCCGCCATACTTGCGGACCATCGTCTCGTCGACCTGCCCAAACGTCTGGAAAAGCCGGGCGGATTCATCGGGCGACATGCCCCGCCCCGTGTCCTCGACTTCGATCACCAGCCGCGGGCCGTGCTCCCGCTCCGGCGCCGCGCCCGAGGCCGACACCGAAACCGTCACCTTTCCCGTGTCGGTGAACTTGATCGCGTTCCCCATCAGGTTCATCAGGATCTGGCGCAGACGCGTCGGGTCCGACACGATCCGGTCCGGGATCGGCGTCAGCAGCCGCGTGGTGAACTCGAGCCCCTTGCTCCTGGCGCGTCCGCCCATCAACTCCTGCGTCTCGCGCAGCAGGCCCGCCAGCGGCGTCTCGATCCGCTCCACCGTCATTCGTTCGGCCTCGATCTTCGACAGGTCGAGGATGTCGTTGATCACCGTCAGAAGATGCTGGCTCGCGCCCCGGATCGTCTCGATCGTTTGCACGCGACGCTCCGGCGCCGCCTGGATATCCCCATCGTCGCGCAGCATCTCCGCAAAGCCCAGGATCGCCGTGAGCGGCGTGCGGATCTCGTGGCTCATGTTCGCCAGGAACGCGCTCTTGGCGCGGTTGGCCGCCTCCGCCGCCAGCTTGGCGTGCTCCAGGTCCGCGGTCATCGCCTGCGCCATTCCCACCGCTCTCGCCCGCGCCGACATCAGCGAGAACACCATCCCCGCCGCCAGCAGGCTCGTGGCCAGCCCCGCGGCCGCAAACACCACCGGCGTCGTTCGGTTGATCGACGCCTCGAACGCCGGGAGAGAACTGATCACGACTGTCCAGGTCCGCCCGCCCACTGTCAATGCAATGGTCTCGACAAACCGACGCGTACCGCCCGCGTGATCGATACCTTCGGGCCCGGCCGTGCATCCATCATGGTCGTAGAGCAGTCTTTTCGCCGCTGCGGTGCTTCCGTCATAGACCTCGAAGTCGGCCGCGTCACCGGCAAGGCTCTCCATGCCCTTCACGGCCTCTTCGAGGATGATCGGGCAATACGCCAGCCCCGCGAGGTTGGCCCGGCGCGTCTCGGGCGTCGAATGGTCCCTCCCATTCTGATACACCGGCACCAGATAGAGAAAGCCCGAGTTCCGGCCCTCGTCCTGAACCAGCGTGATCTTGCCCGTGATCGTCGGTTTGCCCGTTTCCACCGCCCGCTCGATCGCGGCCCGGCGTACCGGCTCCGAGCCGACGTCGAGACCCCATGACTTCTCGTTCCGCGCCTTCGGAAAACAGTGCTTTGTCACATACAGGTCGGGGGCGTCCGCGAATTCCGATCCGGGCTCGGCCAGCCCGTGCACCGCAAAGTCCGGCGCTTCGTCCGCCCGCTCTCGCGCGACGAACGCGCCGAGGTCCTTCCGATCCACCCGCTCAATGAACCCCATCCCGATCGCGCCGGGAAACTCCTGCGCCAGCTCGCGCGACGCGACATACGCCGCAAACTCGCCGCGTTCCACCGACTTGCTCGCGGCATACACGCCGCGAACACCCTGGAGCCCCAATGCCGTCTGATTCCCGCGGCTCTCCACCTCGTGCGCAAGGCGCCCCGCCAACTCCGCAAACTGCGCCCGCGCCGTCGCCGTCACCTCCGCGTTCGCGCCCGTGAACACACCGATCGTCGAGAGCAGGCCGAGCGCCAGCACGCCGCCGGCAGCGAGCAGCGCCCGCCGCGACGCCCAGAGACTCGAATCGCCAACCGCTTTCGAAGGCCGTGCCGTCGCCGCGTTGACCCGCCACACAATCAGCGGCGCCGCCAGCAGCGACAGCATCGCCCCGTCGAGCAGCGCCTCGGTCGCCCCGCTCGCGTCTGGCGCAACCAGCGGGAGCAAGAACACGACGGCAACCTCGGCCGCAAAGACGATCGTGAGGCACTCCAGGAATAAGCGCAGGATGTTGACCGACTGCTTCATGTCACAATCGCTACGCGCCGGGCGTCCATATCCCGGCTGCGGACACTCCTGTGACCTATCGGCTGTGAAAACGGACAACTCAGGTAAACCAACTGAAGTCGGGGTTTTCGCCGACTCGGCTTCAACTCGTGGCGAGGGATAACCACGGGGCTCTCCGCCCGTGCCAGACCGCTGCGCCCGAGTTCCTATTCTACAAACGAAGCGGACGCGCGCTAATACGCCCTGCGGATCGAGCACCCCGGATAGAACGCGCGCACGCATTGCTGCCACTTCTTCCCGCGCTCCACCATCCCCTTGGCGCACCACTGGCACATCCCCACGCCGTGCCCGAACCCGCGCCCGCGGATCCGCACCGTGTCCGCCCATACCTCGATCGTCATGTCCCCGCTGTACACCCGCGTCTGCTTGGTCAGCGGCGTTGCGCCCTCCGTCTCGGTGTTGAGCGCGTTCCGCAGTTCCTCCGCCGCGATCTCGTAGCTCGTGCTCGAGTCGTCCGTCACCACAAACCGCGTCGGCCGCCCCGCGTCACCCGTCCGCTTCACACTGAACGCGCGCACGCGCCGGATATCCGCGATCGGCTTGCCATTCGCCCGCCCCCACGCGCGCAACCGTCGCGACACGTCGTCGTCGCTCCGCACCACGTCCCATCGGTAATACGTCGCGCTCTCGCAGAACGCGTCGCGTCCCTTGGTCTGCAGCGGCCCGACCATGTTGAACGAACTGGCGCTGTCAGTCGGGAACACATCCCGAGCCGACGCCGCCCGCCCCCCGCATGTGCTCGAGTAGTACGCCCGCACGATCTCCCCGCCGTAGGCCACGACCTGCCCGCGCGTCTGGCGCACCGCGTCATACGCCGCCGCGTTGGCGTGCGATCCTCCATACACCTGGTCCGCCGTCGTCGCCTCCACGTCAAACCACCGCCCCAGCTTCCGCGCCCGACCACGCTCGTGCAGCGCATAGCTCCGAGACGCCACCGCCTGCACCGCGAACGCCTCCTGCGGCCACTTCGGGAACATCTCCTTCACCACCACGCCCGGCAGATACTCCTCCATCTGCATCACCGCGACCACGTCAAACCGGTCCGCGCCCTCGTCCGACCTCGGACGCACCACCAGAAAGCCCGGATGCCCAACGCCGTCAAGCCTGAGCTTCGGCAGCGCCCCGATCACGCTCTGCTTCGCGTCGCGCGCCCGATCCTGCCCCCCCGCCGCGATCGTCGCCGCGCTGTCAAACGAGTTCGGCGTACCCGCCCCGTCCCACGGAATGATCTCCAGGTCCGTCCCCGCGCCCAGCTCAGCCTTGGTCCCCGCCGCGTCCGTGACCGACAGCCCGCCCGCCGTGCTCGCCAGCGTGATCGGGGCGCTCAAGAGCTGCACCTTGCCCGAGTTCACACCCCGCACCACGAACTTGGCGCTCCCGTCGATCTTCGCCGTGGTCGTGCCCTTCCGCACGCGCACGCGGATGTCCGGCTCCGAGCGCATCAGCGTCGGCGCCGACGCCTCCTCTTCCGTAAACAACCCCTCCAGCGTCGAGCATCCGCCCAACACGCCGCCCAACACGCCCGCAAAGATGGCCAGCGCCGCGAGCAGGCCCCGACGCGCCGTCTTCGTGTTCCGTCCCCAGGCCGACTCCATGGCCCACTGCATGTTCGTGCTCTCCCGGGCTCTCGCCCTTCCTTCCGACCCGCCCCCACCCATTCGCGGGGGTCGCCCGCCCATCGATCCCTCACGCCGCTTCGTGTACCATCGCGTGAACGAGGAGGCCTTCCATGCCCCGCACCCAACGCCCCCCACGTGCGCACGCCGTACCCGCGCTCACCGCACTCCTGCTTGTCACCAGTGTACTAATCATCGGCTGCGGGTCGACTCAGGGACCACCGCCGCCGAGCGATGCCGCCTTCCAGGGCCCGCCCGTCTCCATCGAGCAGGCCAACGCCGAGCACATCGTCGTCGTGCAGGCCCCCAGCGCCGGCTGGACCATCGAACGCGACGCCACCCAGGAAGAGCAGAAGCGCTGGGATGTCTACATCACCCTCCGCGAGCCCGACCCCCGCTTCATGTACACCCAGGCCGTCGTCTCCCTCCGTGTCGCGACCGACGTCCGCGCCGCCGAGTCCATCCGCGTCCTTGCCCGCGTCGTCCCCTTCGCAGACACCAGCAATGAATCGCCGCACCACCCCGCCGCCAGCTCCGGTCCGGTCGCGGCCACCCCAAAATAGCCCTCGTGAGCGGCCAACCCCCCATCCCGCGCGACGAGGAGCTGCTCTGGCTCCTGGCCCTCACCTCAATCCCCGACATCGGCCCGATCCGGGCCGCCCGGCTGGTCGCCGCGTTCGGCTCGGCCTTCGCCGCCATGCACGCCTCCCAGGCCCAGCTCGCCAGCGTGAAGGGGATCAGCCACGCCTTTGCCGCCGCCATCATCAAGGCCCGCGCCGCCGCCGTCGAAGACGCCAAGGCCGAGCTTGATCTCGCCCAGTCCATGTCGCTCCGCCTCATCATGCGAAGCGACCAGGAATACCCCGAACTCCTCCGCCCGCTCCCCGACGCCCCTCCCCTCCTCTACGTCCGCGGCCAGTTCGATCCCGCCGGATGCGATCGCTTCGCCCTCGCCATCGTCGGCTCGCGCGCCTGCTCGCACTACGGAATGGAACAGGCCGGGCGATTCGCCTCCGTCCTCGCGTCCAGCGGCATCACCATCGTCTCCGGCGGGGCCCGCGGCATCGACACCGCGGCGCACCGCTCGGCCCTCCGCGCCGGCGGGCGGACCGTCGTTGTCCAAGCTTGCGGCCTCTCCAACACCTACCCGCCCGAAAACCAGAAGTTCTTCGACGAGATCATCGCCGAAGGCCGCGGCGTCGTGATCTCCGAACTCCCACTCAAAACCGAGCCCAAATCCGAAAACTTCCCCGCCCGCAACCGCATCGTCTCCGGGATGAGCCTGGGCGTGCTCGTGATCGAGGCCGACCTCCGCTCGGGCTCGCTCATCACCGCGCGACTCGCCGCGGAGGATCATGGTCGAGAGGTCATGGCCCTCCCCGGGCGAGTTGACTCGCCCACCAGCCGCGGCTGCCTCGAACTCATCAAGTCGGGCGGCGCGGCCCTCGTCACCGAGCCCGCCGATGTCATCGCGCTCATCGAGACACCCGCGCGCCACCAGCACGACGGCACGCACGCTGATCGGTACGCGCTCGCCGAACAACAACCGCTCTTGCCCCTCGACGCTTCGAGTGATTCACCTCCCGCGCACGAGCCCGCGCAGACCAAGAGCCGCCGCGCCAAGCCGAGCAACGCCCGCAACGACGCGGACCACACGCCGCCCACGAGCGCCCGCGCTGAACAGCCGAGCGACGACCGCGCCAGCGCGCCGACTGATCCTGTTCTGCAAGCACTCACCGAACCGCTGACGCTCGACGCACTCATGACCCAAACGGGCATGGATGCCGGCGCTCTCCGCGCGTCCCTGACCATGCTGGAAATCCAAGGGCGGGTCCGCCGCGACGGCCCGCGCTTCGAAAAAACCTCGAAATAGCGTCCCAGCAAGCCTTTACACGCCAATTCGTCGTCCAGCGACCCGACTGGGTCCGAGAAAAACACCCCGCACGGGTGCCGGATGCGGCCATGCCCAATGCCGAACGAAAGGCGGAAAAAGGTGTTGACGTGGGGGGGATGTGCGGCTATCTTCTACCAAACTTGTAGCACGAAATCTGATCGGATGTCGGTAGCTCGGCCGACGAATGAGGAGCCAAGTGACGCGGATTGCCGGGGCCTGTGAGGGAGACGGCACTCCGAATCAAATGGCGAACAGGAGAGAGAAGTTCAGAGGCTGAGTGATCCGGCAAGCGGGCCCTGCGAGCGAACTCGAGTGAACTGGTGGGCAGTTCGTTCGGAGCGGCTCGTCGGGCAAGAGAGTCAGAGATGTGTCGGATTGGTTCGTGCAACTGGTTGGTGTGGGCTGGTTGGTGAAGGGACTGGTCGGGTGGCGTGCGTCGGAGACGCCGCGGTCGGCGAGGGCAACGGACGCCCGAGCCGGAGAGTGCCAGGGTCGGGCGGGACGCTCGGCTGGGCAGCGCGGTGGTCGGAGAGACGGCGATGGATCGATCGATGACGCCTGTGATCTGCCTCGGCTCTGGCGAGTATCGCCAGGAGTTTTCGCCCGCGCCCGGGGACGGCGGCCCGTGGTCGCTCCTTCGCGCCCTGGGCGCCTGCCTGCGCGACCTGGCCCTCGACGCCGGCCGCCTGTGGTCGCCCGCCGAGTCGGATGAATTGGCCGAGTCGCGCGCCTCGGACGAGGAGTTCGATGTCGTGTGCACCGAGTGCGGCGGGCTCTCCGAGTGCGAATGCAACGCGGCGATCAACGCCGAGGCGACGATGGCCGCCGGCGTGGCCGCCCTGGCCCCGACGATTCCAGTCGCGGTTTCCCCGATGGGGGTTCCGGCCATTGACGTGGGCGCGTGCGATCCCGATCGCGCCGTGCGGATCGCGTCGCGGCTGGGGGTTCTGGTCGCCTGCGAGCACCAGATGGCGGCCCAGCGTTCGGGCATCTGGCGGGCCCTTTCCGCCCTGCGCCCCGCGGCCTCGGCGTCGCTCCGCCGCGCCATCGATCGCGGCTGGATCGACAGCCAGCACGCAGGCCCCGCGAGTCACGCGGGTTCAGCGGCACAACAGGCTTTCAGGCCCGGGGCGGCGGTCGCCACCGGCGCGTGTTCGGAATGTTCGCCCACGGAGTCGGGAGATTCCGGGGCGTGGGACTCGTCGGGGCGCCGTGGGGCGGACCTGACAACCAAGGACGAGGATGGCCCGGCCAACTCCGGCCCGGGCGGATTCTCTGGGGAGCGTTGCCATGAATCTCACACCCAAGCAGCTTCGGATCCTGCAGCTCATTCGCGATTGGCGCGTGCGCCGGGGCTATTCCCCGACGATGCAGGAGCTCGCGGACGAGATCGGCGTCAGCAAGGTTACGGTCTTCGAGCACGTCGAAGCCCTCATCAAGAAGGGCGCCCTTATCCGCGAGCCCAACAAGGCACGCTCTTTGTCGATCGCTGAAGGCATCGCCGTCCCCGACGAATCGCGCCCCCTCCGCTTCCCCTTGGTCGGCAAGATCGCCGCGGGCAATCCCATCGAGCGCGTCCCTGACATGGAAGAGATCGACCTGGTCGACGTGATCGGCTCGGGCACGCGCGGTGATTCCACCTTCGCCCTCAAGGTCGAGGGCGAGTCGATGCGCGACGAGGGCATCCTTGACGGGGACTATGTCCTCATCGAGCGCACCCAGGTCGCGCAGAACGGCGACAAGGTCGTCGCGCTCCTGCCCGACGGCTCGACCACCCTCAAGACCTTCTTCAAGGAGGACGACCACATCCGCCTTCAGCCCGCCAACCCCGCCTTCGACCCCATCCGCGTCAAGTTCTGCCAGGTGCAGGGCATCGTCAAGGGCGTCGTCCGCCGCTACGGGCGCTGATCGCCCGGGCGACGCAGCGACATCTTCTCGAGCGACCGCACCTTCTTCGCACGCACACACTGGTCGACGTGACGGGCATCATCATCTACTTCACGGCGGTGATGACGATCCTGCGCGGCACGCTGCTGTAGGGCGCGGCGCGGGGCCCGCGCGGAGCGGAATCACCGAGGGTTCCGATCGCAGCGATGTCGGAACCAGCGGAGGCGAGCCGAGCGAATCAATGAACGCGATCGGCGCAGGTGGAGCGCGTTGGCCATGACACGCGAGTCGGTTACGTACGTTGCACTCAGGCTGGGCTGGATTGTCACGCTTCTCGGCGCTGTGTGGGCGGCCGCCTCATGGTTGCAGCCCGTCGGCCGCTCTCATCCGACCGTCGCGTCGATGATGCAGGTGGGCGACATGAGGACGGTCGCGGAGGGGATTGGGTATGTGGTCCTCTTCGCAAGCGGTGGCTTGGTCGGCGCGATACTCGGGCTGATCGCGCTTCGCTCAAGCTGCGGCAAAGACGGTCGGTGGCTTGTTGTCGTCGCGGTGTTGGCGTTTGCCGCTTCGGCGATGAATGAGCTTCGCCCGCGAGTTCCCGAATTGCGGGCTGCCGAGCCGCAAGGCAAGTAGCTCGCCCGGCGTGGCGCGTCGGCGCGGCCGGTTGCGCGATCGCATCCGAGATGGACAGGGCTCTGCGGTGTGTGGAACGCGGCCTGACGCGGTGATTACTTCTTCGCGCCCGGCTGCGATCCCTGCGGCGCCGGGGCGCCGGGCTTGCCCGCGTCCTTGGCCGACTCCTTGGCCCACGTGTCCTTCAGCGTGACGCTCCGGTTGAAGACGACCGCGCCGGGGCGGCTGTCCTGGTCGACGCAGAAATAGCCGAGGCGCTCGAACTGGAATCGCTCGCCGTGCTTGGCCTGCGCCAGGCTTTCTTCCAGCACCGCGTCGCGCAGCACCTCGAGCGAGTTTGGATTGAGGTCGTCGAAGAAGCTGCCCGTGCGTTCGCCGGGTGTTTCGGCGCTGAAGAGGCGGTCGAAGACGCGCACCTCGGCCTTGGCGTTGCGCGTGGCGGAGACCCAGTGGATCGTGCCCTTGACCTTGCGAACCGTGCCGTCCGGTCCGGGCGGCGGATCATCCCCGCCCCTGGTCTGCGGGTCGTAGGTGCAGAGCACCTCGGTGACATTTCCCGCGGCGTCCTTCACGACGTCGACGCACCGGACCCAGTAGCCGTAACGCAGACGCACCTCCGCGCCGGGCGCGAGGCGAAAGAACTTCTTGGGCGGGTTCTCCATGAAATCGTCGCGCTCGATGAAGAGCTCGCCCGTGAACGCGACGGGGCGCGTGCCGGCGCTCTGGTCCTCGGGATTGTTGATCGCGTTCATCATCTCCACGCGATCCGCGGCCCCGCCCTCGCCCCAGTTCACGATGCGGAGCTTCAGCGGCCTGAGCACGGCCATGCGGCGCGGCGCGCTCTTGTTCAGCTCGTCGCGCAGGCAGTTCTCCAGACGCCCGACGTCGATCACGCTGTCCTGCGTGGTGACGCCCACGTCCTTGCAGAGCTGGCGGATTGATGTGGCGGTGTAGCCGCGCCGGCGCATGCCGCGCAGCGTGGGCATGCGCGGATCGTCCCAGCCCGAGACCCTTCCGTCCTTGACGATCTGGAGCAGGAATCGCTTGCTCATGACGGTGTAGGTCAGCTTGAGCTTGGCGAACTCGATCTGCTGAGGATGGTGGACGAGTGTTGCATACTTGCCTGAGCCGTCGGCGGTCCGCCCCTGGTTGATCGCGTCGATGAACCAGTCATACAGCGGGCGGTTGTTGCGAAACTCGAGCGTGCAGATCGAGTGCGTGATCCCCTCGATCGAGTCCTCGAGGCAGTGGGCCCAGTCGTACATCGGATAGATGCACCACGCGTCGCCCGTGTTGTGGTGGGGCGCGTGGACGATGCGGTACATCACCGGATCGCGCAGCACAAAGTTGGGCGAGGCCAGGTCGATCTTGGCGCGCAGGGTCTTCGCGCCGTCGGGAAACTCGCCGGCCTTCATGCGCCGGAGGAGATCAAGGCTCTCTTGAGGGCTGCGCTCGCGATGGGGGCTGCGCGCGGGCGTCTTGAGGTCGCCGCGCATCTGGCTCATCTGCTCGGCGTTGAGGTCGCACACATACGCCAGGCCCTTGGTTACCAGCTCTTCAGCCCAAGCGTACATCTGGGCGAAGTAGTCGCTGGCCCAGAAGATCCCGCCGCCGAACTTGCCCTCGTAGGCGCCGCCCAGCCACGCGACATCTTCCTTGATCGCGTCGACGTATTCCTGTTCTTCCTTGCTGGGGTTGGTGTCGTCGAAGCGGAGGTTGAACTTGCCACCAAACTGCTCGGCCAGGCCGTAGTTCAGGCAGATGCTCTTGGCGTGCCCGATGTGGAGGTATCCGTTGGGTTCCGGGGGGAAGCGCGTGTGGACGCGGGGCGTGCCGGGCGTCTGGCCGCTCGTGCATTCGGCGGGCGACCACTGGCCCCATTTTCCGGCTGCGTTGTCGGCGTCGATGATCTGTTCGAGGAAATGGCGCGGTTCGTCGGGCATGAAGTGGTCTCCGGTCGGGATTCTAGGGATGGGAGAGGGGCGATCGGCCTGGCGTCGGATCGGCCGCGTGGTAGTCTCGCGGCATGAGAGTCCTTGCCCCTTTGACTCTGTGCACGATGGTGACCGCCGCGGGCCTCGCCGCTGTCGCCGCGCTGGCGGGGCCCGCCGAAGGCCCGAGCAAGCCGAGCTCGCACGTCACCCGCGCCCTCACCCCCGTCCGCGTCACCGCCCTGCGCGTCAGCGACGACGACGGGCGTCGCCAGACCCTCATCTCGCCCGACGAGGTCTCGCGCTGGCTGCAGTTTGCCGATTCGGTCTACAGGCCCGCGGGAATCCGCTTTGTCTTCGACCCCGAGAAGGACTTCCACGACCTGAAGTCCACTCGCATCAACAACACCATGCCGGCCGGGGTTGACAAGCGCGCCGACCTCACCGACGTGTCCATCGACATGCGCCGCATCGCCGCGAGCTATCCGAAAACGCTCGTCGTGTTCTTCCGCTGGGGGAGCGCCTCGACGCCCACGGGCAACTCCTTTTCGTCCGGCGATCTCAACTACGTCGTCGGGTGCGGCTTCGCATCGACCGGCGTGTGCGGGCATCAGAACATCAGCCTCCTGGCCCACGAGATGGGGCACTACTTTGGGCTGCCCCACACCTTCGCGGGCTCGTACCAGACCGTCGCGGACGCCGCGGCGGCCCTGGCGGCGGCCAACAACGACACGTCGATCTTCGCGGGGGATGCGTTCGACGACACGCCGCCGGACCCGATGATCAGCGAGATCGCGTGCCTGGACACCAGGGCGGTGCGCCTGGGCGAGCGCGACGTGCCGATCTGTCGCGACAACATCATGTCGTACTACGACTCGCCGACCAAGACGCTCTCGGCGCGTCAGCTGCGCACGGTGAAATGGATGCTGGAGCGTCGGTCGCGGTTCGACATGACCGCGCCGCAGAACACCCCCGGGCGCATCGATCCGCCGCGCACTGATTCGTCGCGCGAGGATGCACGTGGATCGGGCGGCGCCGCTTCCGCGCCTGGTCCGGCCGGCCAGCCCGGAGCCAACGCCAAGTCAGGCTCGATCATCGCCGAGTTTGAGACCCTCCCCATCTCCGAGGCGACCAGGGTGAACGCGTCGCCCCAGGACATGCTCGGGTTCTCGTGGTACGGCTTCAGCCAGCATGCGCAGCTCTACTGCCGCGCCGAAAAGAACGCCGCGCTGAGCTTCAGGCTCGACGTGGCGCGCGAGGGCTGGTACGACGTGATCGTGTACGCGACGCTGGCGCCGGACTATGGGCAGGTGCAGGCAATGATCGCGGGGAGGCGGGTGGGCCAGCCGTTCGATCTGTGGGCGGATTCGATCGTGCTCCCCTCCGGGCCGATCTCGCTGGGAAGGCAACGGCTGACCAAGGGCACGCACGAAGTCTCGTTCACCGTGATCGCCAAGCACCCGCTGGCGAGCGCGTTCAACTTCGGGCTCGACGCGATCGAGCTGCGGCCGGACGGGCCCGCGCAATGAAAACGCGGCCGGGTCGTGTGGACCCGGCCGCGCGAGCGTGAATCATCCTCTCTCGATCAGCATCCGGCCTCGAAGTGCGAGGCGAAGATGTCGTAGTCGTCGCCGTTGACGAAGCCGTCGTGGTTGAAGTCCGCGCCAGCCTCTCCCGACTCGAACAACGACGCGAAAGAGTCGTAATCATCGCCGTTGACGAAGCCGTCGTGGTTGAAGTCCGCCGGACACGGCGGCGTGACCCGAGCAAGACGGAAGCCCCACATGCTGTTCTGCGAGGCCGGGCTATCACCGCTGAGATACCCAGAGAGCAGTTCGATGTCCTGCATCGAATTCCAGCAGCCGCCAAACATGCCGCGAGCGCCCTCCTGTAGTCCTTCGGTCCATTCCCAGACGTTACCCGTCTGATCGAAGGTGCCGTACGGGCTCTCGCTGTTCTCGAATTCCCCGCCCGGCGTGCAGAAATAGGGTGAGCCGATCGAGTAATTCCCGTTCGGCCGCCAGTTGGCATTGTTTCCCAAGTCCGGATCGCCGAGGAAGTTACTCGGGAGGTCGTCGGACTGCGTCGCGTACAGCCAGTAGTTGGAGGTCACGCCGTCGTTCTTGTGATAGGCCGCCTTGTACCACTCATCCTGCGATGCGAGCACCCAGGTCGCGCTCGGGTCACGGACGATCAGCAGCAGGTCTTCGGCGGACACCGCGCCGTTGAGCGCGTATGCACCGTCTTCGGTGGTGCCCGGGCCCTGCGCCCCCACCGGCTGGCCGTTGTGCATCCAGTTGGCAAAGCGGACGGCGTCGCCCCAACTGACGTAGTTCACCGGTCGGTTCGACCTGTCCGCCGCCACGCTGTACGAATAGCTCCCCGATGAGCCAGTGCGTTGGATCTTGCAACCCCACTGGTTCGACCACATCTGAGTATTGTAAAGGGCGTAGGTGTCCGTCTTGGCGACGGCGTTCAGAAAGGCGACGTACTCCGAGGTTTTGACCTCGAACGTGCCGATGTCGTATTCGTATGCCACGGCGCCGTAAGGCCCATCAGGCCACCAAGCCGAATCTCCAGCGTTGCCAGGGTTGCCGACATGAACGGTGTCGATCGTGATTTGCGCGCTCGCGGCGGAACCACAGAACGCCACCGTAACGACCATCGCTGCCTTCATGAACGCATTCATCTTTTTCCTCCCGACGTTCGCGCCGACTTGAGTACCCGATCCTCGCCAATCGCGGGCTAACCGCGATCGACCCGTCGCGTCACCGACACACGACGAAGAGTGAGAATCTCACATCCAACTCAGGATCAACCCTATCGGTGCTCCAGGATGGCGTCCATGCCAAAGAGCGTGCAGAACATGCCAACTTCTTGGGCGTTCTTGTCCTGAATACTCAGCTTCCGTAAATTCATGCCATGGCGCACTGCGTGACCCACAAGGTGTGGATTCTGGTGTCTTCGAACGCGGCGCTCATGGACATTAGAGCAGTCTTACTCCAGACGTAGCGAGTAGCCGCAGTGGCGGTAGCAGTTGGCGGCGTGGGTGGGTGTGACGGCGTCGAGGACGGACTGCATGGA
>JABWBC010000066.1 GCA_013360695.1 Phycisphaerales bacterium
CATGCAGTCCGTCCTCGACGCCGTCACACCCACCCACGCCGCCAACTGCTACCGCCACTGCGGCTACTCGCTACGTCTGGAGTAAGACTGCTCTAGCCAATGCGCCGAGAGCACGAACGCGGCCTGCACCGCCATGCCGATGACGAACGGGAGTGAGAGCCGCAGAATCAGCGGCCAGAGCCTGGGCGGCGGGCGCAATCGCTTCAGAAGCGTCGAACTCGACATGCGCGCGCATTCCGGACAAGTCACCATCGGCGCGTCGAGCAGGCCCGCGAGGTCATAGCCGCAGCCGGGGCAGTTGTATTCGCGCCGCGTCGTCGGCGGCGAGTCCTCGCCCGCCGCGGGCGGGGAGTCGTCGGGGGTGGGCGGGGTGTCAGTCAATCAGGCGCACCTCGGAAAGCAGGCCGCACATCATCAACTGAACGAATGTTACCGTGACGAGCGCGCCGGCGCTGCAGAGCACCGCTCGTCTTCCGCCGCACCGTCCGAGCAGGTCACGCCATTCAACCAGGATCACAAGTGCCCCGGCGGCGAACCCGATCACGCCGAACATCATCAACAAGATACCGGCCGGTGGCATCCGCCCCGTGCCGTTCCGCACGAAGTTGGTCAGCCAGAACCCCAGCACCAAACCGACGGCGCCGAGCGACGGCACGCTGGGCAGCGTGATCAGGCGCCAACGGAGCAGTCGGCGACGGGCCATCCTTCGCGTCCGCGCTTGTCTTGCCGCACCCGCGCCCCTCGCGCCTTCATCGAGCCCCGTTCCGCCACTCGGGCTCGCATCCGCCCCCGCTCCGGGCGGGCCGAACTTGCGGCGACAGCCCGGGCAATGGACCGGCGTTGCCGCGGCGGGCTGACCAGCGCTCGGCATGCGGGTCTCTACTCCTGGGAAGCTCCGTCGGTTCGCGCGCCGGCGATTGGTGATCGGCACTCCGTGCCGGCGCTTCTTCAATTCCATCGCGCAGCATGTACTGGTATAACGTGTTTTCTTTCAGTCGCCCGACCGTCAGGGAGGGCGTCTTTCTTGCCCTGCCTCGCTGCCCCGCTGTCTCGCTGGCCTCACCCGATCTTCGTCATCGACGAAAACTCTGCGTACCGCTTGTCGACATCCGCGCGCGTGAGTTGCTGCAAGCGCCCCAGGCTGAAGCTCTCGATCGTGAAGCTCGCGATGACCGTGCCGTAGCCGAGCGCGCGGCGCACCGAATCGAATGACCCCGGGTCCTTGCCGTTTCCTGTCGCCGCGATTGAGCCCATCATCCCGCCCGCGAACGTATCGCCCGCACCGGTGGGGTCGATCACGGTCTCCGAGGGGTACGCCGGCAACGCTGCGATCCCGTCGCGATGCACGAGGATGCACCCGTGCTCGCCCTTCTTCACCACGACGAAGCGCGGGCCCATGTCCAGGATGTGTCGGGCCGCGGAAACGACATTCGCCTTCTCCGTCAGTTGCTCCGCCTCGTCATAGTTGAGAACCAGCCCGTCGACGCGCCGGAGCAGCGCCCGCAGGTCCGCGTTTGCATTCGCGATCCACAGGTCCATCGTGTCCGCCACCGACAGCACCCGCGACGGGAACTGGTCCAGTATCGCGCCCTGTACCGCGGGCGGCATGTTCGCCAGGAACACAAACTTCGAGTCGCGATACGCCGCGGGAACCTCCGGCGGCTTTTCGCCCACCACGCCCAGTTCGGTGAACATCGATTCGCGGCTGTTCATGCCGGGCAGGTACTTCCCGCCCCACGAGAACGTCTTGCCGCCACGCCTTGTCTCCAGCCCCGCCGAGTCGATCCCCTTGAACGACAGCAGCGTCTTGCGGTGGGCATCCGGGAAATCGTCGCCCACGGCCGCCACCATCCGCACCGCCCCGAAGAACGACGCGGCGGCCGCGAAATACGCGCACGACCCGCCCAGCACCCCTTCCGCGTGCGCCTTGGGGGTGACGATGGTGTCAATGCCGACGGTTCCGGTGACGACGAGACTCATGGCCGCGAGTGTAGAGCGCGGATACGCCCATGTCCGATCCGCCACGACTTCCCCGTCCTCGCGCGGCGAGCCCAATCTCCCGGCCACATGGCCGGGCCGTGGCCTTGCACGCCATGACCACGCCCTTGGCCGGTCGGTGCTCCGCGCCGACATCTTCCGGAGCGACTCCCACGCCCGTGCCGCCCGACCTCATCCGCGACGTCCGCAAGGCCAACCACGCCCGCGCGTTCCCGTGGAGGCGCGAGGAACGGGACGAGGATCGAAGCGTGAGCGGCACGGGCGCATCGCACAAGCATTTGTGAATCCGCACGACGCGTTGCGGCGCAGACCTGTTCGTACGGCTTGAGTGAGGACCTTGTTTGCGGGTCTCGTTTGCAAATGGTCACCGATCCTTCAGCCCGCGTTTTCTTTCCGAGTCCACAGAGTATTATGAACACAAGGAGTGCGTGTCCCGCGTTTTCGGGAGGACTCCACCATGGCACAGAATCGAAGCGCCCTCTGTCCTTGCGACCGCAAATGCTCGCCGCGCAACCACAGCACGCTTGCGGTGCTTGTGTGCGTGCTGGCGTTGGGCTCTGCGCTCGCGAGCGCCCAAGATTGTCGCGGTCGATTCGACATTCTCCTGCCGCCGACGATGAGCGAAGGCGGTGTAAGGGCTCTCTCTGCGAGCGGCCTGTGCGCCGCCGGATGGAGCCACGCGCCCCCGTACGAGATTCTTCAACGTTGGCGCTGGTCCGCGAACATTGGCTTCGAAGGTGCGTTCGACGCCTATTCGATATCGGGTGCCGAGGGCCTCTCTTCGCGGGGCGATTTCGAAGTCGGCATCGTTGCCAATTCTAGTTTGCACAATCAGCCGTACATCTGGAACCGATCCCTCGGCCTGAGGGTCATTGCGTCGATCAACAATCAGTCCGCCACCGCTCTGTCAGTCTCGGATGATGGTGGCGTGGTCGTCGGCCGCTGGTTTGTCATGACCGGGATCCCGCGCGCCTTCCGGTGGACCGAATCAGATGGCATGCAGGACCTCGGCGTGTTTGGAATCACCCCCGGTGAAGCGCGTGACATCTCGGACGACGGCAGTGTAATCGTCGGGTGGGGGAATGGCGTTGGCGCTTTCCGCTGGACCAAGGAAACCGGTCTTCAAGACCTTGGAGCGCTCGCGGGAAACGGCGGCGAAGCGTCGGCCGTCTCGGGCGACGGACGAGTCATCGTGGGATTCACATACGACCAGAACTACCGAACCCTTCCGTTCCGCTGGACACAGGCCGACGGCATGAAACTGGTGCCGCTCCCTGACGATCGTGAGGGGGCAGCCTCGGACGTGTCCTTTGACGGGTCGTTCATCGTTGGTTGGTACCGTCCCAGCACATCCAGCGCGATTCGCCACGCCTTCTGCTGGTCGGATCTTCTGGGATTCGAAGACCTCGGAATCGCTGGGAACAACACCGAGTCCGTCGCAAATGCTGTCTCCGATGATGGCGAAGTCGTCGCCGGGTACATGGACGACGGCGTCCAGAGCACGCCGTTCCGCTGGATTCGCGCCAGCGCGGATGTCAACCGCGACGCCCGCGTGGCCAACGACGATTTCGATATGTTCGCAGAACAGTTCGGCAGCGCAGACCCGCGCGCCGACTTCAACCGCGACGGCTTTGTGAACGGCAACGATTACGACCTCTTTGCTGAGCAGTTCGATCTCGGCTGCTGACTCGCGCCCGCGCTCCTGGACCGCCGATACCCGCTCTACCCTCGCCCATGCCCATCGGCATCATGAGCGCCATGCCCGAAGAGGTCGACGCACTCGTCGCCCGCCTCGAGCACCCTCGTTTCCACGATCGCGCCGGCCGCCGCTTCATCCACGCGACCTGCCATGGCGTGCCCCTCGTCGTCGTCTTCTCGCGCTGGGGAAAAGTCGCCGCCGCCTCCACCGCCACCGAGCTCATCGTCGCCCACAACGTCGATCGCCTCGTCTTCAGCGGCGTCGCGGGCTCGCTCCGCCCCGAGGTCTCGATCGGAGACGTCGTCGTCGCGACCGAACTGGTGCAGCACGACCTCGACGCCTCGCCGTTCTTCCCGCCGCGCGTCGTGCCGCTCCTGGGCGTCGAGCGCCTGCCGTCCGACGCCGCCATGTCCGATGCGCTCGCCAGTGCCGCGCGCGAGTTCCTCCGCGATGATTCCAAGCGCGCCTGGGAGCAACTCGCCCGACGCCCGCAATCAAACTCGCTCCACCGCGGCGTGATCGCGACCGGCGACCGGGTCATCGCGTCCCACGGCGCGCGCCTCGCCATCAACGCCTCCGTTCCCGACGCGCTCTGCGTCGAGATGGAAGGAGCCGCCGTGGCCCAAGTCTGCCTGGAGCACGCCGTCCCCTTCGCCTGCGTTCGCACCATCAGCGACAGCGCCGACCATCACGTCGAAAGCAGCTTCGCGTCATTCATCGCGGGCCTGGCGTCCGCCTACACCGCGGGCATCGTCGCCCGCTGGCTGCGGTCGCTCTGAGCCGCGCCCCGCCGCGTCCCCGGTTCCCGGCGTAGCCTCCTCATCATGCGCGTGCGCCTCGCCATCGAGACCAGCAACCCCTCCGCCCATCAGCCGGGCCTCCCCGCGCCGGGCGTGGCGATCGGCGTGGTCGAATCGAGCGGCGTGCGCGTGCTCGATTCCGAGACCATCGACACACGCCCGGGCGCCGACGATGACCTCCTCCCCGCCATCGCGCGCGTCTTCGCTCGGAACAACCTCACGCCGCGCGAGCTCGATTCGATCGCCGTCAGCATCGGTCCGGGGGGCTACACGGCCCTGCGCATCGCCGCCGCCACCGCCCAGATGCTCGCCATGTCGACGGGCGCCGCGTGCCTCGGCGTGCCCAGCGCCCTGGTCGCATATGCCGCCTTCGCCGATCGATCCCGCCGCGTCGCCATCGCGCTTTCATCCAAGGACCAGACGGCCTACATCACGATCTTCGACCCAGCGACGCCCAACCCGCACGCAGGCTCCCAAGCCAGCCCGCCGCCCGGCCGATTGATGTCCGCCGCCGACCTTGCCGACCTTCCCGCCGACGTGCTGCTGGCCGATCGGTTTCTGCCCGAAGCCATGAAGGCCGCCGCCGCCGCCCGCGGGCTGGTCCTCGCCCCCCTGGTTCTTGAGCCCCGTGCGTGCCTGGCGGCCTCCTTCGGTATTCGTCCGATAACTCTTTCTGATCTCCTTCCTCTGTATCCACGCGAACCTGAGGCCGTCACCAAGTGGCGAAAGCTCCACCCGCCGCGAACCGTCGGTTGACGGCCAATCGCCGCGCACGTCAGGAAAAACTCGGTCTTTCTTCCGTAGGAGTGCCCCGCGAACCGGGTGGTTTTCGGGCAGTTGTTCTCTTTTTGGTAGGTCACAAAGACCGACGAGGGCACTCAGAATCGCGCAGAATCGGCCCAGTGGGGACCAAGAGGGGAGCCGAACCGCGATTCGCAACGTACTTCCGTCTACCCGCCCGATGTTCGGCGGGGACGAGTCGGGGGCGAAGCTGATGGAAACCCAAGGTGCGTCCAATCCCTGGGCAGGGAAGAAGATCTTCACGACCGGCGAGGCGGCCCTGGTCTGCAAGGTGAGCCAGCAGACCATCATCCGCTGCTTCGACGCCGGCCGCCTTGACGGCTTCCGCGTTCCCGGCAGCAAGTTCCGGCGCATCCCGCGCGAGGAACTCCTCCGCTTCATGCGGCAGAACGGGATCTCCACCGAGTCGCTCGAGGGTGATCGCCAGCGCGTTCTCCTCATTGACGATCACGCCGAGACCATCAACACCACACGCCAAGCCCTGGAGCGCGACGGGCGATTCGAGCTGCGCTTCTCCGCCGACGCCTACGAAGCAGGCCTGCTCACGCTCGCCTTTCGCCCGCACGCGATCGTCGTCGATCTCGGCCTTGCCTGGATCGACGTGCCCGGCCTGTGCCGCAGGCTCCGCGCCGACCCCGCGCTCAAGGACATCCGCCTTATCGTCTGTCGCGGTGTCAACACCGCCGACCGCGCCATCGACGCGGGCGTCGACGGCGTGATCTCCAAGCCCTTCGCGGGCGACGCCTTGCTCTCCCGCCTCGTCCCCATGCTGGGCCTCGATGGCGACGACGAATCGGCGCGCAACCGCCGCTCTCGCACCGCTTCCTGATCGCCCCGCCCGCCCCGTTCCACCATTCCAGACTCCCATTCCCTAACCCCGCTCTCCTGTGGGTTTGTGTCGCCTATTCGGGCAAACTGAAAGCCGGACTTATCTGGCGGGTTCCGATCGCCGACGAACTGGGCAAGGCGTGGCGATGGACCGCCGCGCCGTGGTTTCCCGGGGACGCACGGATGAGCCGCACGCCGGAGAACAGCCCAGAGAACGCGCACGGAAGGCCCAACCGCCTCGACGCCCGCGTCCTCATCGTGACCGCCTCGCGTGTCCTCAAGGACCTCGCGGCGGCGTACCTCCACGACCGCACCGACGCCAACGTCTTCGCGTCCTCCGCCGGCGAAGCCCGCCGCGTCCTGACGCGCCACGAATTCGACCTCCTCATCGTCCACGTTGACCTCCCCGACTGCGACGCTTACGAGTTCGCCAAGGAAATCTCCGACGCCTTCCCCGCCACCGCGGTGGTGCTCGAGATGGACGATCCGCGTCTCGACGACGCGGTCCACGCGATGCAGAGCGGCGCCGCAGACATGATCTCGCTGCGCGCCGAGGGCAATGACCTGGTGCGTCGACTGGCCGCCACGCTCGACCGCGCGAAGCTGATGCGCGCCCGGGAGAAGCGCGTCGACCGCCTGCGTCGCCTGTGCAAGAAGCTCAGCGGCAAGAAGCTCGACCAAGACCAGACCCGCCGCCAGGAACTGGCCGGTGCGTACAACGACCTCTCCGAGACGCTCGCGTCCTCCGGCATGGCGAGCGAGTTCCAGTCGATCATCCGCGCCGAGCTCGACATCGAGAGCCTGCTCCGCGCCGCGCTCCAGTACATCCTCACCAAGACCGGACCCACCAACGCCGCGATTTTTCTGCCCGCGACCAGCGGCGATTTCAGCCTCGGCGCCTACGTCAACTACGACGGGCCCAAGGACTCCGCCGAGGTGCTCCTGGAATCCATGGCCGGCGTGGTTGCCCCCAAGCTCGAACGCAGCGTCGGGCTTGTCAGCTTCCGCGGGCAATCCGACATCATGCGCGCCTTCGGCGACAGCATGGAATGGGTCGGCAACGCCGAGATGATCGCGATGTCCTGCCGCCACGAGGGCGAGTGCCTCGGCGTGATGGTCTTCTACCGCGATCAGCGCACGCCATTCCCAAGCGAGCTGCGGAAGACACTCACCACGCTGGCCGAACTCTTCACGCGTCAGGTCGCGCGGGTCGTCTCGATCCACCACCGCCACCTGCCCAAGAGCCAGTGGGGCAAGTCGGGACTCTTCGACGAGCCCGACGCCGGCCCCGACATCGACCTGGCGGCGTAACCACGACCCCTCCAAATCCCTGCGATCGCCCCACATCGCGCCCGAAAACCGGGAGCTCCGAGCATCGCGATCAGGCCGCGATCAATCCCCGGCTTTGCAAAGCTCGACCACCATCCGAGCAGGCCGGCGGCGTCGTGGCTTCCGCATCCGCGTTGCGAACTCGGTGTTCCCGGCTTCACGTGGGCGCATCGCCCGTTCCGACCAAGCCCCAGCCTTCAAGGCCCGATTGCTCCCACGGGCGCGGGCGCCCGTCTCCTCCCCGCACCGCCCCGCTCGCCTATCAATTCACATGCGTGCCGCCGACTTTGTCAAGATCGCCAAGGCCCTGGCCGACCCCACGCGCCTGCGGATGCTCGAGGGAATCCGGGCCGCGGGCAAACAGACCTGCTCCGACGTCTGCTCCTGCTTCAAGCTCTCGCAGCCCACGATCTCGCACCACATCAAGATGCTGGAGGCCAGCGGCGTGGTCCACGCCAAAAAGTCCGGCGCCTTCCACGTCCTCAGCGTCAACGAGCCCCTGCTCCGCGACTTCGCGCGCCACGCGGCGGGGGAAGCGCGCAAGAGCGCCGCACCGCGCTCTTCGCCGACCGCCACTCAGAAGAAGCCGAACAATCACAGGCACTCACGGTCGAAGTCGGAGTGACGTTCGCCGCCTCGCGCCGTCACTTGTCGCGTCCGCGCACGCCGTCCTTCGTGTGAAGGAGCGGGTAGCTGTTCGCCGGGAAGTGCCCGTTGTAGATGAACTGGGAGTCTTCGCCGTCGCCGCTTCGGTGCGTAAACCCATCTGAGACCGAGGATTCTTCGGCGTGCCCGTCCATGAACGACGCCCACGCGCCGCCCGGCGGACCCCAATTCTGCCCAGCCGTGTATTCCGCGAGCACGCTTTTCGCCGCCGGGTACACGACCTCGCCCAGACGCACGCCCCGCAATTGCTGCGGCAAGACCGTCCGTGTCTTCTCGTTGTAAAACTCCGGGGACGCGAGGAAGGAGCACGCGTAATAGTAATCCGACCCGAGGATTCGGCCCGCACCCCGCGTGTAGGGATTGAGCGGCGAACGAAACGCAGCGGATGCCGGATCGCCGGAGTAATAGCCGTCCGCCATCGCCAGAAACCAGAGCTGGGACATGTCGAAGTACAGGGCTTTGACCGCGATGTCCTGGGACTGGCAGCGGACGATGCTGATCCCCGTCGGGAACGTCGCGGCGGGCATGAAGTCCTTATGATCGCTCGCATAAGCCGTGAAGACCGACGCGTGCGAGCGGAGGTTCGAGAGCGTCACGCCGACCCTCGCCTTGTCCCGAACGCGCCCGAGGCTCGGCGCCAAGAGCGAAATGAGAATCGCGACGATCGCCACGACCACCAGAGTCTCGATGAGCGTGAAGCCCCGGGCCGTTGAACACCCGCCATGCGCCGCCACCGGAGCAGGCTCGGGTGGCACCGATTTGCCTGTCAACAGCGTCCAACCGATCGCCGCCAGGAGAACGGCGTTCCTCCCCAGCACCCAGTTGAGCGTTTCGAGTTGAGACATGTAATTCGCCAGAATGCCGACGCAGCCGCAGGTCGGCGGACCGGACAGGAATCGCTGCGTCAGGTACGCGAGCGTCATGACCCCCACAAGCCCGAACACGAACACGCCGGCCCGTTGGCGCTGCATACCCAACAACCACGACAACGATCCCGCCACTTCGAGAGCGGGGATGCCGATCGCGATGATCGGCACCCCCCACTTGGGAATCAATGTCCACGATCGCAACGCTTCGGCGAAGACGGGCAAGTCCATGAACTTGGCGAGCCCGAGGAGCAACACAACCAGCATTGCGAGTGAACAGAGAATGAGGCGGCTGATGCTCATGTCGGTTCGCTCACGGAGGAACCCAGGTGCCCGTGCAGGCAGGGCCGCCGATGGTGACTCCTATGCACTGTGCTGACGTCGGACTCCCATTGCCAACTGGCAGGCAATCTTCGCCACTTGGAGCGAAATCAATCCATGTGCATGTTGACGCAGGAAGGATGAGGCTCCTGGTCTCATTTCCTGGCGTACCCAAGAGAGCATTGTCGTAATGCGGCACCACGGGATTCGAAATGATCTGGTCCTGACACGAACCCACCGTCTCGGGCTCATCCCCGGTGGGTGGAAGGATGCTGCAGCATTCCTTGTTCTTGGGCACATAGCACCCCGTGGCGGCGGCAGACCCGACCAACATCAGGCCCGCCAGCACGCAAGCACTATTAATCCAGAGTCTCTTCCGCATATTCGACCTCCTCTTTTCACGATGCCCTTCGAACCCTGAGCAAGACGAGGAGCACGACGAGCGCCCCTGCGGTGCCCCACCCCAGTGTGCGGAGCATCCCGCGATCGTGCCCTTCTCGAGTGTCGGCGAAATCCAGGTTCCGCACATCGCCGTTCTTGTCGCGAATTACAAAGGACGGCTCTTTGGATGAGAGGTCCGTCAGTTGTGCGAACGTTACTTTCCCACGGATCGCGTCCTCGCCATCGAACGCGGGCATTGCGGTCACCCGTCGAAACTCCGCGGCGTCGATTGGCTCGATGCTTTCCAGTGAGGACACTCGCGCCGGAACGACTTTGTACTCCATGAGCAAAGGTGAAGCGACCGTCGACGCGAATCCGTTCACGCTCACGAAATCCCGTGCGACCACGCGTTGCACCACGTCTCCGTTTGCTTGATCAATGACCTTGCCCTCAAGCAGACGCCCCGGACCCGATGGAGACTCCCAACCCAGCCGGACCTCGTACCTCCAAGCTCCTCGCTCGGTCGTTTCTGATCGGGTCGCGATCCATGTGCCGTCTTGCTGCTCGACCAACTCCACCCCGTCCAGCTTCCCCAGATAGCGCAGACCGGGTGCCAAGAGATCGCGCACCTCGTTCATCACGGCCTTCGATGGAATCTCAAGCTGGTGTCCCGCCGGCTGCTCCGCCGGTCCACCCAGCACGAACATCTGATCCGGCGTCATCTTCCAGCCTGAATCCTTCAGGCTTACAAAGTCGAAGTACTTCGAAGATGGATCGTTCCCCGCCTCGCGATTCACGCGCATCTCGCCGTCGCGGAACCACACTGTCTGCTTGCGGACTTCCGGCCCGTACTTTTCGAGTTGTTCCAAGTGCCGAAGCCTCGCTCTTTCGGGGTGCTCCGGCAGGTTCTTCAACTTCTCTCGCAGGCGGGCCAGTTCGCCCGTATCGAGCTTCTCCTGGGACTCCACGCGATACTGAATCTTGAAGGCTCGACCGCCGAAGTTGCCCGAGGCCTCTTCGATCTGCTTACTCAGCCACGCCTTGATGTCGTCGGGAGGGGCGGCCTCAACCCGCGACTCCGCGAGCCTAAGGCCAAGCCCAGCAAGCACGATGGCCGCCAGCTTCCACATATCACCACCCTACCCCCCCCCGTACATCTGTCAAGTGGTTTCGGTGGTCGGTGGACAGGTTGTTGATAAGTCGGCTCCACCACCTAATTGGGTGTGCGAACCGTCCGTTACTTCCCTCTCCTCCCCATGTAATCAATGACATCGATCTTGCCGATCACGCCCACGATCTTCTCGGCGTCGACCACGATCGCGACCTGATCGGTTTCGAAGATGCGGAAGAGTTCTTCCACCCGCGCCTTGGGATAGATGAGCCCGCCGATCGGTTGGGCCACGTTGTGGACGGGGCTGGTGTTGGTAACCGCGCCGCTCTGCAGGCCGCGGAGAACATCGAGTTCGTGCACCATCTTCGCGGGGCGCTTCTTGGCATCGAGCACCGGAACCTGCGACACGCCGGCCTTGCGCATGATCTCGACGACCGAGCCGACGGTGTCGGTCTCGTTGCAGGTGATGACCTGCTGCGTCGGGCGTGCCTTCATGATGTCCTCGACCACGCCGAGGTCGTAATCGCTCCCCAGGAAGCCGTAGTCCTTCATCCACTGGTCGCTCAGGAACTTGGTGGTGTAGCGCGTGGCCGAATCGGGGAGCACGGTGACGACCGTCTTGCCCGGGCCAATTTCCTTGGCGATCTGCACCGCGATGTGAACGTTGCTCCCGCTCGATCCGCCGCAGAAGAGTCCTTCCTCGCGCACGAGCCGGCGGGCCATGAGGAACGACTCCTTGTCGTTCACCTGGCGGAACTCATCGACCACCGAGTAATCCATCGCGTCGCACAGGATGTCCTCGCCGACGCCCTCGACCTTGTAGACGTGCGGCGTCGGCATGGTCTTTGTATAGAAGTAGTGATAATGCACCGAGCCGATCGGATCGACGCCGACGACCTTCACCGGGTGCTTGTTCTTCTTGAAGAAGCGTGCCGCGCCCGACACCGTGCCGCCCGTGCCCGCGCCCGCGACGTACACGTCCATCTTCCCCTCGGTCTGGCGCCAGATCTCCGGGCCGGTGGAGAGCTCGTGGGCGTCGATGTTGAGCGGGTTGTGGTACTGATTGACGTAGAAGCCGTTCTGCTCGCGCGCGATGCGCTTGGCCGTCTCGACATAGTGCTGCGGCGAGTCGCCGGGCACGTCGGTCGGCGTGATCACCACCTCCGCGCCGAACGCCTTGAGCATGTTCACCTTCTCGAGGCTCATCTTGTCGGGCATGGTGAAGACGCACTTGTACCCGCGCACCGCGGCCCACATCGCCACGCCCTGCCCCGTGTTGCCGCTCGTGTTCTCCACGATCAGCATCCCCGGCTTGATCAGCCCCTTCTTCTCCGACTCGTTCAGGACGTGCACCGCCATGCGGTCCTTGATCGAGCCCGTCGGGTTCATGTACTCGCACTTGACGAGCACCGTCGCCGCCCCCGCGGGCACGACCTTGTTCAGCTTCACCAGCGGCGTGTTGCCGACCGCGCTCAGAATCGAATCGAAGAACGCCATGCCTTGCACCCCTGCCGCGCGTCCAAGCCGCGCGAAAAATCGTCGAGCCCCGGGCGAGTTCCGACCGCAAACGGGGGGAATCCCGAACGCCCGAGAACCCACACAATAGCCGCGAACCGCCCGCCTCCCGCGCCCGCCGATCGCACGGATTTCGGGGCCCTTTTGGGTACGTGATCGGAAGTTGCAAGGGCCAATTCCCGCGCTGGCCCGCGTGAACACCCCGGATCCCGCCTCCCCGTCGCCGTGATTCGCGTGTATCTCGCTCCGGCATTCCCGCATGGTTTCATGCGGAAATTGGCTTGGAGCACACGCCGCGCGGCACTATCCTTGTGCGAGAGACAGACCACGGCGTTTCCGCGCCGGGATTCATCGATTAGGAGGGTTTCCAAATGCGTATGACTTGTGTGGCTTCGGTTCTCGCTGTCGCTGCGCTCACCGCCAGCGCCTCGGCCGCCATCCAGGCGGTCGGCAACTTCAACGGCTGGGACAACGGCACGGGCGTCGTCCTCAACGATCTCGGCGGCGGCGTGTGGGGCGCGACCATCCCCAGCACCGGCGCCGGCATCAACGAGTTCAAGCTCAACATCGGCGACTGGTCTCAGTACTGGCCGTCCACCGGCAACGTCAAGGTGTCTTCGAACGGCAACCCCATCGACATCTTCTTCTACGACAACGTCAACCCCAACGACGGCTGGTCGCCCAACTACCAGCGCGTCGGCTACGTCGACCAGGGCGGCACCGGCTTCGAGATCATCGGTGACTTCAACGGATGGTCCGCTCCCATCGGTACGCTCACCGACATGGGCAACGGCCTCTATGAAGGCACCTTCAACATCGCCGCCGGCGGTTACGGCTTCAAGTTCCGCTCCGTCGCCCACGGCTGGAGCATGAGCTACGGCGAGAACCTCGCCGACTGGGACAACAACGCCTTCGTCAACGTCGGCTCAGACCCCGTCAAGTTCTCCCTCGACGTCACCCACGGCCGCTGGAAGACTGAGAACGTCCCCACCCCGGGCGCCTTGGCCCTCCTGGGCGTCGGCGCTCTGGCCGCCGCGCGTCGTCGCCGCTGATCGGACTCCCGTCACCTCGCGGCTTCAACCTCGCGTTGATCCTCGAAGGCCGACGCTCGTGATTCTCACGCGCGGGCCGCTCCTCATCGGGCGGCCCGCTTCCTTTTTGTTTCCGCGCGGGCTGACAAAACGCGCGCTTATCCTCCCCCATGCGCATCCTCCTCACCAACGACGACGGCATCCGCGCGCCCGGCATCGCCGCCATGTACTCCGCGCTCATCGATCCCGCCTTCGGACCCCCGCTCGGCGAGGTCCTCTGCGTCGCGCCGCTCGAAGTCCAATCCGCCACCTCGCACGGCGTGACCTTCAACTCCCCCCTTATGACCCGCGTCGAGTCCATCGACATCGGCACCCCCGTCGTCAAGGGCATCGCCGTCGACGGCCGACCCGCCGATTGCGTCAAGCTCGCCCTCTCCTGCCTCTGGCCCGAACGCTTCGGCCAAGGCTCACGCCCCGACCTGGTCATCTCCGGCATGAACGCCGGCGCCAACTGCGGCATCAACGTCATCTACTCCGGCACCGTCGCCGCCGCCATCGAGGCCGCCTTCCTCGGCGTCCCCTCCATCGCCGTCAGCATGATGCTCGCGGGCGAACACTCGCGCTTCGACGTCGCTGCCCGCGAAGCCCGCAAGACCATCGAACAACTCATCGCGCAAGGATTGCCTGATCGCCACGAGTGCCTCAGCATCAACATCCCGCGCGTCGAGGCCGAGCGGGCAATGCCCCCAATTCGCATCTGCCCCATGAACGCGCATGGCCTGGTCGACCGCTACGAGCGCCGCGTCAGCCCCGGAGGTCAGGTCTACTACTGGGCCGCCGGCCACGGCCTGGACTTCCACGCCACCGCCGAAGGCTCCGACGTTGACCTGCTCAAGGCCGGCTGCATCACGGTCACGCCCTTGGCCTATGACCTCACACGCCACGAGTCCCTGAAAACATGGCGTTCTCGCGTCAAAGACGCCTAAGAAAAAAGGCGGCCACAAGAATTTCTTGCAGCCGCCCGGAGGGAGAAAGAGAGAGTCTTGTCGCCCGGAGGCGTGATCGCTCTTGATTGCCGCGGGAGGTTCCGCCGTTCTCCATTCCCGGTTTCGGTGTCAAACCGGGCAAGGTGTTATCGACCTAGGCCAGCAGATTGCCCACATTTTTGAGTGCGGCGGGCAGATTCTTCCGGATCTCCTCGAACTTTTCGCTCGACAGCTTGATCGCATCCCGAACATCCGCCCCCACCTCCAGCGACTGAAGGTCCAGGCGGAATCCCGCGGCGGCCTCGGCGGCCAGGCGGTCCGCGATGTGAACGATCGTCGTCAGCGTGCGGCTCTCGGCGGGCAATTCCAGCGGGTTGTGGTGGAAGCCCGTCACCAGCGAGAAGCTCTTGGGGAACTTCCACTTCTCCGCCAGCCCCGCGCCAAACTCCGTGTGCGTCGCGCCGAAGACCTTGCCCTCGACCTCGCGCATGTTGACCTGCGGCACGCCGTTGCTGTCGCACTTCACCGTCTCCAGCACTTCGATCAGCTTGTTGCGGTCGTACTGCATCTCCACCATCACGCCGATGTCGTGGATCAGGCCCGCCAGGAATGCCTCGTCCGACAGGCCAAGACGAAGCGAATCCGCGATCACCTTGCACGTCGCCGCGACCGCCGTGGAATGGTTCCACAAATCGCGAGCCGAGAAGTTCGGCGTCAGCTCACCCCCGCGGAACAGCTTCGCGAGGCTCGCCGCGATCGCAATGTTCTTGACGGCGTTCAGCCCGAGCATCACGATCGCCCGGTTGATCGACGCGATCTGGCCCGGCAGCCCGTAGAAGGACGAGTTCACGACCTTGAGGATTCGGCTGCACAGCGCCGGGTCGTTGGAGATGACCTTGTGCAGATCCTGGGCGGTGGACTTGGGGTCCTCCACCAGCTCCACGATCTTGAGCGTGATCTCCGGGAGTGTCGCGATGTGCGAGATCTCGCGGATCGCGGAGGAAACGACTTGGTCCTTGTTCTCTGTGGCCGAGCTCATGCCGCTAGCTCCCTCGTCTGGTCGGGGGACGATGCACCCATCAACGTCGACATGAGAATCGGCACGCGCGGGCCATGACTTTCGGACCGTCTGGGAAGTTGACGCCCTCCGGCCCCCACTCGGGACAATCCCGCGCTCGCTATCGGACGTTGCTCTCAACGAACCGATGCCCCCAAGACCCCGCAAGGCCTTGGAGCCTCGCGCCCAGTCCGTTACGCTGTGCGGTCTCAACCGTGGGGAATGCCATGCCCGACCATCCAGACCACGCCAAAGCGCTCGACGTCGCGATCATCGGCGCCGGGCCCGCCGGCGCCACCGCCGCCGCCATCCTGCTCAAGTACAACCCCACTCTCCGCGTGGTCATGATCGAGAAGGAGAAGTTCCCGCGTCCCCACATCGGCGAGAGTCAGCTCCCCGGCATCAGCGCCATACTCGACGAGATGGGCGTGTGGGACAAGGTCGAGGCCGCCGACTTCCCCATCAAGCTCGGCGCGTCCTACACCTGGGGGCGCAACCAGGACGTGTGGGACTTTGACTTCTACCCCGTCGAGCAGTTCAAGGACGAGCCGCGCCCCGCCCGGTTCGAGGGCCAGCGTCGCTTCACCGCCTTCCAGGTCGACCGCGAGGTCTACGACACCATCCTCGCCGAGCACGCCGTTTCCTTGGGAGCGCGCTGGCGCCAGGAAACCCTCGTCCGCGAAGTAATGGTCGACGCCGATCGGATCAGCGGCCTGCGCCTGGACTCCGGCGAGATCGTCACCGCGCGATATTACATCGACGCTTCGGGCACCGCCGGCATCCTCCGACGCGCCCTCAACATCGATGTCACAATCCCCGAGGAACTCAAGAACATCGCCGTCTGGAGCTACTGGGACAACGCCGAGTGGGCCGTCAAAATCGGCGTGGGCGGCACGCGCGTGCAGGTCCGCTCCCTCCCCTACGGCTGGATCTGGTTCATTCCGATGGGACCCAGCAAGGCCTCGGTCGGCCTCATCTGCCCCGCCGAGCACTACCGCCGCACCGGACACAAACCCGAAGAGCTCTATCTCCGGGCGCTGGCTGAGCAGAAAGAAATCGCCACGCTCCTGGCCAAGGCCCGCCAATACCGCCCGATCGAATCAACGAAAGACTGGTCGCAGGTGGCGGCCCGGCTGGTGGGCGACAACTGGTTCGTCGTCGGCGAGGCCGCCGGCTTCGCCGACCCCATCCTCGCCGCGGGCATGACGCTCGCCCATCACTCCGCGCGCGATGCGGCCTACACCATCCTCGAACTGGACCGCAACCAACTCCCCCGCAAGTGGCTCCTCTCCCGCTTCGACGAGAAGAACCGCCATAACATCCGACAGCACATCCAGTTCGCCCAGTTCTGGTACGCCTCCAACGGCTGCTTCACCGACCTCCAGCAGCACTGCTCCGCCATCGCCAAGGAAGCCGGCCTCAAGCTCGACCCCCGGCGCGCCTGGCAGTGGCTCGCCCAAGGAGGCTTCGCCACCGAGACCATCGACCGGCCCGGCTTCGGCTCGTTCGACCTCGGCGCGTCCAAGCAGATCGTCGAGTGGATCAGCGGCTCAAGCGCCGCCTTCGAGCTCGACAAGTACAACGTCTACAAGCTCAATCTCACCGGCGCCGCCAAGGACGCCCTGGGCAACCTCGAGGGCGGCCGCATCCACCGCATCGAATGCTACCGGCGCGGACCCAAGGTCCTGCCCGTCAGCGGCTACTACAAAATCGTGATCGACGCCCTGCGCGCCTCGCGCGACGCCAAGGACATCATCACCGCCATCCAGAACTCCATCATGGCCTCCGCCCCCGATAGCGAAGCCTGGCACCACGTCTCCAAGGTCCTCCAGACCATCGAGGCCATGATCGTCGACGGATGGATCCAGGGCTCCGTCGACCCGCGCCGGCCCATGCCCAAACTGGCCAAGGGCGGCGGGCGCGTCATCCGCGCCAACGACGAGGGCAACCGCGCCATCGCCCAGCGCGATCAGGCCCCCAACCCTCCCGATACCCCGGGCGCGAGTTGATCCGCGCGCCGGGAATCGCCCGGCGCAAGACTCATTCGGCCCGGTTCATAGGCTGCAACTTCCAATATGTGATCGTCCGCCACAGCCACTCCATCGGCCCGAAGCGGAACCGCGCCAGCCACCACGCGCTCCACGCAAGCTCCACGGCGTACACCGCCAGCACCACGCCCAGACGCTGCACCTCGTTGAACGAACCGAACAGCCCAAAGCCGTACCAGTAAAAGATGGTGGTGCAGATCAGCGTCTGGCACAGGTAGTTCGTCAGCGCCATCCGCCCGGCGTTGGCCAGCGCCCGTGTCAGCCCCGAAAACACGCCGCGCTCGACCAGCGTCGCCCAGATCGAGATATACGCCAGGGCCATCAGCGGCCCGCCGAGGTTGATCCCGAAGCTCATCGCCACGCCCGCGATGACCTTGTGGTTCGGGAGCATGTCGAGCCCGAAGACGCCCACCACCGACAAGGGCAGACCCAGCACGACGCCCAGCACGAAGGCGCGCTTCCGCCAGTGGGCGCGATCAGGATCGAAGAACCGGAGCTTGAGCAGTGCACCGCCGAGGCAGAAGAGCGCGCCCACCTGCCAGAAGAAGCCCACCACGCACACGATCAGGAAGATGCCCCACGACAACGCGCGAATCGCCAGCGCGGAAAAGAACCCGCCGTCGCGGTACGCCGACTCCTCCGCCGCCATCCACAGCGCGTCCTTCGGCCCGCCCGTCACCTTGCCCTGCGTCATTTTCTTGAAGAACTCGGCGACCTTGGGCGAGAACGTGCGATCGAGAAACCGCTCGAAATCCTGGTTGCCCGCCCCGCCTCCGGCGTTCGCGCCCGCCGCAGCGCCGGTCGCCGCGTTGGCGGCGTCTGTTGCTGGCGCTTCGCCGGACGTGGCCGGTGCCGTGGCTGGTACAGCGGCCGCGGGCGGGGTACCGGCTTCACCGGCGTTCGCTCCCTCCGGCTTTGGCGTCGCCGACCCCCCCGTGTCGGCCTTCTGCTCGGCCTGCTTCACCTGCTCCAGGTTGTACATGCTGAGGGCCTGAAACCCGCCCGACAGCGTCAGCGACAGGAAGAGAAACACGCTCCCGACGATCAGCAGCGTCTTGGGGCGGCAGCTCGAAAGGAACAGCAGCACCGTCCCGGCCAGGCTGTACACAAACAGAATGTCGCCATACCACAACAGCAGCGCGTGCGACAGGCCGATCAGGAACAGCGCCACCAGCCTTCGCAAGTACGGCTTGTAGATCGATCGTCCCGCCTCGTCCGCCCTGCCGCGCTGCAGCATGAGGCCCATACCAAAGAGCATCGAGAAGAGCGGATAGAACTTCCCCTCGCAGAAGATTTTGGTGAAGTAGTGGACGATCATGTTGCCGATGCCCTCGGGCGGCGCGAGCTGCATCATCGCCCCGAACGGCTCGGCGAAGAACTTGATATTCACCGCCAGAATGCCCAAAAGCGCAAAGCCGCGCGCCACGTCGATCGCGTTGATACGCGATGGTCGCGCCACCGGCCCCAGCGAGAGTATCGTCATGCACAGATACTACCGAACTCGCACGCCCCGGTTTCAATGGCAAGAGCCCGGCTCGTCCGCAATGGACGAACAACATCCCCGGATCGCGCAGGGCACCACGCGGTAGGTCGGAACTCCGCGCCGACATCTTCCTTGCCTACCGCCCTCTTCGTGCCGTGAGCGATGAACACGCCAAGTGCCCCTTCCCTCCGTGACTCCGCGACTTCTCTTCCCCACTCCCGCATGCCTCCGCGTCCCACTGCTCCCCTCCGATCCCTCCGACTTCCTGTCCTCTACGCCTCCGCGCTCTTCGCGTTGAATCCTCTTCATTTCAGCCCTGAAACCGCGACACCCCCTTTCCCAACAAACGCTCGGCGCGCCCCGCGCGGGAGGTCCGTCATGCTCTCCGTCCTCAGCCTCATGTCGAAGATCGTCTTCTTCCCCGTCTGGGCCTTGTGGCGGGCCTACCTCCTCCTCTGGTGGGCGTTCGACACGCGCCCCGCGCTCGCACCCGCCGCGGCCCAGCCCGGCGTGCAGGACTCCGCCTTCCAGGTCACCAGCTCCAACCCCGAACCTTTGCCCCTGCCGCGCGGCGCGCTGCGCGGCGGGTTCATCGGCACCTGGCTCGTCTCCGGGA
>JABWBC010000225.1 GCA_013360695.1 Phycisphaerales bacterium
TTCAAATCCTAGATCCCCAGTTTTTCCAAGCACTTACGGGTTTTTGTGACCAGGCGTGACGGGCGGTGCCCTGCGTGCCAAGTGGCGACGTTGTCGGGGCTTACGGCGATCGGTCCCGAGGGGCTCGTTCCCCGCTTTCCTAGTGCCCGGAGTTGCCCCCAAGTGCATACTCGGTGTCCCCGGACGGTCACGAAAGATGCAAACTCGCGATCTTGGCGCGCTTTGGTCGTGACCACGGCGTGACCGGCGAACCTAGAGCGGCCCACGGGCGCGCTTGCGTCTTCCCCCTTTCCCTTGCCCGAGATCCAATCGGGATCCGTCTCACCTGGTCCCGACATCGCGATCGGGCGGCGGACGCCCCGCGAGAACAACAACCCCGCGCTCCGGTCGAGCGCGGGGTTGCGAGGTGTGTTCAAATCATCGGAACTCGGCCTGAATCGCGTGCTCGGCGTGGCTCGGTCGTGGTTTCGACCGCGGGCGGGTGGAGCGGCCGGGTCGGTGAGGCCAGCGGAAGCCCTCGGAACCAGCGCCCTCCGCCTGCGAGATCGGCCAAGTCCGGCCGAGGGCGATTCAAGGGGCGTCGAGGCGTTACGGGCAGCCGTTCTCAAACGACTCCGCGAACGCGTCGTAGTCGTCGCCAGTCAAGAAGCCGTCCGGGACCACGTCGGCGATGCACGGCCTGAGGTCGACGAGTTCGTTTACCTCGCTCTCCGAGAGCACGCGGTTGTAGATGCGGAGCTCGTCGAGAAGGCCGTCAAAGTAGTTAGACAGATCATTGCTTGATTCCCAATATGCGCCGACCGTAATGCGCGTGTTGTTCGGGTCGTCGTAGAGTTGGTTGGGACGCGTAGCCTGATCGACAAGATAACCATCGACGTACAACGACTTGATGCCGGTTGACGCGTCGAAGGTGATCGCGACGTGCCGCCACTCGTTGACGAACTGATGCTTGTTGGTGTCGACAGAAAAGTTGGTGCCGCTGGTCGAGTACCACGAGTCGCAGTTGAACTCGTCGCGGCTCCCGTTGAATCCTGCGGAGTACGAGACAGAAGTGTTGTCGCCCCAGCGATCCTGCATCACCGTCCGATCGCCCGAGCCGCCGTCCCACTTGACGTAGAACGCCAGCGAGAAGGAGTCGGTGTCCATGTCGAAGCTCAGCTCGCCATTGTGATCCACGGCCAGCGCATCATCGACGCCATCGAACCGGATGGCGCGCCCGACCGCGCCGCGGTCGTACGTTGGCGCACCGTAAGTCTGAATGTTGTAGCAGTGGTTCATGCCGTCGTAGGGCGTGCCCTCGAACGGAAAGAAGCCCACGAGTCCATCGTTGATGGTCGTGGCAAGTGCGGGGACGGCCAGCAGACTCAGGGGGATCGCGATCAGCTTCGGATTCATCATGAGGTCGCTCCTTGAAAAGGGACGCCCGCTGATACGCAGCAGCGAATCGCCCATAGGAGCAAGTGCTCCAGAATCCTCACTTCCCGGCTCGATCAAGCGAACTTCATTCTGCAAGCGTCCCAGGCTTACGCGAGCTTGCGGCGCCACCTTGGGCTCGCCAACAAGTTCGCCACGCGCGTCGACGCTCATGGTGGCGAGCGGCATCCGATCATGTCTCGACAGGATTGAGAAGCAGATCGGCCCATCCGGGCAGGACGTCACCTCGGTCGACGCCACGACATCCGCGAAAGAAGCCGGCATCGTGCGGCTCCACGCGACCAACCTGTCCGCCATCTTGGTCCAGGAGGTCACAATCGCGACATCGGCGGATGGAGAGCCCGGCACACGGATCGCAAACAAAACTGGCGACGCTCTCTGTCGGCCGAGTTCCGTGACCAGGTCGCCACTCACAGAATCCTCGGACACGCCCGAGCAGACGAGAAGCCGCTCGTGCTCGAGCCAGATCATGCTGTCGATCTGTCCGTGATGCCAGCCCTGCCAGAGTACCCGACCGTTCAAGTCATAGACGCGAACGCATGTCGGCGATTGCTGCGAGTGGCCCAACGCAACGACGACTTCCGGTGCGCCATCGCCCATGATGTTCCCGGTCGTGACGACGGTGCAGCGGAATGTCGGATCGGGATCGCCGCGGAGCCAATTCGCCGCGGCCTCTGGCAGACGGATACCGGGAGCGCGCGTAGGGGTCCGCCACAGTACTCGGGTTGGGTGATCAGCGTCATAGCAGATCAAGACGTGCTCAACATCGCGTGGAATTGTGCGAGCAAGTTGAAGCAAGGCGCGATTTCCATGAGTGGGCCAGCCACCATCGGAGATAAGCGAGCGGAAGCCGATCGGAAACCCCTGGTTGCTCTGCCACGGGTGAAGTGTTGTTCCGTCGAACGCAAGCAACTCTGCCGTTTGCGGGCTTGTGTCACGTACCACGATTGTCATGGGTGTCTTGGCAAGCCACTTGACGATCGCGACGGCCGCTCCCGCTGTTCCCGCCACCATCCCCGCGCACAGGATCGCCGTCGCCGCGACCGGGTGTTTTCCCACCCACCTCACCGCGCGTTGCCACGCGCCCGGGCGTGTCGCCAGCACCGGCTCGCGTCGGATGAACCTGCGCAGGTCCTCCGCCAGTTCCGCCGCGGTTGCGTAGCGCTCGCGCGGATGAGCCGCACACGCCTTGGCAATGATTGCGGCCAGCGGTCTCGGTAGGTCAGGTTCCAGAGTCCGCGCGTCGCGCGCCGGCTCGCTCCCCACCCGTCGTACCGCTTCGTGGAGCGACACGCCCTCCAGATCGTGCGGCGTTCGCCCGGTCAGCACCGCGCATGCCGTCGCGCCCAGCGCGTACACGTCGGAGCGGATCGAGAACAGGTCGCGCTCGCCGCGTGCCTGCTCGGGCGACATGAACGCGGGCGTCCCGATCGGCACGCCGTCGGCGGTGAGCGTCTCCGCCGCGTCGCGGGCGGCCAGCGCCGCGACGCCGAGATCAATGATGAACGGCGATCCGTCGCTGGCGATCAGGATGTTGGAGGGCTTGAGGTCGCGGTGGATGATGCCGCGTTCGTTGAGCGAGTGAACGGCGTCGGCGACGCGAGCGAGCGTCTCGGCGAGCTGGTTCCACCTGTCGCGCGACGCTGGCGCGGCCCGCGCGTGCTCGTCGAGGCGCTGCCCGCTGACGAACTCCGTGGCGATGAAGAGCCGATCGCCGGTGACGCCGTAGTCGAGCAGGCGCGGCAGGCAGGGAAGGTGCGTTTCCTGCAAGAGGTCGAGTTCGCGCCAGGCGCGCTGACGCGCGGGCCCCGGTGCGGCGTGCGCATGAAGCACCTTGAGCGCGACGGGGCGATCGGAGCCCTCGCGCAGCGCGAGGAATGTCGCGCCGCCGCCGCCGACGCCCAGCGTGTCGAGGAGCTGATAGCCGGGCGGGGTGAGGCTGGTGGGTGTGGTGGGGGCGAGCGAGGCGAGGATTCGCCGCGCGGCGTGATAGCCCTCGCCCACGCGATCGTCTTCGGATCGGCGTCGGTCCACGCGAATCTCCGGGTTTCCCTTGGTGATACGCATGGGCTTCATTATTATAGGAAGCTCGTGGGAGAATCCGGCGTGCGAAACACGATGGAACAGACCGGGGCATCGTTCGTCACGACCTGCTGGACGCTGATCGAGCGTGTGCGCAGCGACGACGAGGGGACAAGGCGGGCGGCGTTTGATGAGTGCGCAAAGCTCTACTGGCCGCCGGTCTACGCGTGCGCGCGGCGATTGACGCGCACGCGCGATGAAGCCCTCGACCTAACCCAGGCGTTCTTCGCGGATGTGGTGCTGGCGCGCGGGCTTTTCGATCGGGCGGATCCCGGCGCGGGGAGCGCACGCTCGCTCGTGCGTGCGGCCCTCAAGCGGTTCGCGACGGACCAGTGGCGGCGCGGGCAGGTGCGCGGGCAGGGCCTGGC
>JABWBC010000067.1 GCA_013360695.1 Phycisphaerales bacterium
GAGGCGAGGCGCCGCTCCAGGGCCACCAGCCGCTCCACCAGCGCCTCGACGGGCACGTACGGCCTCACCCGCGCCAGGCGCAGGACCGAGACCTCCAGGATCATGCCCGGAGTCTCCGACCGGGCGATGTCGTCCAGGGCTCCCGCCAGCAGGTCGAACCGCCGCTGGATCGCCTCGGGGGTGGTCCCCGCGGCGAGGGCCTTCAGGCGCTGCTGCTCGTCGGCGGGGAGGTCCACGAGGCGGGAGGCGTCCGGGACGAGGGCGATGACCATCAGGTGGCGCAGCGCCTCCAGCAGCTCCTTGGCGAACTGGCGGGCGTCGTAGCCGAACTCCTGGACCCGCCGCACGCCGTCCAGGGCCCGGGCGGGATCGCCGACGACGACGGCCTCGATCACGTCGTGGAGCAGGGTGCGGTCGATGAAGCCCAGGGTCTGGACCACCTGCTCCTCGGTCAGCTCCCCCTCGCCGAAGGAGAGCACCTGGTCCAGCAGGCTCTGGGCGTCCCGCATCGACCCGCCCGCCTCCCGGGCCACCAGGAGAAGCGCCCCGTCGGTGATCCTCACCCCGTCGGTGGCGCAGATCTCCTTCAGCCGCTCGTGGATGGTCCGCACCGGGATCATCTTGAAGTCGAAGCGCTGGCAGCGGCTGAGGACGGTGTCGAGGATCTTCTGGGGATCGGTGGTGGCGAAGATGAAGACGACGTGGGGGGGAGGCTCCTCCAGGGTCTTCAGCAGGGCGTTGAACGCCTGCGTGGTCACCATGTGGACCTCGTCGACGATGTAGATGCGGCGCCTGCCCCGGGCGGGGAGGTAGCGCACCTTCTCGATGAGGTCCCGGACGTCGTCGACCCGGTTGTTCGAGGCGGCGTCGATCTCGACGACGTCGGGGTGGGATCCGGCGGTGATCTCCCGGCAGGCCCCGCACTCGTTGCAAGGGTTGTCCGCCGGGCCGTTCTCGCACTGGAGGGCCTTGGCGAGGATCCGCGCCGCCGAGGTCTTGCCCACCCCGCGCGCCCCGGTGAACAGGAAGGCGTGGTGGACACGCCCCATGCGGATCGCGTTCTGGAGGGTGCGGGTGACGTGCCCCTGTCCCACCAGGTCCTCGAAGCGCTGGGGCCGCCACTTGCGCGCGATGGCCAGGTAGCTCATGGGCGCCGGGGACGCGCCGGGAGGGGCGCGCCGGGTGGTGGGTTCGTGGGGAGGGGGAGTACGCCTCGCGGGGGGAGGCGCTCGCGGTCACGAGGGATCGCCGGGTCGGCCGGACACACCGGGTATTCGACTACCGTTGCTTCCTTCCGGACCTGGCGGGGTTCGCCGCACCCGGTCGCCCGGGACCCGACGATCCCTCCTGACCGCGAGCACCTGTGGATGGCCCCTGGATTCGCCACCGACCGATCGCCGTGGGGGTGGCGGAGAGGGAGGGATTCGAACCCTCGGTACCCTTTTGGGGTACACACGATTTCCAGTCGTGCACCTTCGGCCACTCGGTCACCTCTCCCCACGAAGCCGCCCCGGCGGGATCCGGTCCGGGGCGGGAAGCGCTCGGGGACGGGATCCGGGCCGGCAGGAAACGTGTGGCGGAGAGGGAGGGATTCGAACCCCCGTTACCCTCACGGGTAAACCTGATTTCGAGTCAGGCGCCTTCAACCGCTCGGCCACCTCTCCGCGACTTGACTGCGGAGCGGAGCGCCGGGCGATCTGTGCACCCGGGCCTCCCCGCCACCGCGGGCCATGCCATCGCTATCGTTCAAAGAGCTAGGGTCCGGCCCCGCCGCGGGGGCGGGCCCGGAGCCGCCGGAAGAAGTCGCGGAGCAGGTCCCCCGCTTCCTCCCCCCTCACCCCGCCGACCACCTCGACCCGGTGGTTCAGTCGGGGATCGTTCCCGAGCTGGTAGAGCGTGCGCGCCGCCCCGCCCTTGGGGTCGGAGCAACCGTAGACCAGTCGGGGAATCCTCGCCAGAACGGACGCCCCCATGCACATCACGCAGGGCTCCAGCGTGACGTACAGGGTGACCTCGGTGAACCTCCACCCGCCCCCCATGGTCCCCGATCCCACCGCCTCCCGGATGAGGAGCATCTCGGCGTGGGCGGTCGGATCGCCATGGGTCTCGCGGCGGTTGCGCGCCCGGGCGATGACCTCACCCCTCCGGACGAGCACCGCCCCGACCGGTACCTCCCCCTCCCGCTCCGCCAGACGGGCCTCCTCCAGGGCCAGGGCCATGAAGGCGAGGTCGTCAGGCTCGGTCGCGAGGGGCGCGGCGCCGGGGCGAGCGCCAGAGATATATCCAGCCACCGCGTCTGTCAACAAGGAAGCTGGGGCCGGGACGATCGAGTGCGACATGGGCTGCAGAGAGGGGTGAGGGGGCCGCCGGCAGATCCCCGGCGGGTGGCCGGTTATACTGGCACCTCCGGCCTGCGGCCGCAACCGCGGCGGGCCGGGGCGAGGGCCACGCGTGTCGCGCGAATCACGCGGACTTGGCATCGCCCGGACGGGCGCGACGGCGTTCACGGGCGCGGTGAGCTCCTCGACGGGGACGGCGACCTGCTTGATCTTGCCGTCGGCCTCGAGTTCGTCGAGTTCGACGAGCACGAGCTGTGTCAGGATCTGCGAATCGATGACCAGGCCGTCGCCCTCGGGCGTGCCCACGCGCGACTTCTTCTTGGGAAGGCGCTTGCGGAGATCGTCGTAGGTCTCGTCCTCGTATCGGAGGCAGCACATGAGCCGCCCGCAGCGCCCGGAGATTTTGAGCGGGTCGAGCGTGGCCTTCTGGATCTTGGCCGACTTCATCGACACGGGCTTGAGGACTTTGAGGAAGTTCTTGCAGCAGCAGTACTGCCCGCACTTTTCGTAGTCGGCGGTCAGGCGGGCCTCGTCGCGCGAGCCGACCAGGCGCAGGTCGACGCGGACCTTGAAATCCTGCTGGAGGACGCGGACCAATTCGCGGAAGTCGACGCGCTCTTCGGAGAGATAGAAGACGGTGAGGCGCTCGCCGCCCAGGATCGGCTCGACGTCAACGACCTTGCAGGGGAGGCGCAGTTCCTGGGCGCGGGCCTTGGCGATCGCGCGGAGCTCGTGCTTGGATTGTTCGAGCTTGGCCTGGGCGTCGAGGTCTTCCGGGGTGGCGATGCGGAGGACCTTGCCGTCGGTGAAGAAGGGGTAGTCGCGTCCGCCGGAGTTCTCGATGTACTCGAGCATCTCCTGGCGGCTGACGCTCTTGGAGCAGCCGGAGTTCGGGCAGGTGCTGGCGAGCATCTCGCCCAGCTCCGTGCCGCGGTGGGTGCGGACGACGAGCTTTGACCCGCACCCGGGCTTGATGTCGCCGCTGGAGGGGAACTCGCCGACGAGCTTCATGGCGCCGAAGCGGACGACAAGGGTCTTGGGAGCCTTGAGGCTCTCATAGAGCTTGCGGTCCTCCTCGTGGAGGGCGGCAAGGTCGGCCTCGAATTGGGGGAGTGGGACGATGGGCATAGTGGCCCTGTGGGGGCGGATGAGGGTAGGGGCGTTGTGGCAGTGAGGCGGGGGGAGCGAGATTCCCGGTCGAAGGCGGTCAGCGCGCGGGGCTGAGTGCCCTTGGGCGCAGGCGGGACAGGCGTTGATCCGCCCAGCACGCCATCGGGAACGAGAGCAAGCAAAGGAACTCGAATCCTGCGGCGTTCACAACGAGCGTCAGAATTCCCATAATGACAAGCGGAATGACTACGTGCTTCGGGGGCTTCGGAGAGCCGTGCTTCGCGAACGTCTCAGGCTTGTAGAGTAACTGCGAACCGAATCCCGCGATCATGCCCACGCCTGTCAGGTATTGGACGCCGTCCATGACTGTCATGGCACGACTCCAAGCGGGCCGCCGCGAAGCGATCAGTCAAGTCAATTGTACCGAGTTGGCTTGTGCTCGCGAAGCCGATCCTGGCTCACTTCCCCTTCTTCTTGAAGATCGAGTCCAGGCCCTTCTGGAGCAGGTCCTCGGGCTTGGCGTTGTCGATCGCCTGCTTGGCGAGGAGTTCGAGGTCGGGCTCGGTCTTGGCTTTGCCGAAGGAGCCCTTGGTGCGGAAGGGGATCATGAGCCCGTCGTTCTTCTTCTTATCTTGTTCTTTCTTGCCGCCCAGGATGTCTCCCAGCACGCCGCCGAGGTTGGCCTTGCTGACGAGCTTGGCGGTTTCCTCGCTGAGCGCGCCGAGCGGAATCCAGGTGATGACGTCGACCTTCTTCTGAACCAGATCGACCTTGCCCTCGGTCGCGAGCTTGAACTCGCCGAGCGGCAGGGCCCACGGTGCATATTCCGCCACGCCGTTCGTGATCGTGATCGACATGGGCTCGAGCTTGTTGCCGACCGAGGCCATGGTCTTCTGGGCCGCGAGGTTGAGGATCGGGCCGAACTGCTCGCTGGCGGTGAACTTGGCCTGGCCGGGGTCGATCTGGATCTGCCCGTTGAGCTTGGCCATGTCGCTGTCGAGCGGCACGCGCAGCGCGCTGGCGACGATGGTCGCGGGCTGATCGGTCTTGAGCTTCTCGATCGACCCGACGAGCGGCATGCCGGTAACGAAGCGCGAGGCCAGCGCCTGCGTCACCTCGATGATCGAGATGTTGAGCGGCTCGCTGATGGCAAACACGCCCGCGCCCGAGTTGCCCTTCACCTTGGCCTTGGCGCGCTCGCTGCCGGCCTCGAGCGAGAGTGATCCGCCGGTCTTGGAGAAGTTCTCGGCCCGGAGCGAGACGGAGGTGGTGGGGCCCAGCGCGTCGACCAAGAGGCCGTTCTGCTGCGCCAGCGCATCGACCAGTGCCGTGGGAACGATGGGCATGTCGCCATTGGCGGTGAGCGTGGCGGCGTCGGCGTTGACGTTCCCGTTCCTGTCGGCGAGGTTGGAGACGTTGCCGACCAGTGAGATCTTCTGGGCCGCGGCGGGCTTGCCCGCCTGGGCCGTGCCCGGCGCTTCGACGGACTCAACCGCGACGTTGAACGCGATGGCGCTGGCGGCGTCGGCGGCGGGCGGCGTGGTCAGCGTGACGCGCGTGTTGCCGAGCTTCATCCGCTGCCCATCCGGGAGCGTCAGGTCGAGCGACGGGATGATGGCGTTCATGGCGAGCTCGAACACGCCGGGCTTCAGCGGGCCGACGGGCTGCGTGGGATCGGTGCCTTTGCTGATCGCGAACTTGCCGAGCGTGAGCGAGACCGGCGCGGGCGCGAGGAGCTTCATCGCCTTGCCCGAGGAGTCGGGCTTGAAGACGTGGGCGTTGGCAAACTCCGGGTCGAGCTGCCAGTTGATCTTCACCTCGCGGTCGCTCTTGATGCGATCGGGAAGGACCGCCAGCTTCATCGGCCCGTCGAACTTCATCTTGGGAGACAGCACCGCGATTTCGGCATCGATCGTCTGACCTCCGGCGGCCGGCCTGATCTTCACGTTCGCGTCGACGCTCGTCGTCGGCCCAAGTGCGCCCACGAGCAGGCCGGGCTGCGCGAGGAATCCGTCGAGCTTGTCGTTGCGGAGGTCGGCGATCTTCGCGACCGCGTCGAGGTTTCCCACGCTGACCTGGCCCTTGCTGGATGTGAGGTCGCCCGTGGCCTTGCCGGTGACCACGCCGCTGACCGCGCCGGGGCCGGTGAGGATCTTCATCGAGAAATCGGCGGCCAGAGGCTTGGTCCACGCCGCGTCGGACGAACCGAGCAGCGAACCCGGCGCCTTGACGAGCAGGGCCATGTCCTCCACGCCGATCTGCCCCATGTCGCGGACGCCGCCGTTTTCCTGCTTGAGCTTGAAGCCTTGCGCGATGGTCTGGCCGGGCATGTTGAGGCTGAGCTCGACCTCGCCCGCGCGGGCGAAGTCGGGCTTGGCATCCGATCCCATGGGGATCGAGAGCGGCTTGACGCCGAGCGTGATCTTGGCGGGATTGACAAGCGTCGGGCCGTCCTTCAGGTCCGGCGCGAACATCGCCATGAGCGTGGCGAGCGTGGAGGGCGCGAGCGTGGTTTCAACGCTCGTCGCCGCGATGGCGATCGCGTCCTTGGCGAGCTTGGCCTGCGTGCCGGCCTTCAGATTCTGACCGTTGGCCGCGACCGTGAGCGCCACGGCGTCGGCGCTCTCCGCGCCGCCCTTCACATTCACGTTCAGCGTCGGACCCACGACCTCGTTCATGAGCTTCGCAAGATCAAGGCCCGGCTTGCCGTCCGCGCCGGGCTTGCTGGGCACCAGCCCCGCGATCGCGGTGGGAACGTCGCGGAGGTCGAGCTGGCCCACGGGGCGCGCGCCGCCCGGGTTCACGTCGAGCGTGCCGTCGGCCTTGTTCGAGAGCAGGCCCGGCACGTCGAACGCGCCCGTCGCCGCGAACGGCTTGCCCGCGTAATTCATCGACGAGTTCAGGTCGACGCGCGGCGCCTTGCCCGGGCTCAGGCCCGCGGCGAGCGTCACCTTCGCGATGTCCACCGCCCCCGCGCCCTTGGCAGGGGTCATCGAAAGGCCATCAAGATCGACGCGGAGGGACGCCCTGGACTTGTCGATCAGCGGCTGGCGCGACTTCTCATGCAGCGGAAGGTCGAGATCGGTGATCGAGAGCGTGGCGCTCCCGCGCGGCGCGATGGAGGCGCCCGAATCGGCCACGAAACGCCCGGCGAGCTGCCCGACCTGCGCGAGCGACACGCGCACGCCGTCCTTGGCCGACTTGAGCGACGTGCCGTCGTACGCCAGCGCGCCCGCGGCCTTCACATTGGCGCTGGTCACGCCGAACGTGAGATCAACCGCGTTGGCGGCCGCGGTCTTCGCTCGCACGTCAACATCCAGCGTCGGGCCGATGTCCTTGGGAAGATCGAGCTTGGCGCTCTGCACGAAGGGCTGCGCGATCGCGGTCGCCACGCCCTGCAAGAGCAGCTTGGCGTCGAGCGCGCCCGGCGCACCCTTCACCGGCGCGCCCTTGTCGTCGAGCAATCCCGACGCGACGGCGTCGAGCGTCAGCACGCCCGCGTTCTGGTTGCCGATTTTCGCGTCAGTCTTGGCGCTTACCTTCACCGTTCCGCCAAGGTCCGGCGCCTCGACGCGCAGCGCCAGGGGCGCGACACGCAGCGCACTGGGCGCGGCATTGGGATCGAGCTTGATGGTGCCGATGGTCTCGCCCGCGGCGAGCGTGAGCTGCACCGCCCCGCCGCGAAGGTCGGCCGCGCCGCCCTCGGGGATCTTGATCTTGAGCGCATCGAGAGAGACGGACACATCGGGCACGCTCGTGAGCGTGACCGTGCCGGACTTGGCGAGCGATTCGTCGATCTGGGGCGCGAGCGTGCGGATTGCCGAGCCGTCGATCTTGATCACGCCCGGCTTGCTGGCGGTCAGCACGTTGTCCGCGATGTTGAGGGTGAGATCGGCGTTGACGTGGGCCGCCGTCGCCTTCACGAGCGCGTCGGCGTTCTTGGCGTTGCCCTTGACGACGATGGAGGCGTCGAGCGTCGGGCCCACGCCCTTGGCGAGCCGCCCGCCCATGCCCGCCAGCGCGTCGGCGACAGCGAGCGGGGCGTTCTTGATGTCGATGGCCGCGTCGATCTTCGCGGTGGTGGGGGAGAGCTTGCCCGAGGCGTCGGCCAGGCCGTCGACGCGCCCGTTGATATTGATCGATCCTGTGGACCCGCCGCCGCTGGTGGTGGCCGCGAGCTTGAGGAGCGCCGCCGTGCCGCCCTGCGCCGGGCCGATCTCGGCTTCGCCCTTGACATCGCTGACTTTCACCTCGCCGGTCTGCGCGCCCTCATCGCGGTAGGTGAGATCGATCCTGTCGATCAACAACTTGGCCTTGAGCGAAGGCGGGAGCGTGGAGGATGGCGCTGCCCCGCCGGACGACGCGGGCGTGGCTGGCTGGTTCGCGGGCTTGCCCGCGCCTTGGACCTTCGGCTCCAGCGCGCGATCGAGGTTGGTCGTGCCATCCGCGAAGCGCGTGAGCGACGCCTGGCCGGAGACCGTGATGACGCCCACGTCCTTGCCCGACGCGGCCGTCATCAGCGTGAACAGCCCCGACGAAATCTCGACCTTGACGCGGGCGACCTGGTTGCTGGCGGCCGTCCCCTTGGGATCAAGCAGCGTGATGTCACCGATGGTCTGCGGCCCGCCCCACGAGAAGCTGGCCTTGTCGACCTTCACGCCGCCCGCGATCGAGTCCTTCGCCGCGCTCTCGATGAAGCCCGGCGCCATGCTCCCGGCGATGGTGGGGAGCAAAGCGACAAGCACGACCAGCGCGACGACGAGCACCGCCGCGAGGATGCCGATGATCTTCAGGATCGAGCGCTTCTTTGGGGGCTTGGGGCTCGTGGCGCCTTCCCAGAATTGCTCGTTGGACGTGCCGCCGGAGTTGGTGCTGGCCATGCCAAGAGATTAGGCGAGGCGGGCGCGAGATTGCGTCGGCGGGGCGGCCGACTTGAGCGCCGAAAAGCAGAGAAACACGGAGGGAATCGGGGGTGTCAGCGGCCCCTGCGCTTCGCGCTCAATTCCCTCTACTTCTCTTCCTTCACCTTGAACTCCGCGTCGATCACGTCGTCCTTCCCTCCGCTGGGCTTGGACTCCGTCGTCGCGCCGGCGGCACCGGCACCAGCCCCGCCCGCGGCCCCACTTGCGGCCTTGGCGGCCTCGGACTCGTATACCACCTTGCCCAGCTCCTGGGCCGCCTTTTCCAGCTCGCTTATCGCGGCCTGGAGCGCCGCCTTGTCGTCTTCCTTGATCTTGCCCTCGACGTTCGAGATCGCTGATTCGATCCGTCCGCGAACATCGCTCGACACCTTCGCGCCGTACTCCTCCAGATGCTTGCGCGTCTGGATCACCATCGCGTCGGCCCGGTTCTTCAGGTCGATCAGCTCGCGCCGCGCCTTGTCCTCGGCCGCGTGCGCCTCGGCGTCACGCTTCATCCGCTCGATCTCGCTCTTGTCAAGGCCGCCGCTGTTGGTGATCTTGATGTCGGCCTTCTTGCCCGCCTTGGTGTCGGTCGCCGTCACCGTCAGGATGCCGTTGGCGTCGAGGGCGAACTCGACCTCGATCTGCGGCATGCCGCGCGGCGCCGGCGCGATCCCCGCCAGCTCGAACTGCCCCAGCGTGCGGTTGTCGCGCGCGAACTCGCGCTCGCCCTGCAGCACGTGGATCATCACGCTCGGCTGGTTATCGCTCGCCGTCGAGAAGACTTCCTTCTTGCTCGTCGGGATCGTGGTGTTCTTGTCGATCAGCTTGGTCATCACGCCGCCGAGCGTCTCAACGCCCAGCGAAAGCGGCGTGACGTCGAGCAACAGCACGTCCTTCACCTCGCCCTTGAGCACGCCGCCCTGGATCGCCGCGCCGATCGCCACGACCTCGTCGGGGTTGACGGAGCGGTTGGGCTCCTTGCCGAAGATCTCCTTGGCGATCTGGGCCGCCCTGGGCATGCGCGTCGAGCCGCCCACCAGCACGACCTCGTCGATCTTGGAGGCGTCGATCTTCGCGTCGCGGATCGCCTGCTGGCACGGGGCCTTGAGGCGCTCAAAGAGCGAGGCGCACAGCGCCTCGAACTTCGCGCGGGTGATCGACATCTGCAGGTGCTTGGGCCCGCTGGCGTCCGCGGTGATGAACGGCAGGTTCACCGTCGTCTCGTTCATCGTCGACAGCTCGATCTTGGCCTTTTCCGCGGCCTCCTTCAGGCGCTGGAGCGCCATCGCGTCCTTGCGCAGGTCGATGCCGTGCTGCTTGCGGAACTCCTCGGCGATGTGGTCGATCAGCGTCTGATCCCAGTCGTCGCCGCCCAGGTGCGTGTCGCCGTTGGTGCTGAGCACCTCGAACACGCCGTCGCCGATGTCCAGGATCGACACGTCGAACGTGCCGCCGCCCAGGTCGAACACCGCGATCTTCTGGTTCTTAGCCTTCTTATCAAGCCCGTACGCCAGCGCCGCCGCCGTCGGCTCGTTGATGATGCGCTCGACCTTCAGGCCCGCGATCTCGCCCGCGTCCTTGGTCGCCTGACGCTGTGCGTCGTTGAAATACGCCGGCACCGTGATGACCGCGCGCTCGACCTTCTCGCCGAGATAATCCTCGGCCGTCTTCTTCAGGTCCTGCAGGATGAACGCGCTCACCTGCTGCGGCGTGAACTCGCCCTGGTTCACACGCACGTGCACGAACTCGTCCGCGCCGCCCGTGATCGTGTACGGCACCTTCGCCTCTTCGTTGCCCGACTTGCCGTAGCCCGAATCACCCGCCGACGACACCTCCGCGCGACGACGCCCCATGAACCGCTTGATCGAGAAGACCGTGTTCTTGGGGTTCGTGACCTGCTGGTGCTTGGCGGGCTGGCCGATCAATCGCTCGCCCTTGTCGGTGAAGCCGACGACGGACGGCGTGATGCGGTTGCCGGACGAGTTGATGAGCACCTTGGGCGTGCCGCCTTCCATGATGGCGACGCAGGAGTTCGTGGTGCCCAGGTCGATTCCGATGATCTTGGACATGATGACTTCCCTATGGCGTTCGCCATCCACCGATGGATGAACGAACGTCATTCAGAAGTGCAACCGGAGTGCCAAGGGCCGAGGACGGGCCGGACCCCGCACAGGGCCCTTCGCGTGCCGTGCGGCGGGGACGCAACCCGCGCCGCATCGCCCGGAAGCCCGCCATGCCACGGTGGTCTGTGCATCGGACGGATTTCATTTGGTACAGCAGGTCCGTTTGCTCGCCAAGCGGGCCGATCAATCTGCCGGAGCTCGCCGCACACCTGCCGAATTGGCAGACGGTGGATCGCGCCCGCGGCAGGTCAGAAGAACACGACGGAATCGCCCGCACTCCACCGACCCGTCTTCGGGCCGTGCCCTTGGTACGTCGTCACCCCGTCCCAACGCCTCCACCCTTCGACGCTCCTCGCGCGATGAGGCCCAGGCCTCACGAAGATCACGGCGTGGGTGCGCCGATTGGTCCGCAACGCGGAGCTGCGACGCGGAACCGACAGATGGAGCCACACGCGGAACCAAGCGCGGGTCCGCCGGCACGCCGCACAACCCGGCCGCCTCAGTGCGCCTCGGTGACGCGGATGACTTCCTGCACCGTCGTCAGGCCCTTCCTGACCTTGCGCATGCCGTCGTTCCGCAGGCTCACCATGCCGCGCTCCAGGCACAGGCGCCGGAACTCGGCCACGTTGGGATTGCGCGCCACGATGTCGCGCAGCTGGTCGTCAACCACCAGCAGTTCATAAATGCCGACGCGCCCTGAAAAGCCGGTCTTGCGGCACTTGTCGCACCCCTTGGACACCCACATCTCCTTGGTGTCCATCCCCTGCATCTCCAGGAACTCGGTCATGTCCTCGGACGGCTGCTCCTGGGCCTTGCAATGAACGCACAGCCGCCGGATCAGCCGCTGCGCCAGCACCGCGTTCACCGCGGCGCCGACCAGGAACGGCTCCAGCCCGATGTTCACCAGGCGCGTGATCGAGCTCGGCGCGTCGTTGGTGTGCAAGGTCGACAGCACCAGGTGCCCGGTCAGGGCGGCCTGCACCGCGATGTGGGCCGTCTCCATGTCGCGGATTTCGCCCAGCATGATCACGTCCGGGTCCTGACGCAAGAGGGCGCGCAGGGCGGCGGAAAAGCTCATGCCGATCTTGTCGTGCATCTGCGTCTGCGTGATGCCGTCGAGGTGATACTCGACGGGGTCCTCGACGGTCGAGATGTTCATCGACGACTTGTCGAGCTGGCGCAGCGACGCGTAGAGCGTGGTGGTCTTGCCCGAGCCGGTCGGCCCGGTGACCAGGATGATCCCGTGGGGCGCATCGATCTGCTTCTTCCAGATCTGGAGCGAATCCTCGTCAAAGCCGAGCTGGTCGAGGCTGACGCTGATCGACTTCTGGTCGAGAATACGCATGACCGTCTTCTCGCCGTAGGTGTTGGGCAGCGTCGACATGCGAAGGTCGAGCTTGCGGCCCTGCACCGTGCATCGGATGCGCCCGTCCTGCGGCAGGCGGCGCTCGGAGATATCGAGGTTCGCCATGATCTTCAGGCGGCTGGTGATCGCCGCCGCCATCGATGCCGGCGGGTTCATCATCTCGAACAACTCGCCGTCGATGCGGAAGCGAACCTTCAGCTTCTTCTCGCCGGGCTCGATGTGGATATCCGACGCGCCCTCCTTGACCGCCGTCTGGATGATGTAGTTGACGTAGCGGATGACCGGGCTCTCGGCGGCCTCCTTCTCCAGGTCCACCTGCTCGGACTTGCTCTTCTCGACCTGGACGTCGCCCTCGTCCACCTCGGAGAGAATCTCCGTCAGGTCGACGCCCTGCTCCTGGGCCGCCCCCGCGCCGCCCACGATCTCGATCGCGGCCCGAATGTCGAGCGCCGGCGCGAGCACGACCTTCACGCCCTTGACACCCAGCTTCTGCGCCACGTCGTCGAGGCGCAGCACGATCTCGTCGTGCCTGGCGACGCCGATCACGACGCGCTGCCCCTCGCGCCGCAGCGGCGCGATCATCGCGTCCTTGCAGTACTCGGGCGTCAGGCGCTGGAGCATCTTGCCGTCGAACCCGCCGTCCAGGCCCTTCTCGAGATCGACGCGCTCGAACGCGATCCCGCAGGCGTCCGCGACCGCCTGCTGCAGCAACGCCTCGTCCGCGCCCTGCTCGCTCAGCACCTCGACGAGCCTTCGCCCGGGCGACTGCTTGAGCACGTTGGCCGCGATCGCCAGCTTGTCGCCGGGCAGAATGTTCCGCTCCAGGACCAGCTGCTCGAGACGCGCCAGCGAGTTCCCCTCCCGCTCCGTCGGGTCGGGCATGTAGAAATCGGCGAACACCTTGCCCTTCTGGTCGATGGCGCGCAGGTCCGGCAGCGCCGCCACCGCCTGGTGCGACGGCATCGCGGGCAGCGGGCCGGCGCTCGCCTTGACCTCACCCTCCGGAGGGGGACTGGCGGCCCGCCTGGCGCGTGCGGCGTCGGGGTTCATCCCAAGCTCGTTCAGGATGTCGTCGATCCGATGCTTGCCCACGCCCCCGCCCCCGTTCTTCACTTTCCGCCCTTCTTGCCCCGGCCCTCGCCCTCGTCCATCACCAGGTTGTACGTTTCGCCGTCCACCGTCAGCGCCACGCTCCGCCCGCCGATCGCCGTCACCGTGAACAGCTCCAACACCACGTCGCCGACCTTCACGGTCTGATCCCCAAGGCGCGCCACCGGCACCCGACCGCCCACCACGCTGTGCAGCTTGAGCTGCGACAACGCACTCTCGATCCGGCTCCGGCGCTCGGCCTTCTGCTTGGCCGCCAGCTCAGCCGCCTTCTTCCCGTCGTCCGCCGGCGCCTCGGCCTCCGACGCCGGCTGCGCGCCGACCAGCTGGAACGGGTTCTTCTGAAGCTTGTCGGTCGGCGTCTGCGCCTGCACCGCCGCCGTGCTCCGCTCCAGCGTGCTCAGCACCCGCTCGTGATCGGCCTGCAGCGCCTTGGCGTTGGCGGGCGCCTGGTAATCAACATCCACCTTGGCCGACGCTCCCACCGGGCCCAGCCCGAAGAAGCGCATCGCCACCAAGACGCCCGCGCCTGCCAGCACACCGCTGAAAACCAGCGCCGTGGACCCCGAGGGTTTCGATCGCTTCTTCGCCGGCGCGCCGTCCGCTTCGCCCCCGCCGCCCCCGCCTCGGATGTCGCTCAGGAACGACGAGGTCTGCGTGCGATCCGCGCCTTCGGCGCCCGGTCCCGGTCGGTCGTTCATGACTTGCTCCCCTTGGCTTCCTGGAAGTAGATGCTGAGCGTGAAGTCGGCCTTGATCCGCCCGTCGCCCTCTTCGTTCCGCTTGATCTTCATGTCGCAGACCCGCGTGATCCGCGGGAGCTGCTCCAGCTTGATCAGGAACTCGTAGAACCCGCGGAAGTCACCCTCCAGCGACAGCTCCATCGGCTGCTCCATGAAGAGCGCCGCCGGCACCGGCTTCAGCGATTTCACCGACGGCGAGTCCAGCCCCGCCTGCACCGCCAGGTCCGAAACCTGACGCACGATCGCGTCCACTTCCTTGTTGTTGGGAAGACGGGCCTCGATCGCGTCCACGCTCTCCTTGATGTGCGCGTTGGCCCGGACCAGGTCGTCGTTCCGCGCCGTCTCCAGACGCAGCTTGTCCAGCATCGACTTCATGTGGTCGATCTCGCCCCGCGCCGCCTCCATCCGCGCATCCCGCGGCCTGAACACCAGCCAGTAGCTCGACAACGGCACCGCCAGCAGAAGCACCATCAGCACGATCATCCGGGCGCTGAGTTTCATTCCTGGCCCTCCTTCTCCACGCCGCTCACCGCGTTCCCCTTCACCCCGCCCGGAACCGTCGCCGGCAGCGTGACCCCCTTGAGCGGGTCACGCTTCCGCGCCGCCAGCACCTTCTCCCGATCCTCCGCGCTCAGCACGTCGATCCAGTCGGCCTCGGGCTTGAGGCGCGCCGTGATCTCGAACCGCCGCAGGGACAGGTCGTTCATCATCGCTTCCTTGATGTACTGCAGCTCCACGCTCTCAAAGAGCGGGCACGCCTGCAGGTTGCCCAGGTACGACGCGATGTCGTTGTTCACCCCCGCCACGCCCCCCAAGGTCAGCGTGAACTCGAACTTCGGCGCCACCACCTTTGTGGGCTCGGGCGCCCCGTCCTTGGCGTCCTTCCCCTTGCCCTTGGCGTCGGTCTTGGCCTTGGGGTCCGCCTTCTTGGGCGCGTCCTTGGCGTTGCTCGACAGGTTCTTCACCTTCGACGCCGCCGCCTTCCCCACCGCCGCCGCCGATTCGCCCGCCGACTTCTCCTTGTCCAGCCGCTTGCTCTTGAGCTCCATCTCCAGGAGCGTCACGTCCTTGGGCATCCGCTGCGTCAGCTCCGCCATGAGGATCGATCGCGGCACCCTCTCGATCAGCGCCGCCACCACCCCCGCCTTGTCCAGCATCTGCCCGCGCTGCGACTCCAGCTGCTTGAGCTGCTCGATCTTCTGCGCTTCCTGCGTGTAGTGCGTGTTGATCAGCTCCCGCTCCTGGCGGATGTTCGACCACCGCCGGTTGCTCATGAAGAACGCCCCCACCACCCCCAGCATCACCAGCCCGAACAGCGACAGCCCGATCAGGCTCGCCCGCGTCTCGGCCTTCTTCACCACGTACTCGCCCGGGAGGAAGCTCCCCCCCACGCCCGCCGTTCCCGACGCCCTCTTGAACGGGTTGTTCATCGTCCTTGCTCCTTCGCTCACCGATCACAGGTCCGTCGGCGACAGACACACCCCAAGCGCCACGCTCCACCCCGGCTGCGGCTTCGACAGGTCCACGCCCATCGACGGCTCCGTCCCCGTCCGCGACACCAGCGCCAGCGCGTCGCCCAGCTGCGTCGGCAGCTTCAGCTGCCGCGCGATCCGCATGCACAACGCGCGGCAGCGCGACTCGCCCCCCGTCAGCACCACGCGATCCACGCTCCGCGATGGGAACAGCGTCTCGTGATACCGCAGGCACAGCCGAACTTCCTCGCACAGCATCGCGATCGCCTCGGAGAGGTCCGGGCTGCGAAGCTCGGTCACGATCGCCCCGCCCGAGGCGTCCGCCGCGTCGACCTCCAGCCGCGCGTTGTGCGCCGCCACTTGGTCGTACCCCAGGCTCTCGCCCGCGAACTCGTCGAACAGCAGCCCGCCCGCGGGGATCGTCCGCGCGAACGCCAGCTGCTTCCCGTGCGCGATCACCAGCTCCGTCGCCGCCGCCCCGATGTCCAGGTACGCCGTCGTCACCCCCGAGTCGTCCACCGTCGGAGAAGCCGCCGCGAACGCACGCAGAAGCGTTGTAAACTCGTCGTGAATGCCCACCAGCTCCAGCTTCGCCGCCCGGCACGCCCCCAGCAGCCGGTCCACGATCGCCCGCGGCACCGCCGTACACAGCACGTCCGTCCGCGTCGCGTTGCTCGAGGGCAGCTCGACCGAGCGGCAGATGATCGCGTCGGGCGGGCACTCCAGCGCCGCGCTGGCCGTCATCGCCACCTGCTCGTCCAATGGGATCGCGTTGTTCTTGGGAACCTGCAGCAGCTTGCAGAACGTCTCCGCCGCCGGAACCACGCACGCCACCCGCGTCCCCTTGAACCCGCCCGCCTTGATGGCGCGGGGCAGGGCGTCAAGCTGGAACGCGAATCGCTTGGCGTGATCGTGCAGCAGATGCTCGGGCGTGGGCACGATCGCCGCCGCCACCAGCGCCGGGGGCGACCCCTCCGAGATCTGCAGGATCTTGAGCCCCGTGACCCCGAAGTCCAGGCCGATCGCAGGGCTCGCCGACCCGAAGATCGTCCGCGATTGGAGCGAGCCCAGCTTCTTGAACTTCGAAAGGTCCATGCCTTGCACGCTCCCATCGACGCCGACTCGACCCATAACCGGGCCCCATGACCCGCACGCCACGAGCCCCGGCGCCAGACCTCGTGCAACATCGGCGCGGCGTCCAAGGCGATTCACCGCCCCACGCCCGGGAAGACCCATGCCGAGAATTGTGAAGCCGTCACCCTCGCGCCACGCGGCACAGGCGTCGAACACCGCGCGCGATGAACACGCCGCGACGATCGTCGCCACGCACGTTCACCACCAGCCCACCACGAGCACGCGCCCTGAAGGTCGCCGCGTGTTATCAGCGCATCGCGCGCAGCGGTCCGAGAACCTCGCCCAGGCGCTCGAATGCGCCGGCGAGATTCCATCCCTGCTGGTCGCGCCGTCCCGTGCGGTTGCTGATGACGCGTAGCTCCGCGAATCGCACGCCCACGCGGGCCGCGACCAGCCCGCACGCCGCGCCCTCCATCCCTTCCGCGATCGCCCCCGTGCGCGCCCGAATCTCCGCCGCCAGCTCGTCGGTGCCCGAGCACACCGACACCGTCGCGATCGCGCCGACACGCATCGCGTCCCCAAGCCCAAGCCCAAGCTCGCGCGCCGCCCCCGCCGCGCTCGCCACGCTGTCGCGCCGACCCGCCATGCACGGGAACCCAACGTCGGAGAGCGACAGGAAGCGATCGGGCGTGCGCACGCCCTCGTCCGCAAAGACGCACTCGTCGGCGATCACCGCGTCGAGGATGGACAGGCCGGAATCGGGCAGCGCCCCGCCGATCCCCACGTTCAGCACCAGGCGATGCTTCGCGGGATCAAGAAACCGCCCCGTCGCCCCCGCGGCATTGGATTTCCCCACGCCGCTCCGCAGAACGTCGATCCGCCCCAGCGACGCCAGTTCCCACTCGCCCGGCAAACCGACCTTGCTCCCGCCCGCCGCCCCATCACCCGCCCCGAGCGCCGTCAGCACCGCCCGCGCCTCGCGCTCCGCCGCCACCACGATCAGAATGCGATCCGCCATGAAGCACAGCGTACACCCGCTCATGTGGACCCACGCCGACGTGCGCGAAACGCGCAAATCCGCCCCGCCTGACCACCCGAGCACTTGTCCACCGGACCACACTTTGACCAACATCGCCGCGACATTGGGCGATATGGCCATTTGGCGCTTTGACCATTTGGAATCCACCCCCCTTCCTAGAATCCCCTGCGGCCGGGCGGGCGAACCAGCGGTACACCTCTTCCGTACCATCCCGTCCACCGCCACGCGCGCTTTGCGGAGTCCCTCATGCGAAACGACCACGTTCTCCAGGGTGTGCGGGAGACCAGGCCACCGGCCCGGCGCGGCTCGGCCACCAAGGTCGGTGTCGCCGTCGTCCTCCTGGCCATCGTTGGCTCGATCGGGTACTTCGCCTTCAAGCCCGAGGCCCCGGCCGGCGCCAAGGCCGGCGCCACCTCCGATCGCGCCCCTGTCACCAAGGCCGCCTTCGACATCACCACCACCGCCAGCGGCGAGCTCGAAGCCCGCAACCAGATCGAGATCCGCAACAAGCTCGAGAGCGAGGCGATCATCACCGAGATCGTCGCCGAAGGAAAGACCGTCAAGGCCGGCGACACGATCGTGCTCTTCAACAGCGAGAAGATCACCGACAGCCTGAACGACCAGCAGCTCGCGGTCGAATCCGCCAAGGCCGAGTTCGTCGCCGCGGAAAACTCCTACAGCATCCAGGTCATCGAGAACACCTCCAAGACCCGCCAGGCCCAGCTCAAGGTCGATCTGGCCGAATTGGCCCTGCAGCAGTGGCTCGAAGGCGACGTGAAGACCAAGCGCCAGAAGCTCGAGACCGCGCGCGAAAAGGCCGACCTCGAGCTCCAGCGCCTGGCCGAGAAACTCATCCAGAGCGAGAAGCTCCACGAGCAGGGCTTCCTCTCCAAGGACGAGCGCGACCGCGACGAGGTCTCCTACATCGAGGCCTGCTCGGCGTGGGTCACCGCCGACCTGGACGCCAAGGTCTACGAAAACTACGAGTTCCCCAAGGACCAGAAGAGCAAGCTCTCCGACGTCGAAGAGGCCAAGGCCGACCTCGAACGCGTCAACCTCAATAACGACATCGAGCTGGCCAGCAAGGACGCCGCCCGCTCCAAGTCACGCCAGCAGCTCGCCCTCCGCGAGCAGCGCCTCGCCAAGCTCAAGACCGATCTCGCAAACTGCACCATCAAAGCTCCGTCCGACGGCCTGGTCGTCTTCGCCACCAGCCTCGAACGCGGGCGCGGCAACATGATGGGCGGCGGCGACGGCGTCATGCAGATCGGCCGCAAGGTCTTTCCCAACGAACTCATCATGATCCTCCCCGACACCAGCGAGATGGTCGCCTCCGTCCGCGTCCAGGAAAGCCTCGCCGGACGCGTCCGCCCCGGTCAGATGGCCCGCCTCAAAATCGACGCCGCCGGCGGAAAAACCTTCAACGGCCGCGTCGACTCCATCGGAATCCTCGCCGAAACCGGCGGCTGGCGCGACCCCAACCTCCGCGAGTACACCGTCAAGATCGGCATGGCCACCGAATCGGGCCACGGCCTGAAGCCCTCCATGCGCTGCGAGGCCGAACTCACCCTCGACCAGGTCAACGAAACCCTCACCATCCCCGTCCAGGCCGTCTTCAACGACGGCGCCGTCAACTACGTCTACACCGAGTCCGGCCCGCGCTTCAAGCGCGTCCCGGTCCAACTCGGGCGTCGCTCCAGCAAGGTCGCCGAAATCATGAAAGGCCTCACCGAAGGCCAGCTCGTCCTCGTGCGAGACCCCTCCCCCGGCGAAGTCCTCGCCCAGCCCTGGGCCAAGGCCGACCTCGAAGCCGTCGGATACACCGTCGGCGAGGATGGCCAGCCCATCGCCCCGCAAGCCCCCGCCATGCGCGGACGAAATCCCGGTGGCCAACGCCCCGAAGGTCAAGGACGCCCCGAGGGCCAGGGCCGACCCGAGGGCCAGGGCCGACCCGAGGGCCAGGGCCGACCCGAGGGCCAGGGCAAGCCCGCCGCC
>JABWBC010000226.1 GCA_013360695.1 Phycisphaerales bacterium
CTCCGCCTCAGGGCGACCCTCACGCTCGATGCGGTCTTCAGCGACACCAGCGTGGATGTCCAAAGCGGCGCAAGGCAGGACTCATCCAAGCACGCCAACTTCTTCGGAGGCGGGACATGAAGCCAATTGCCACGCTCGCTCTCATCCGCGTGTTTTCCGCGATCACATTCATCAGCGGCTGCGCGCAGCAGCACGCCACCTCTCCTTACTCCGGCCAGTCCGCAGGGGCCCGCGACTCATCCCGCGCAGAGGCCCTCAACCAAGAAGCCGCCGAGGTGATCGAGTGGGACCCCGCCCGCGCTGAACGCCTGCTCCGCGAGGCCCTGGCCGCCGACCTCTACCACGGCGCGGCCCACAACAACCTCGGCACGATCCTGCTCGGGCAGGGCAGGCTCTACGACGCTGCCGCCGAATTCGAGTGGGCCCGCAAGCTCCTGCCCGGCCATCCCGACCCGCGACATAACCTCGCGCTCACGTTCGAACTCGCCGGGCGCTACGACGACGCGCTGGCGACCTACGCCGCCGCCCTCGACGTCTACCCCGAGCACCTGCCCACCATCCAGGCGATGGTCCGCCTGCAAATCCGCGTGAGCAGGATCGACGAACGCACCGCCGCCATGCTCGACACGGTCGCACTCCGCGGCCAGACCGTGGAATGGCGCGAGTGGGCGCGGTTGGAGAGATCAAAGTCCACCGACAAGGATGCCACCAGGGCGGAGCGTCATTCCGGCGGGTGAACGCAGAAATGTCCGACAGTGTTCGCCGATTCAGCCCGATCAGAGAGGAAAAGGAATGGAACCCGATCGGTTCATCTTGATCGTGTCGGTATTGACAGGGGTGGGGACGTTCAATGGTTGCTGCCGCTGCCCAGCGGCACGTCACTCCGATCGGCAGGAACCGAGAATCCAAACCACCACGATGGATCGAGCTCAAGCGGAGTCGCAACTTGATCTCAAGCGATCGGACAGCACCGGCGAGATTCTGGTCGATTCCGATTCACAGATGCCGCACTACGTCGGAGACGGCAACGGAGGAATCCGATTTGTGTACTGGGAGATTGGGTTCCGCAGTTCAAAGTCGCTGTGCGTGTCGATGAACACGATCCACGCGACCGCGTACACCCCAACGGGCGAGTTGAGCTATTGCGGAAGCCCAACCAAGCTCTATCAGGTACTCAGGATCAAAGATTCCGACATCGTGCCCCGTAAGAGCGAGTTCGCACGCGGGAGCGCGGTGAACGGGGATGGCGCTGAGCTCGTGCGGCCGGATCGAGGCGTGACGGGGTCGCGACACCAGGACACAGCAGCAGCGCTGCGGCCGGGTCGCGGAATATCTCTTCGGCACTCGGTCGAGGCAGAAAAGGGCCCGATTTGGGACTCAGCCGGGACTCGGGCCGTCAGCCGGATGGCCTTCCGACCGAAAATGGCTGAAAGCCAGGCCCCGTCCTCGCAGAGGGGAAAAACAAGCGGAGAGGGGGGGATTCGAACCCCCGATACAGACCTAAATCCGTATAACGGTTTAGCAAACCGCCGCCTTCAGCCTCTCGGCCACCTCTCCGGCGTGGACCCATCGTAGCCGTCATTCATCGACAACGCCATTCGGTGCGGCCGTCCGGCACGCCGCCAGGCTTCCGCCGCGCCGAGGGGCCGCCTCGCGAAGGCTTGACATGGAGCTTTCCCCGCGCCCCCAGGGTCGATCGGTGCCCCGATACACTCGCCCCAATGCCGCAGACTCGCGAGCCGATCGGCGTGATTGGATTCGGCCACTTCGGGCGGGCGCTGGTGTCGCTCCTCGATGCCGCTGGTGTGACGTACCGTGCGTTCGACCCGCATGTGCTGCCCGGTCAGCTTCCCCACGCGACCGGATCGCTCGAGGAACTCCTTGGGCAAACACGGACGATCGTCTGTTGCGTCCCGGTTCGCACGCTCGAGGGAGTGCTGCGTGCCGCCCGACCGTTTCTTTCGCGCGAGCACCTCGTGCTCGACGTCGGGAGCGTGAAGGTCTTGCCGACCAAGCAAATGGCGCGCGAGCTTGGGACCGATGTCGCGTGGTGCGCGACGCACCCGCTCTTTGGCCCGGCGTCGCTGGCGCGGAACGAGCGGCCGCTGCGTGCGGTCGTCTGCCCGAACACGCAGCACTCCGCGGCGGCCGACGAGGCCCGGGCGCTGTACGAGCGCCTCGGCTGCGAGGTCATCGACCAAACGCCCGAGGAGCACGATCAACTGATGGCGATGACCCACGCGCTGGCGTTCTTTGTCGCCAAGGGCATGATCGGCGTCGGCGCGGGCGAGGACGCGGCCTTTGTCCCGCCCTCGTTCCGCGCGATGAAGCAGACCGTTGACACGGTCCGTGTTGACGCGGGCCACCTCTTCAGCGTGATCCAGAACGACAACCCATTCGCCGGCGAGGCTCGGCGCAAGCTGATCGATCATCTCCAGGCCATCGACGCGGAGCTGCGGGCGGCGAACCGGGGCGGCGAAGCAAGAGACCTGGAGATTCACTAGAAGTGCGAAAGTCGGCGCGTGACGCGTGAAGCTGCAGGGATTCGGCGCGCTAGCCTGCCCGACATGGGGCGCTCGCGGCGCGAGCATGACTCACTCCGGGGTGAACGCGGATGAAGTCCTCTCCTATGAAGCGCCTGATCTTCAAACGCCTCAAGCTCACATCGCTCGCGGTCTCTCTGTTGATCGCCGTCCTGTGGCGAGTGAACTTGCCGTTCTACTCGGGCTCGTGCATCAGCTCACGCGGAAGCTGGCGGCTCGAGCACGGCAGATTCACCCTGAACTGGGGACGCCCATCGACCGAGTCCGTTTACATCGCCATTAACTCAGAGTCCGTCCGCTGGAAGGCCGAGTTCACTCACTATTCCCCGGGCGAGTGGCAGATTGTGGTACCGCTGTGGGTGGTGGGGGCGGTGGCCCTCGTGGCGGCAGGAACGTTCTGGCGCTTGGAGCGGCGTGCGGGTGCCTTGCCGCAGGCCGCCCATCGGCCGCCAGTTGTGAATCCGTCCGCGCCCCCGTAGCATCCGCACATGCGCAGCAAGCCTTGCGGTCATTCGGGCGTCGGTCGGCTGTTGGCTCGTGTCGGCCAAGGACACGGGCTGGGGCGCGGTCTGCGGCGTGGGTTGGCGGCCGGTCTGATGGCGGCGGTGCTGCCCCACGCGATCTCTCCCGTGTTCAGCGCCTCCGCCGCACCGTGGTTCAACGGTGCGAACCCCGAGGCTCCCGGGTTTGATCAGCCGGCGAACCAGCCGGGCACCTATGACCTCATCACCGGCCGCGACTTTGCCGGCCTGAAGTGGCCCCTCAACCCCGCGGGCGGCCCGCTCAGTTTCGCCGCGCAGAAAGTGTGGGCCTGGACCGAGGAGCCCGACGCGGCGGGGAATGTCACGCAGCGCCTGCTCCTCGATGGAGAGGTCGAGGTTGACCTGGGCCTGTATCACTTCACCGCCAAGCGCGCGGTCGTCTGGCTCTCGCCGCGCCCGGAGATCGGGCCCAACGCCTACCAGGTTTTCGCGCTCTTCGACCGCGCCGGTTCCGCCACCGATGACGCCGTCATCTCCTTCAACGCCGAGCGCCTGCCCGTCCGCGGCGTGATCAACGCCAGCGAGCCCGTCCGCATCGTTCGTCCCGCTCTCTTCAAGAGCCAGCGCCCGAGCGATCCGCTGCTCGTGGAGGGCGAGCGCACGCTCGCGGCGGCGCTGCGCTCCATGGTCGCGCCGACG
>JABWBC010000068.1 GCA_013360695.1 Phycisphaerales bacterium
GGCATCGGTCTCGATCTCGCCGCCGCCCTGGCGCTGCTGCTTGCCCTCGGCCGCCGCCAGGCAGAGCTCGCGGATCACGACGTCGATGGAGCGCATCGAGTCGTCGTTCCCGGGGATCGCGATGTCGACCATGTCGGGGTCGCCGTCGGTGTCGACGAGGCAGATCGTCGGGATGCCGAGCTTGCGGGCTTCGCGGATGGCGGTTACCTCGCGCTGGATATCGACGACGACCAGCGCGCCCGGGAGCTTGTCCATGTGGCGGATGCCCTCGAGGTTGCGCTTGATCTTCATCATCTCGCGGCGCAGCTGGCTCTCCATCTTCTTGGAATAGCTGGCGAAGTTGTCGTGCTTCTCGATGGCTTCGAGCTCTTCGAGGCGCTTCAGGCGAAGGCGGATGGTGCGGAAGTTGGTGAGGGTGCCGCCCAGCCAGCGCTCCGTGACCCAGTGCATCTTCACGTCGGCGACGCGTGTCTCAAGGACGCTCTTGGCCTGGCGCTTGGTGCCGATGAAGCACACGTCCTTGCCCTCGCCCACGATCTTGGCGATGAAACGCTTGGCAAGGAGGAGGCCCTTGACCGTTTCCTTGATGTCGATGATGTGGATGCCGTTGCGCTTGCCGTAGATGAACGGCTGCATCTTCGGGTTCCAGCCGCTGGAGCGCTGGCCGAAGTGAATTCCGGCCTCAATCAAGTCCTGAACGAGCGTGTTCGACATGGCTCAATCCTCTGGCAGCGACACCGGCGACCGGATCGGAACTTCCGGTAAGGGACGATCGCGCAAGGGCGCTTCAAGTGCGGCGAGCGCCGCGGAGCAAAAACACGGACGCGCCGCGACAAGCAGCGATTCCCGACAGTCCGCCCGATCAGCGAAATGCTCCCGAGTATAGGTCACGGGCTTCGTGGGGCAACATCCGGCATGTATCGAGGTCACCGACCCCAATCCGCTATCCTCGGAACTCCGAACGGTTTGGGTAAAGTAAGGTATGCCGTTCGGGCGCTTCGGGCGCGGCGGTTGCGCATGTTCCGACTGGCCTGAAGTCAGGTTCTCGGATCGCCGACGAATGACCTAGGGGAATCGCCTGTAGCCGAGATGGGGTTGTTCCGATGCGCGATCCAGACCAGATGCTCCTGCGCCGCACCACGCGTCACGCCGTCAGCCTGCGGGCCTTGATCAGCGTGTCGCCCGTTCATCGAACGATGGTCCGGCTGTCACAGGCCTTGGGCGGGCGCGATGCGTGGCTTCCGTGCGACGTCATCGATTTCTCCGGTGGCGGCGTGGGAGTCATCACCAACTGCTTTTTCCCGCGCAACTGCCGCGTGTGGATCAAAGTGCTCGCTGGCGAGGCCGAGTCCCAGAAGACCCTTCTGGCGGTCGAATGCACGGTGAATCGCGTCGTCATGACTGATCGGCGTCCCGCGTATCTCCTGGGCCTGGGCTGGCACGAGCCGACCGACAGTATCCGCGACAAGATCGCGGAGGTTCTCGATCTGCTCGAAGGAGAGGGCGCATGAGAGATTCCGGGGACTTCCTGATCCGCACGCTGCTGGCCGAGGGGGTCATCACCCAGGTCGAGGTTGAGCGCGCCAACCAGGCCGCCCAGACCCAGCGCCGCGATCCGCTCGACATGCTCGTCGCGGGCGGCGCGGTCAGCGCCCGCACGCTGGCGATTTTCCGTGCGAAAATCTGCGAGTATCCCTTCGTGGACCTGGCGCAGTTCGACGTCGACCTGCGCCACGCGTCGCGCATCCCGCGCGCCACCGCGGAGAAACTCGGGGTCTTTCCGCTCTTCTGCCTCGACGGCGGCGCGACCGTCGCCATGCTCGATCCTCTCAACCTGAGCGCGATCGACCAGGTGCGTCAGCTCCTGAAGTGCGAGGTCGATCCGGTTATCTGCGACGCCGAGCAGCTCGGGGCGCTCATCACCCGCGCGTACTCGCTGGTCCGAACCAGCGGCGCCGACGTGGCCGTCAGCGTCGAGGAGGACAAGGACACGACCAGCGGCGATGAGCCGGTCGTGGCCGCCGTCAACCAGATCATCGTGACCGCCATCGAGCTCGGCGCCAGCGACATCCACCTCAATCCCGACGACGACGCCCTGCACCTTCGCTATCGCGTCGACGGCGTCATGCGGACGCTCCACGGCCCGTCCAAGGGCATGCACGCCGGCCTCGTCCAGCGACTCAAGGTCATGGCCAAGCTCGACGTCGCCCAGACCCGCAAACCGCAGGACGGCAAGATCCGCTTCACGCCCGCCACCGGCGACCCTGTCGACATCCGCCTCTCGCTCCTGCCCACGATCCACGGCGAGAACGCGGTCATGCGCGTGCTGCGCGGCGGCGCCACCATCGGACGCATCGAAGACCTCAACATGCCCGACGATGTCCGCAAGGGCTATGAGGATGCGATCTCGCGCCCGCACGGCATGATCCTCGTGACCGGGCCCACGGGATCGGGCAAGACCACCACGCTCTACACCGCGCTGGCGGAACTTAACTGCCCCGAGCGGAACATCGTCACCATCGAAGACCCCGTCGAGATCCGCCTGCCCCTGGTGCGACAAGTGCAGGTGAACCCGGAGATCGGGCTCAACTTTGCGACTGCGCTCCGCTCGATCCTACGGCAGGACCCGGACGTAGTGCTGGTCGGCGAGATTCGCGACAGCGAGACCGCCCGGATCGCGATACAGGCCGCCATGACCGGACACCTGGTCTTCTCAACCCTGCACACCAACGACGCGGTGGGAGCGGTGGCTCGCCTGCGCGACCTTGAAGTGCCGGCCTTCGGCATCAACCAGGGCCTGTTGTGCGTGCTGGCGCAGAGGCTGGTGAGGAAGATCTGCTCCGCCTGCCGTCAGAGGACGCCGGCGATCGCGGAAGTGATCGAACATGTCAATGTCGCGCCCGCCGACGCCCAGAAGTTCCGCTACGGCGCGGGATGCGACGGGTGCGGCCAGACCGGCTATCGGGGGCGTCTGGGAGTCTACGAGATGTTCCGCGTCACGCCGGGCGTTCACAAGCTGATCGAGCAGAATGCGAGCATCACCGATCTCCGTCGCCTCGCCGCCGCCGAGGGAATGCGCACGATGTGGGACGACGGCGTCGCCAAGGCCATCAAGGCCCAGACCACCTGGCAGGAATTGATGAAGCTCCGCACCATCATCGACACCGAAGAAACGTGCGAAAGCAGGGCCGCGGCATGAACGGCGAGCTCTATGCCTACACCGCCCTCGACGCCGCGGGCACCCGCGTTCGCGGCGAGGTGATGGCGCCCGGCGAGCAGGAAGCCTGCCGCGCTCTCTCCGCGCGGGGGCTCACGCCCTTGAAGGTATCGATCAGGCGGAAGCGAGGCCCGCTTTTTTCGTCGCAGCGAGTGAGCACCCAGGACATCGCCGACGTGACGCGCGAACTCGCGGTGCTCATCGAAGCGAAGATTCCGCTGGCGCGAAGCCTGCACTCGATCGCCGAGCAGGAGTCCAAGCCCGCTTTGGCGAGCATGATCCGGAGCATCGCCACCGCGATCGAGGCGGGCGAGCCGCTCACGCGCGCGCTGGACCCGTACCGCGACGCCTTCGGCGAGGTCTACCTGGAAACCCTCCGGGCGGCCGAAAAATCCGGCAACCTCGCCGAAGTGATGGGCTATCTCGCGGAGCTTCTGGATCGGCAGATCGAATCATCGCAGCAGCTGCGTCGCGCCATGACGTATCCCGCCATCGTCTTGAGCGTGGTTGTTGCGGCCGTTACCGTCATCGTCGTGTTCGTCGTGCCCAAGTTCGCCGCCACCTTCGGCTCGCAGGGCGTTGAACTTCCGGCTATCACCAAGTGGATCCAGGTGCTCGGCGAATCGGTGAAGGCCTACTGGTGGGCGTACCTGGGCGGCCTTGGGGCAGTCGCCGCCGCAGTCGTCGGATACGCCAAGAGCCCCGATGGACGCGAGTTCTTCGAGCGTCTACTTCTCCGCATCCCGTACCTCGGCAAGATCGTCGTATCGTCCACGGTTGCGCAGCTCACGCGCGTCATGTCCATCGGCCTGTCGTCGGGCCTTGGTCTTATCGAGTCGATCGAGCTCGGCGGGCGCGCCAGCGGGCGATCGGTCATCCGCGCCGAGTGTGAGGGCGTTTCCGCGGCGCTCCGCGGCGGGCAGGAGCTTCCCACCGCGCTCGCGGAAACCAGGTACATCCCTCCCTTCGCCAAACGGATGCTCGTCGCGGGCAAGGACTCGGCCGAGCTCTCGCGCGCCTGCGGCATCGTCGCGCGGCACTTCGATCGCGAGACCTCTCACATGACCAAGAACATCAACACCGTGATCGAGCCGCTGCTCACCGTCGCGATGGCGGGCATCGTGCTCCTGGTCGCGCTATCCGTTTTCCTCCCGATGTGGCAGATGGTGAAGATCAAGCACTGAATCGTCGTCGGAGGTGGTCGTGATTCCAGGATTCACTCAAGGTTGGCTGGCGCGAGCCTTCACCCTGCTCGAGGTGATGGTCGTCATCATCGTGATCGGGATTCTCGCCGCGGTCGTCGTGCCGCGGTTCGGCGGCGTCACCGAGGACGCCAAGTCCTCCGCGCTCCAGGGCGCACTGGGCGGCGTTCGATCCTCGATCGCGAGTTTTCGCGCCAAGGCCGTGATCTCGGGCACGACCTCGTTCCCGACCACCGCCCAATTGACGAGCGTCGGCACGGTGGTTCAACAGGCGATCCCCAAGAACCCCTACAACGGGCTGAACACCGTGCAGGAAGTGAGCACGGGCGCCGCCGCCGCGCGGACCGTGAGCGGCGCGGACCAATATGGCTGGAACTACTGGGTCGACAACTCGTCCACCCCCCCGCAGTGCGTTTTTTACGCGAACACCGACGCCGCCACGACCGTCAGCGACGGATCGGGCGGATTCAAGGGCGCCAACGAGCTGTGAACCGCGACGCGTCAATCCGTTCGACCTCACGCTGCGGGTTCACGATTCTCGAACTCGTGGTGGTGATCGTCGTGATGGCGATCCTCGCGGGCTCGGTGATCCCCGCGATCTCCAGCATGGACGAGGCTCGCGGCGCCGCGGCGGCGCAGGAAGTCCAGCGCCGACTGCAGTTCTGCCGCCAGAGTGCTCTGGCGGTCGGTGAAGCGACCGGCCTGCGGATCAGCGTGAGCACCGGACGCTTTGAGATGCTGAGCAAGCGTCCGGGCGGAATCGCGCAGGCGGCCAGAGATCCGCTCGGCCAACTCGCCGCTCCATGGTTCCTGCCCCGCGCGTTCCCCGGGGTTTCGATCTCGTCGATCACGCACTCCGACGGGAGCACGGGCGACGGCACGATCTGGTTTTCGTTCGAGGGCGAGCCGCAGACCCGCGACGCCGATGGTGCGTCGCCCGCCTCGGCGGCGCAAGACGCCGCGATCACGCTGAACAACGGGCTCACCATCACGGTGCGTCGTCTCTCGGGGTTGGTGGAGTAGACATGAGCCCATGCATCACCAGATGCCGCCGGCGCGCCTCGACACTCCTGGAGTGCATCGTGGTGGTCGTGGTGCTGGCGCTCGCCGTGCCGCCGACTCTGTCGTGGATGGCGCAGTCGAGCGATGAACGCACCGACCAGGTAAACTCGATCCGCGCCGTTACACTGGCTCAGGGCGTGATCGAGAACATCATGGCCGACTGCATGAGCACCAGCGCGGGACTCGGATTCTCCGCGCTCGCCGACCCCGCGACCTACCTCGACGCGCCGACGACCGGGCTGCGGGCGCGTCTGGCCGGAGTGTTCTCACCCTATGAGGCGATCGGATTCTCCTACTCCGTCACCATCGGCGCGCTCGTCGATTCCACGGGCGTCGTCAACGCCGACACCACGCTCAACCTCTTCCGCGTCGCAACGGTCACCGTTTCGTTCCCGCTCGCCGACGGCACGACAGCCGACATGGACATCGAGACCGTGCTCGCCGATCTCTCCTGAAGCCGCGCATGAAATCGAGCTCACTCCAAGCCCGCGCCTTCACGCTCGTCGAACTGACGGTGACCGTCGTCGTCATGGCGATTGTCGCCTCTCTCCTCATCCCGGTCATTCACGGCGCCGCAGACGCCTATGGATCGTCGGTCTCCACGCGTCAGACCTCCGAGCGAGTTGCCTACGCGATGGAGCGCACCCTCCGGTTGCTCCGCGATGTGCCGCTCGGCGCCAGCGACGCCACCGTCGGCATCGCCGCCGCTAGCACCGACGCCGTCACCTTCAGCGACGGACGTCGCCTGTGGCTCGACTCCGGCTCGCTCATTCTTACCGACTCCGGCGTTGACGCCCCGCTGTGTCGTGACGTGCAGACCTTTGAGATTGCGTACCTCGCACAGGACGGCCAGGCCAGCACCCTTTCGACCCCGAGCACCACTCAACGCTTCAACGTGACGATCAAGTCGGGCGGATTCGAACTGCGCGGCTCGGCTTTCGCCCGAGTGCGTGCCGGGGGTGCTTCATGATCCACCGATGCCCACGCGCACGCCGCGCCATGGCCGTCGCCGCCGTGGTCATCGTGCTGGCGCTCATCAATTTGGTGGTGATCGCATCGCTGGAGGGCGGCACGGACGACGCCATGAGCGCCGCGATCCGGGTTGAAACGGTGCGCGCGTTCTACGCCGCCGAGTCCGGGTCCGTGATCGCGGTCGAGCTGCTATGTGAGGAAAAGACTCCGCCCGCCGCCGGAGACGTGGTTTCGCTGGGCACGGGTCAGGTGACGTTTACGCGTGTGCCGACGTCTGGCGCGACACGAACGCTCGTGATTGACGGGCGGAGCGGCGCAGCGTTCCGACGCGTCCACATCACGGCCGAAGTCAGCGAATAACTGCGGCGGACCAGCAAGTGGGCGGTTCCACGGGCCGATATCCGATGTGGGATTCGCCTCGAACCGGCGTCCCGGGAGTTGCCGCGTGCCAAAGATCGATGCCATCGTGGTGCTGCTGCCATCGTGCCTTGAAGTGGCGCGTGTTTCAGGTGGCATTGTCCGGAAGTCCGCCCGCGTCGCGCTGATTGAGACGACGATGGAAGCGGCCTGGAACCAGTCTCTCCGCCCGCTCGACAAGCCGCTCGCGGTCGCGCTGCAGCAGGCGGGAGTCCGCGCCGGCGCGAACCTGCGGTTCATCTATCGTTCGCCCGACAGCGTGACCGAGACGATCAATCTCAAGGCTACCAGCGCCGATCTCACAGAGCCCGCGCGTCTGGCGCTCGCCGAATCGACGCCGTTCCCCTGGGCCGAGGCGGTGTCTGGCGTGCGTCGTCTGAAGGTCAATGCGAACGCGGGGGTGTGGTACCTTGGCGTCGCCGAGCGTCGCTGCCACTCCGACATGCTCGACGCGCTGGCCTCCCGCAACGGGTTCCGCATCGCGGATTCTCTGACCGACCGCGCCCTGCTCATCGACACCGTGACGCGCCGCTTCGCCGCCAGCGCCGATCCGCACGCGCGTTGCCTGGTCGAGCTCGGCGCGACGTCGACCGCGATCCTGACTTCGCACCAGGGCAAGGTCACGTCGCTCCGCTGTGTTGACCTCGGATACGAGGCGTTCATCGAGGCGGTTATGCGCTCGCAGAGCGGGCGGCGCGACGAGGAACTCGCCTTCGACGCCGCCGCCGCCGTCATCGCGAAGATCGGGCTGCTGCCGCGCGGCGATCTCTCCGCCATCAGCAACGGCGCGATCGACGACTCGATGAAGCCTCTGATGCGCGCCGCCGTGCAGCGGCTCGTCGTCGAGATCCGGCAGACCATTCGTTTCGGCCTCCCCGAAGGCGACGCTGTCACTTGCCGCATCGAAGTTGGTGGGCCGGGCTCGGCCGTTCCCAACCTGGCCACGACCCTCAGTTCGCACACCGATCTCGAAGTGGCCTGTGAAGCGGGCGGACCGGAACTGACCGGCGCGCCCATGGCCGTCGTCGCCGCCGGGCTTCCCGGTGTCGAGTGGATCGTGCCCGAGGGCGAATCGCTGCGTCGCGAGCGTCGATTGCTGCGTGCCTCCCTCATCGCCGGGGGCGTTGTGGCCGTGGGCCTGCTGGCGTTCGAGGGCTTCAGTGTTTCGAGCCGACTTGGCGCCGAGCGCATCGTCCTCGCGGAGCGTCAGTCGAAAGTTGAGTCGCTCCACGCCGAAGTCGAGGCACGCCGCGAGGCCGGCATTGTCTCCAAGGACCTGGCCCGGCTCGAAAAGGGTGTCACTGAAGTCGGCGGCGAGCGCACGCCCTGGCGGGCAGTGTTCCGAGAGATCGCGAGCTTGTGCGAGCTCCATCCCGTGCGGATGACCGATGTCTCGACCAGCACGGTTCCGGGCGGAACCTCGTGGAGTCTCAAGGGAATCGTCTTTCTGGACCAGAACTCGCAGGTCGACCCGCTCAGCCAGTTCATCGAATCGCTGCAACGTTCGCCGCTGGTCGCGGGCGTGGAGGTCGGCGCGACGCGGCGCATCGAAGTCGAAGGCCGAGCCGCCAAGCAGTTCTCGATCAGCGCGCAGGTCCGCGCGCTGCATCTTGGTCAAGACCACGCCGCGCTCGGCCTGGTGGGGGAGGACTCCAAGTGAATCCGATGCTCGCACGCACCTATGTGTCCAAGTCGGTACTCCTGGCGGCGGTCGCCGGCGCCGTGTGGTACTTTGCCGTCCGACCGATGACCGACGAGCTTCGACAGGCTCGCGCCGCGTTCGAGTCATTCGCGGTCGAGATCGACGAGCACGCACGCCAGTTTGGGTCGACGCCTTTCGCCGCCGAGAACGTCGCCGCCGATCTCAAGGCGAGGCGTGCCGCGATCGAGAGCCAGTTCGCGCCCTCCGCCAATCCAGCCCAGGTCTATGACTCGCTGGGGGCGTTGGCCGCCCGCGCCGGTGTCCGCCTGGAGCGCGTCGAGCCGGGCAAGGGCGGACGGGCCGCCGTGAGCCAGTGCCCGGAGATCGTCGTGAGCGCCGCTCACTCCATCGAGGCGACCGGCACCATGTCGCAGCTCGCTGATTTCTTCACCGCCATCGACACCCGGCTCGGCATGAGCCACGTCGGCTCTGTCCGCCTGTCGCCCATCCCCGGCTCGCAGGGCGATCAATTGACCGCCATGCTTGATACCACGCACCTGCGCCTCGCGGAACGGCTCAGCAAGTCCTCCGCCAAGGGCAATGGCAAACCCGCCGCGAGCAAGGCCACGCAGCCGACCAAGGAGGCCGGGAAATGACACGAACCAAAGTCCTCGACACCCTTCTAGTGCTGGGCGGCATGTCGTCGCTCGGGCTGGGCGTTCTGGCGGCCCGTGCGATCGCCGACGGCCAAGGCCCCGCGAAAGCCAGGGCCGCAACGGTCAAGGTCGAGCCTGTTGAGCCGATCTCCCCGCGCTTTGCGCAGCCGGCGGTCCCCGGCAACGACCTGCTCGTGGCCGAAGTTGCCAAGCGATCAACTCCCGGCGAGTTCGGCGTGGTCTTCTACGCACCAAAGGCGCCAACCGCCGCTCTCCCCAACGAGCCCAAGCGACCCGAAACCAAGGAACCCAAGCTTGTTCTCAGCTCGATCATGGCCGGGCGCGAGCCCTTCGCCATCATCGACGGCAAGCTCCTCCGCATCGGCGCACGCATCGGCGACCGTTGGACCATCAAGCACATCAACCCCGAGGGCGGATCCGTGACGCTCGAGTCGCTCGATGGCGAAACGCAGGAACTCAGGCTGCGGCGCGAGGCGACGCCTCGCTGACGCGTCCTTGTTCACTGCGAGCCCGGCAACGCCGGGCAGGGAAACGCCGCACTCTTGAAAGGTGAGACGGAAACACACCTTTCAGTGAGCGATTCATGCCCAACGCACTCTGTCCGGCGCGGGCTTACACTGCCACCATGCGCCACACGCTGCTCTCGGCACTCGTGCTCACCCTCCTCGCAGGCTGCTCCGGCTCGGGTGAAACCTCGGGCGACCCGCTTGTCGATGCCCGCAACGACAAGCTCGCCAACTGGCGCCGCGTCGACGCCGTCAGGGAGGCGTGGGCGAACGCCGATCCTGTGCGTCGTGCCGGCATCCGCGAATCGTTGAAAGACCAGATGTGGTCGCAGCAAACGCCGCCCGAGGTGCGGATCGCGATCATCGACACCTTCGCGAGCGATACCGATCCCGCGGGGCTTGCCGACACACGCAACGAGCTTCGGGGGATGCTGCCCGTCGAGCCCGATCGCGAGGTCGTCTCCGCGATCTGCCGCAAGATTGTTGCGGGGCAGTGGACGGAGTTTGGGCCGGCGCTCGTGCGAAGCTACGCTCGCGAGGTCGAGAAGGTCCCCGACGACAAGCGCGCCGAGCGCATCGCGTTGCAGTCGATTTCTCCCGGCGTCCCGCCCGAGCGGGTTGCCTTCGATGTCTTCCTTCATCCACCCGAGGACGGTCCCGATGCGCCGATCAAGCTGCGCGAGCGCACGCGTCAGGCCGCGTGGGACTTGCTGGCACGCCTCGACCCGGCCGGCGACCAGCGTCGAGAGTGGCTCGACGCCGCCGCGCCCGACGAACCGGTGGTCCGAGACATGCGGCGGCTGCTCGCGGAGTTGCGCGTGGTCCCCATCTCCGGCGGTGAGATCGCCTGGATGACCTCGCTTTTCGAACCCGCCAATACCGGCGCTGCCGCGTGGCTTGCCCGCACGACTCCCGTCATTTCCGCGCTCCGCGCCGACCAGGCCGACGGGCTTTGCCTGCGTCACATCGAGCCTGTCCGGTGGGCCTCGGCCAATCGCACCGCATGGTTCGGCGCGAGTCGCTCCGAATTGCTCGCGGAGCTCGAATCACGCCTCAAGGAGCGATCGTTCCGCGAGCGCGGCGAAACGTCCAGCTTCAAGCGTCCTGTGCCGAGTCGCTTGCGAGACTGGAGCAAGCAGCTTTCGTGGGCCGACGTGCTCACGATCCTGGTGGTCGACGAAGCGCTCCGCGCTCCGAGCGCGCGCGCCGCAATCTTCACGCAGGTTGACGCCGATCAGCGTGACGACTCGACCGAATACGGCGGGATCATCACGCTGCGCGATGATCCCGCGTCGTTCGCCCGCTTTGTGCTGTATATGCCGCGCGGGAGCGAGCGTGCCGGAGATCGGCGGTTCTTCGCGCCCCAGGAAATGCTCGACGCGGGCGAACTTGCCCTCGCCCACTATCACTTCCACGTCCAGACCTGGCGTAACTCCGATTTCGCGGGCCCGAGCGTCGAAGACCTCCAGTTCGCGGCTCGTCACGGGCGGACCAGCCTCGTCCTCAGCGGCATCGCCGAGGGCGAGCTCAACGTTGATCTCTATCAACCCGACGGCGTGGTGATCGACCTGGGCATGATCGAACGCGGAGATTGAGCCGCTCGATCGGTACGCGACGCGCCGATGTATCCGCCGGGCCGCGGATCGGTTTACGTGGCGTGCTCTCTTACCCGTGCCGCTTGCGTTGGTCCGCGGCGCCTGTGCGGATTCCGATCCTGTGTCAAGGCCGAGCACTCCGTCATCGCGTTCGACTGCTTTCCACTTCCGGTCCCCGCTTCCTTACGGCAATCTCTCTTGAAACTCGGCGCTGACATCGGCGACCATCCGCGCCGAGCCGTCGTAAAACGCCGCGTCGAACTTCCCCGGCTTTCCGCCCTTGGTCGCGTGAACGCGCCCGATCCGTGCATCGTGCTCCGAGCGCCGGAAATCCAGCACGCCCGAGGTCTGTGTCGGCGGCGGCCCCTCGCTCTGCTGCACAATCGCCGAGTCGATCGCCGCCGGAGACCGTCCTGGAAACTGAATCAAGTCGATCCTCGCATGCACGCTCCGTCCCGCCGGCGGATTGTCGTAGTCGTCCGGGTCGCCCGGCATCCCGGAGTGACCGGTCGCATTGGCCGCGTATGTCCGCGTGAGGGGAGTTCCATACCACGCCGAAGCGCTCGGGCACACCAGCACCAGCCTTGTCGCGTATTGCTCGGTCGATGTATCGCCCGTCGCGCCGAAGGCCGTCTGTACCGCGATCGCCCAGTTCGGCATGGTCGTGTACGGCTTTCCGAGCCCGGGCGAAAGTCCCTTGTATGTGTCGGCGTACGTTCGGAAAGCGATGTGGATCTGCCGCAGGTTTGACAGGCACGCCGCCTGCCGACCGCTCTCACGCGCCGCCGCCAACGTGGGAAGCAGAATCGCGATCAGGATCGCGATTACCGCGATCACCACGAGCAACTCAATCAGTGAGAACGCGCGTCGCACCGGCCGAGTGTATCGGCCGATGCACGCCGGACCAAGCGACGCATCCGGACGCCGGTGTCCATGCTTGTCGGCGGTGTTCGCACATCGACGCATCAATCCGCCTCAAGGTGGGCGGGGCTTGACCCCGCGAGCCGACACGCCAAGACTTCATTTGTGACCAGCTCTCGCCACCATCACGCCAAGCACCACCACCACGCGATCCGTGGGGCCGTGTAAGCGTGACCTGATTTGACCTCAGGCATTCACCGACGCCGGCCTCAAACGAGACCGGCGTTGTGCTTTTTGTCCCTGTCCATGTCCCGAATCCACACTTCCGACCAGCGCCCGACCACCAAGCCCGATCACGAATTGCACTACAGACCCGCCCAGTCCGCCGCAAAGGAGCCGACATGTCACCCGCACCCGGCAACTCGATCAAGCTCGCCTTTCCGAAGGGACGTATGGAGAAGGGCGTGCAGGCCCTGCTCGCGGACGCCGGCGTGGTGCTTCGCGCCAGCAGCCGCGGATATCGCCCCGACGTCGTCATTCCGGGCACGCCAGCGCCCGTAAATGCGAAGATCCTGAAGCCCCAGAACATCGTCGAGATGCTCCACGCCGGGTCGCGCGACATCGGATTCGCCGGCGCCGACTGGGTCGCCGAATTGGGCGCGGAGCTCGTCGAACTGATGGACACCGGCCTTGACCTCGTCCGTCTCGTCGCGGCCGCTCCTCCTGAGATTCTCGATCGCGGGCGCGTCCCCGTGCGTCCGATCGTCGTCGCCTCCGAATACGAGCGACTCACCAGGCGATGGATCGCCTCTCGAAGCCTCGACGCTCGCTACGTGCGTTCGTTCGGCGCGACCGAGGTCTTTCCGCCCGAGGATGCCGACTGCATCGTTGACGTGGCGGCCAGCGGCGCGACGCTCGTCGCCAACGGCCTGGAGATCTTCGATCAACTCCTCACCAGTTCCACACGCCTCTACGCAAATCCCGCCGCACTACGCCGCCCGGAAACGCGCGAGTTCGCGGACCGCCTCGTGCTTCTGCTCCGCTCTGTGCTCGAGGCGCGAAAGCGCGTGATGCTGGAAGTGAACGTGCCCCGCGATCGCCTCGAAGCCGTCTGCCGCGTGATTCCGTGCATGCGCGAGCCGACGATCTCAACACTGCACGCCGAATCGGGCTACGCCGTCAAGGCCGCCGTCCCGCGCGATCAACTCCCCAAGCTGATCCCTGATATCAAGACAGCGGGTGGCACGGACATCGTCGTGTCGCCCGTCGCGCAGATCGTCCCGTGAATCGCTCGAACCCAAACGCTCGCACGCGGCGTGATTTCGCGCGGCACCGATCGGAGTCTGCATGACAACGGAAAGCTCCACGACCACCCTGGCGACCTCGCGCGTCGCGGTCCACGCCGCGATCGCATCTCGCGGCGTGTACAGCGTGCCCCGAGCCCTGGGGCCGATCGAACTTCATCTCGACGCCAACGAAGGTGACGTGCCCTGGCAGGGCCTTGAAGACTGCATCCGCGAATCCCGGAATCTGCGCCGCTATCCGAGCGCCACGGAACTGGAGGCAGCGCTCGCCGCGAGATTCGGCGTGAAGCCCTCGCAGGTGATCGTCACGGCGGGTGGCGATGACGCGCTCGACCGCGCCTGCCGCATGACACTCTCGCCCACGCGCTCGCTGCTTCTCCCCGAGCCTAGTTTCGAGATGTTCCGGCGCTACGCGGAACTCGCGAGAGCCTCCGTCGACATCGTGCCATGGCCGAGCGGCTCGTTCCCACGCGAGCGAGTCCTCCGCGCCATCGCGCCCCACACCGGCGTGATCGCGATCGTCTCTCCTAACAACCCCACCGGCGCGGTTGCGACTGGCGCCGATGTCGATGCGGTATGCGCCTCCGCGGAAGCGTCCGGGAGCAACCCGCTCGTGATTATCGACGCGGCCTACGCCGAGTTCGCCGACGAGGACCTGACAAACGCCGCCTTGCGCAATCGCAATGCCATCGTGGTCCGCACGTTCTCAAAGGCCTGGGCGCTCGCGGGCCTTCGCGTCGGCTACGCGATCGGCCCTGAAGAGTTGATCTCATGCGTTCGCGTCGCGGGAGGACCGTACCCCGTGTCGGGCCTTTCGCTCGCGGTTGCGCTGCGGGTTCTTGAGACCGGGCGGGACGCCATGCTCGATCAGGTACGGCGTGTGAAAGCGAATCGCGACGCGCTGCTGAACTCCCTCAAGCAATGGGGCGCCGAAGCACCGCCGTCGCAGGCGAACTTCGTGCTCCTGCGCTCGCCGCACGCTGCGGAGGTCCACGCCGCGCTCGCCTCTCGCGGCATCGCCGTTCGTCGATGGACAAACCGGCCCGGCCTTGAGGACGCTCTCCGGATCACCATTCCCGTACGCGAGAGCGACCTCGCGCGTCTTTCGAATTCGCTCGAATCAGTGATCTCATCCAAAGCACCCCACCCATCGCCCTGAACGCGACTCGGGGGCAGATCGCGCCCTTCAAGCACGCAGAGTGCAAAGTCCTCCCCGCACACGCCGCAGATCCACACCAAACCCGCCGCCCGGAGCCCCCATGACCACGCGCCAAGCCACGATCGAACGAGCAACCAAGGAAACCGCGATCAAGGCCACGCTCAGTCTCACGCCGGGCCACGTCAACATCTCGACAGGCATCGGCTTCCTGGATCATCTGCTCACCGCTCTCGCAACCCACGCCCGCATCTCGCTCGACCTTTCCGCCAAGGGCGATCTGCACATCGACGATCATCACACGGCGGAAGACTGCGCGATCGTGCTGGGCAAGGCGCTCGATGCCGCTCTCGCCGATCGCCGCGGCATCGCCCGCTTCGGCTTTGCGTACGCACCGCTCGACGAATCTCTCGCCCGCGCCGTCGTCGATCTCTCCGGACGAGCCTCGGCGGTCGTCCAGCTGGACCTGCGCCGCCCAATGCTCGGCTCGCTCGCGTGCGAAAACATCTCGCACTTCGTGCACACGCTCGCCTTCAACGCGAGGGCCGCGATCCACCTCGATGTCCTCCGCGGCGAGAACGATCATCACAAGGCCGAGGCCGCGTTGAAGGCCCTTGCCCTCGCGCTGCGTCAAGCCATCGCAATCGAGGGCGACTCGATCCCCAGCACGAAGGGAGTGCTCGCGTCGTGAGCAACGTTGTCGTCATCAAGACCGGCGTCGCAAACACGGCATCCATGCTCGCGGCGCTCGGGCGTCTCGGTGCATCGCCGGTGCTGTCCAGCGATCCTCGCGAGGTCGAGAGCGCGAGCCACGTCGTGCTTCCCGGCGTCGGGTCATTCGGCGCGGGCATGGCGGCACTACACGAGCACCGTCTTGTTGGGCCGCTGCTCGCGCGCCTGCGCGACGGGCGGCCCACGCTCTGCGTCTGCCTGGGCCTGCAGCTGCTCGCCGAATCGAGCGAGGAATCACCGGGTGTCCGTGGTCTTGGATTCATTCCTGGCTTCATCACACGCTTCCAAAGTGGCGGCACGGAACGCCCGCTTCGCGTGCCGCAGATGGGATGGAACTTCGTCACCCCGTGGAACGCCCGAGCCGGCTTCTGGGCGTACTACGCGAATTCCTATTGTCTCCGCACCCCGCCGCCAGGGTTTGAGTGCGCGACGACGTGCTACGACGAACAGTTCGTCGCATGTTTCCGCGATCGCGGCGTGCTCGCGTGCCAATTCCACCCCGAACTGTCAGGGCTCGCCGGCCTTGGATTCATGCGAGAATGGCTCGAAGGCTCGTTTAGATCTTCACGGGAAGTGGCATTGGAGAATAACGCCGCGAGCGCCCGCGAACAGTCGCCGTGGATCTTGTCCTCGCGTCCCGACGCGGCCGCCTCGCCAGAGCGGACTCGAATCATCCCATGCCTGGATGTTCGTGATTCTCGTGTCGTCAAGGGCGTGCAATTCCAGGGCCTGCGCGATGCCGGAGATCCCGCCGAACTCGCCGGTCTCTATGAATCACACGGAGCCGACGAGCTTGTGATGCTCGATGTCTCCGCAACGCCCGACTCCCGCGCCACGGCCACGGATACGATTCGCGCGATCCGCCGCCGCCTTTCCATCCCGCTCACTGTTGGCGGCGGAGTGCGGTCCATCGACGACGCGATGCGTCTCCTCGACGCCGGCGCGGACAAAGTTGGCGTCAACACCGCCGCCGTGCGCGATCCATCCATCATCTCGTCCATCGCCAAGCGATTTGGTGTGCAATGCACCGTCATCGCCATCGACGCCAAGCGAGATCAATCGCGTGCCGAACATGCGTGGCGTGTTGTCGTGCGCTCCGGCACCGAGGCGACCACCCTCGACGCGATCGACTGGGCTCGCGCGTGCGTCGAGCGGGGTGCGGGCGAGATCCTCCTGACCAGCATGGACCGCGACGGCACGCACGCCGGTTATGACCTCGAACTCCTCCGTGCCGTATCCGACGTCGTTCATGTGCCGGTCATCGCGTCCGGTGGCGCGGGCGGCCCGGAGCATCTGGTCGATGCGATCTACGCGGGCGCCGACGCCGTGCTCGCCGCGTCGATCTTCCACGACGCGAAGTGGACCGTCGAGGGCGTCAAGCAGTGGCTCGCGCAGCGGGGCATCCCGCTCCGCATGGAGATCAACCCATGATCATTCCGTCGATCGATCTCATGGGCGGCTCGACGGTCCAGCTCGTTGGTGGACGCGAAAGGGCCCTTGACGCCGGTGACCCTCGCCCCATTCTCGATCAGTTCTCGCTCGCGGGCGAGGTCGCCGTCATCGATCTTGACGCCGCGATCGGAACCGGGAGCAACCGCGAGTTGATCGAGTCGCTCGTGAGTCGCGCGCCCTGCCGCGTGGGCGGCGGTATCCGCGACTACGAAACCGCCATCCGCTGGCTCGACGCGGGGGCCGCCAAGATCATCCTCGGCACCGCGGCCAAGCCCGAACTCCTCTCGCGTCTGCCTCGCGAGCGACTGATCGCCGCGGTCGATTGCTTCGACGGGCGCGTCGTAGTCAAGGGCTGGCGCGAGGGAACAGAAGAACGCGCGAGCGAAGTGCTCCGGCGGCTCGCGCCGCTGGTGTCCGGCTTCCTCGTCACCTTCGTCGAACGTGAAGGGCGGATGGTGGGCCTTGACGTCACGCAAGCCAAGTCTGTCATCGAATCCGCTGGAGGTGTGCGCGTCACAATCGCGGGCGGCGTGACGAACGCCGAGGAAGTCGCAACGCTTGATCGACTCGGCGCGGATGCGCAGGTCGGCATGGCGATCTACACCGGGCGCATGTCTCTCGCCGATGCGATCGCCGCGCCACTCTCGTCCGATCGCCCGGACGGGCTGTGGCCAACCGTTGTCGTCAACGAGCATGGCGTGGCGCTCGGGCTCGCATATTCCGATCTCGCGTCGCTGCGCGAGGCCATCCGCTTCCGCCGCGGCGTGTATCGGTCGCGAACGCGTGGCCTATGGATCAAGGGCGAGTCGTCCGGCGCGACTCAAGACTTGCTCCGCGTCGATCTGGACTGCGATCGCGATACGCTCCGCTTTGTCGTCCGTCAGCGCCCGCCCGGGTTCTGTCACAACAGCACGACCACGTGCTGGGGCGACAGCGCCGGTGTCGGCCCCGGTCTCCCGGCGCTGGAGAGAACTCTTGTCGCTCGCAAGCACGCGGCGCCCGACGGCAGCTACACGCATCGCCTCTTCACGAATCCAGACCTCCTCGCGGCCAAAATCGCAGAAGAAGCCCAAGAGCTGGTGGAGGCCCGCGATCCCGACCATGTCGTTGCGGAGGCGGCGGATCTTCTGTACTTCACGCTGGCGAAGCTCGTCGCGTCCGGCAGGTCACTCTCCGATGTCGCCGCTGAGCTCGACAAGCGAGCTTTGAAAGTCACGCGTCGTCCCGGCAACGCGAAGCTGCCAGTGTCCACAGCACCGGGCCGGTCGCCATCCTCACAAGGACCTTCGACGTCCGCACTCTCCACGGAGTCGCCGTCATGACCTTGCTTCGACGAACCACCGCCGCCAAGTTCTCGCCCAAGCGCGGCTCATCGATCGATGCCGCCACGCTCACTCGGGCCGCGGAGATCATCGAAAAGGTGAGAGTCGGCCGTGAACCCGCATTGCTCGACGTCGCAACGTCGCTCGGCGATCTCTCGCCCGGCGCGCGGACGATTTACCGGCGTGACGACCTCGCCGCCGCTGAGCATGAAATGCCAGCCCGCGATCGCGAGCTGCTCCAGCGCGTCGCGGCTCGCATCCGAGCCTTCGCCGAGGCGCAGAGAGCATCGCTCCGCGATCTTGACATGTGCGTCCCCGCCGGGCGCGCCGGGCACACCGTCGCGCCGGTCGACAACGCGGGTTGCTACGCACCGGGCGGGCGATTCCCGCTTCCCTCGAGCGTGCTCATGACCGTGCTAGCAGCTCGCGCCGCGGGCGTCG
>JABWBC010000069.1 GCA_013360695.1 Phycisphaerales bacterium
ACACCCTGGCGTCGACGGCGGGTTGCGACAGCATTTTAGTGTTGACCTTAGTGGTCAATGACACGCTCCTAACCGACTTGGGCACGGTGGCGATTTGCAAAGGCGAGAGTTACAATTTCAATGGACAAATACTCACTTCGTCCGGTGTGTACACCGACACGCTGGCATCGACGGCGGGATGTGACAGCGTACTGATATTAACCCTGGTCGTCAATGATACCATCACAGTCGATTTGGGTACCGTTTCGATCTGTCAGGGGCAGAGTTATAATTTTTACGGAAACGTGCTCACGAGCGCCGGCACATACATGCATACGGTAGTCTCCACAACAAGTTGCGATACCACATTCGTGCTGACCTTGGTAATCCTGCCCAACCCAATTGTTGCGGCCCTGCCGGATAACGGTTTTGTCTGTGAAAAGGAGCCGATTAACCTGAGCGCCGAGGCTACTGGAGGTACGGCGCCTTACGCGTATTCCTGGGCCGGGCCAGACGGCTTTACATCGGCGGATCAAAATCCGTTGCGCCCGAATGCGACAGTGCTCATGAGCGGGACGTACACCGTCACTGTAACGGACTACAATGGCTGTTCAGCCACAGATACAGCAACAATTACCGTTCATCCTGGCCCGGATGTGACAGCGCTTCCGGATAACGGGATCATTTGCGAAAACGAAACGATTTTGTTGAGCGCCGAAGCCTCCGGTGGTACGGCGCCTTACGGCTACTCCTGGAGCGGCCCCAACAGTTTCTTGTCGACAGACCAGAACCCGGAACTACCGAATGCCACGGTACAGATGGGGGGTATTTATGTGGTTACCGTGACGGATGCCAACGGCTGTACGGCTACAGATGCAGCTGCTGTGGCGGTTTATTCGATTCCGGTTACCGATTTAGGGATTGTTTCCATTTGCAATGGCGAAAGTTATTCGTTTGGAGATCAGATACTTACGGAAACGGGCGTATACCAGGATACCCTGGAAGGTGCTAATGGCTGCGACAGTATCGTCATTCTTGGCTTGAATGTCCATCCAACCTACGTCGACAGCCTGAGCGCTGAAATCTGTGTGGGCGATGCTTACGACTTCAATGGAACACCGCTCACGGAAGCGGGCATTTATTATGATACCCTGACTACATCGGCCGGTTGTGACTCTATCCAAGTGCTCACGCTTACGGTGAACGCCATTTTGGTAGAGGCCGACGTACTTCCCGATACCTGCGTTTTCAAAACGCTCACGCTGACGGCTCTCAACCTGAACCCCAATGACACGGTAACATACCTCTGGTCAGCCACACCTCCCGGCTTAGAGATCGAAGATCCCACGGCGGACAGTACCACGGCTACTGGTCCGGCGGGTAACTACACGATCACCCTGGTCGCCATCAACCAGCATGAATGTGTGCAAACCTTTGAGTTTTCCGCTTGTATATACGAACGTCCCTGCGAACATCCCTACATCTTCGTTCCCAATGCGTTCACGCCGAATGGCGATGGACAGAACGACTATTTCCGGGCACGCGGCGACGATATAACCGAAATATTTTTTATGGTGTACAACCGTTGGGGAGAAGAGGTGTACCGGACAGAAGACCCGAAACATCCCGGCTGGGATGGAACCTTCCGAGGAAAAGCGCTGACACCGGATTCGTATGGATGGTACCTGCGGGCTACCTGTGGGAATGGACAGGTTTACGAAGGGAAAGGCAATGTGACGCTGTTGAAATAAATTTTAATTGAAAAAGGACCGGGACAAGTTTTTCTGCGTCGCATCTGTTTGAAAAATCTGTGTCCATCTGTGTGAAATAGGCTACGATATATACTCGTCGCGTCAATTTTCACGCAGATGGACACAAATTTTTTCACGCAGATGGGACACAGAATTTGAAGTCGATTATTATTCGATCAAACCCCGGCCTTCTTTCACGATTTTTTCCTCTTTGACCAGTTTCTTCATCAGCCGGTCTAAAATGCCGTTGATGAAATCCTTGCTGTTTTCAGTGGAATACGTTTTGGAAATTTCCACAAATTCATTCAGGGTGACCTTGGTTGGGATGGTTGGGAAGTGCAGCAGTTCGCACAAGGCCATTTTCAGCATGATCATGTCGAGTACTGCGACGCGGTCGGGTTCCCAGTTTTTCAAATTAGGTGCGATCAGTTCGAACAGGGCCTGGTCTTCCTGGCAGGTTTTGCGCAGCAATTGTTCGCCAAATTCCCGTACGGTTTCATCGGAAGGTTCATATTCCTTGTGAAAATCGCCTTCCACGGGCATGGCTTTGAGGGTTTTTTTCATGGCTCCCACGACCAGCGACTCATCGTCCTCGCCCGGCTTGAACGCGAGAATCTCGACGCGCGAGCGCGGGTCGTACTCGAGCGTGAAGGGCGACCAGGAGGACGCGGCGGACGAAGCAAGCTCGCCAGACGTGTCCGAGGCGGAACCAGGCGCCGCGAACATCGGATCGTTCAACGCCTCGGCCTCGATGTCGACACCGGCCCGGCGCCAGTCGCCGTCGTGCGGCATGAGGCTGTACGTGAACTCGTGCTCGCCGATGTCCGCACGCGGGTCGGGGAATCGCGCGGAGCGAAGCAGCGACAGGCCCACGACATTCCCGTGGCACGAATGCCCGTACTTGCAGTCGTTGAGAATGGCCAGTCCGGCGCCCGGCACCGAGAGGTCCATCCAGCGATGAGCCGGGACTTCAAAGCGCGCGCGGTCGTGCGGCGTTGTACGCCCCGTGCCGCGCGTGACAACGCCCAGCGACGCGTCGTAGGTCGCATGATCCGCGCGAACGATGGTCGCGAACAGAACTCGTAAGAGCGTGCGTTCCTCGCGCCAATCAACGTGACAACGAACGTCCACGCGTGGCGACCCGGCCCGTACCTCGTACCGCTGCCTGATCGTGCTCCCCTTGCCGAATCGGCGGACAAACTCGACCGACGTGCGGAGCGGGCCCCGCTCAACGACATTCCACGAATCGGCAGGGGAGTCCAGCGGCGTGGCGTGATTGAGATAGTCCTCGTCGATGTCCCACGCCTCCCAGTACTTGGGTTCGTCGCGGTAGATGACCAGCCGCCCGAGCACGCCGCCGGAAGGATCGGCTGAGGGCGCGTGCGACGCGCGCGCGTGTGAAGCAATGTCCGCGAGCTGCGCGCCGGAAGGGAGATGCAGCAGGCTGGTGATCGCGCCCGAATTGTCCAGCGTGCAGGAAATAAGCGAATTGGCGAGCGTGAGCCCATCGAGCGTGACGGGCGGGGGCGACGCGGCGACGGACGCGGCGCGATCCATGACCCGGCAGCCCATCGCGGGAAGACCCGCGACAAAGCGGGGCGTGCCGTCGATATCGATCACCTCCGAGCGCGGCGACGAACACGGATTGAAGACGACGAGCGATGGACCAGCGAGCCACGCCTTGAGGGCGCGGGAGACGATGGCGTCCGCTGCGGCGTTGATGGCCTTGAACTGCTCGCACGCATCGTCATACACCTCGCCGATCGACGAGCCCGGCAGGATGTCATGAAACTGGTTGAGCAGGAGCAGCTTCCACGCTTCGTCCAGCGCGCCGCGCACCTCATGCGGCTGCATCGCTGAACGCGGCGCGGCGCAGGCGAGCCACTCGGCCCGGCGCAGCGCCCGCTCCGCGCGCCGGTTGGCCTTCTTGATCCACGCCTGCGTGGTGTACGTGCCACGGTGACGCTCAAGGTACAACTCGCCCTCGTGAATGGGGAGTGCCGCGCTCTTCGCGAGCGTGTGAAGCTCCCGCACGAACTCCCGCGGCGTGGCGACGCGCGTCGCCGGCATCTCCGGGCACGTGTCGGCGAGCACGAGGTTCTCGAGCATCCACTCGGTCGGCCCGCCACCCCCGTCGCCAAAGCCAAAGGGCTGGAGCCAGATCGGCGTGCGTCCCGCGTCCTTGCGCTCGTGATTCACGCGGCCCTTTCGCAGTTCCGGCGGCGTGTTGGTTGCGTTGTATTCCAGCCCGGGCGTCATGTGCGAGAGCACCCGCGTGCCGTCGAGCCCTTGCCAGAGAAACGTTGAATACGGGAACTCGTTGGTGTCGTTCCACGCGAGCTTGTTGGCGATGAACGTGTCCAGGCCGCCCTGCGCGATGAGCTGCGGCAGTGTGCCGGGAAATCCAAACGTGTCGGGGAGATAGAGGAATCTCTGCGTGCCTTGGTCGCCGAAGCGCTCGCGCCAGTAGCGCGTGCCGTGCACGAGCTGGCGGATGAGCGACTCGCCGCAGGGGAGGTTTGCGTCGGGTTCGATCCACATCGCGCCGCCGGGCTCCCAGCGCCCGCTCGACACGTGGCGAGCGATGCGGGCGAACAGCGCGGGCGAATCACGTTCGACCCACGCGTATTGCTGAGCCTGGCTGCAAAGGAAGCGATATGCGGGGTGATCGTCGAGCATGCGCAGCGCGGTGGCGAAGGTGCGCAAGCACTTGCGCCGCGTCTGGTCGAGACGCCAGAGCCACGCGGTGTCGATGTGGGCGTGCCCGACGGCGACGCATGTGGCGCGATCGGCGCGGGGAGTGCTGCCGGCGATGGCGGCGCGGAGGCGCTGGTCGGCCTGGCGTGCGAAGTCGTCGGAGTCGGCGTTGCTCGCGCCGTCGAGCACGGAGCGGAGTTCGGCGTCGAGGGCGGCGCGGCGGTGTGCGTCGAGGTCGGCGAGTGAGAGCCATCCGAGCGCGAAGCGCGCGGCGATGTCGAGCGAGCGCCAGGCGGGATTGACGCGAACAAGTTCGGCGAACTCGAGGCGGCCGGGGAGTTCTTCCTTCCAGCGGGCGTGCTCGGCGTCGTCGTCCCAGAAGAAGGTTGTCGCGCCGAGGGGGCGGTTGCACGCGGCCTCGATGTAGAGCTCGATGTTGGGCGAGGCGATGTCGAGCGGGATAAGGGTGTGGTTGACGTCCAGGCCGTGGAGCGGCGCGCCGTTGTGCCAGAGCGTGGCTTCCGTGCCGCTGGAGAAGCGGAGGTGGAGGGGATGAGAGGTGAGTGGGATGTGGGCGGTGAGGCGGAACCAGGCGATGGACCAGACTGGTCCCCATCGCAGTCCGATCTCGACGGGGCGGTACGAGAGCGAGCGGGCCTCGAGGTCGTCCTTGGCCGGGTGCTGCGCGACGAGCGTGCGGAATGGCGCGACGAGCGACCAGGTGCGCGGCGCGAGTCGCGCGTCGATGAGTGATTTGAGCTGGGCGAGCTGGTCGGGCCGTTCGCTCATGGAGGTAGCGTATGGCGTGGGGACGGGAAGGCGGGAGTGGGGAGCTGGTCGCGGGGAGTGATGAAGGACGAGCGCGAGGCTGATCAGGGCCATCGCGATGTGCGGCGCGGCAAAGGAGCGGTGAGTGTCGATGGGTGGCATGAGTCCTCCGTGGTGTCTCTCCACAGAGGGGGCGGACGGACACTTTGGTGCGCACAGACGCGGTGGTACGTGGGCACTAGCCACCAAGCAGATGGCACTCGGGGAAGGCAGAAATACAGGCCGCGGAGGGAGTTGCGCGAGGGGATGAGGGGCGCGAAGATTTTTTTCAGGAATCTGGAGAGAGGGGAAAAAGACGGACACTTTGGTGCGCACGGAGGCGGTGATAAGCGGGTGCTAACTTGAAGAAGTCACGAAGTCACGAAGTCACGAAGTCACGAAGTCACGAAGTCACGAAGTCACGAAGTCGTGGAGTCGTGGAGTCGTGGAGTCACGAAGTCATGGAGTCACGGAGTCATGGAGAGACGAAGAGAAACTGGGGTAGGGTGAGAAACCGTCGGCGCGGAGTCGGTTTCCGGCGCGGGGACGATTGGGGCTGGCGGATTGGTCCTTCCGCGCGGCATCAGGTTTCGGGATGAAGGGGCTCGTCGAGTTGGCCCACGAGGATGCAGTAGGCGTCGGGATCGTGAAGGCGGAACTCCCCGGCGGGCATGTACGGGGGGTGATGGATGGCGAAGAGTGTGCGAGCTCGTCGCGGCGAGCCGGGGGGCAGGTTCCAGGCGGTGGCGCCGCCACCGTCGCGGACGCCGTTGTCGAGGAGATGTTGGCGGAGCCCGGAGAGGTCGAGGGTGTACATGTAGAGGAAGATGTCCTGGTGGGCGGGGACGATGGGGCGCCAGGTGCGTGAGAACATGAGCTGGGCGACGGAGGCACGTGAGCCACCGGGCTTGGTCTGTGCCCAGGCCCAGTTGGGTCGCCCGTCGGGGTCGCGCATGATCTCGCGGCAATCAAAGCCGAGCAGGGCGTAGAACGCGAGTGTCGCGTCTATATCGGAAACATAGATGAAGGGAACGGAGCGGTGGATGGCGGAGGGGAGGCGGGAGTGATCCTGAGCCATTCTCGCAGCCTACCGCGCGAGGGCCAGGCAGGGTCGTGTCGAGCCCGCGGAGCCGGGCTTGGCCACGCCACCCCGAAGAGAAGAAGAGGAGGAAGAGCACCGACACGAGGAGTGTCCGTGGCACGGCGGGGCAAATCGCCGAATTGTCAAAGCGCCAAATGGCCAAATGAAGAGGAAGGGTGCACCAATGTCGAGGACGACATCGGCGGCAGGTTTCATCGTCATCGAGGGCTTATTTGTCGGCGGGCTTGTCGGTGGGCTTGTCGGTGGCGGGTTTGTCGGGGGATTCGGTGGCGGCGGTTTCGAGGGCGTGTTTGGTGGCGGCGGCGACATCGGCGGCGGGGAGGATGACCATGGAGGCGCCCAGGCCGCGGAGCTGTGAGCGGAGGTCTTCGTCGTTGTCCTCGTCGACCTCGGGGAGCTGGACGATGGTGACGCCGACGAGCTCTCCGGCGGCGGTGAAGACGGGAACGCCCAGGTCGTTCATGTCGCTGGGGATGACGAGGGCGCGGGGCTTCTTGACGAGGGCGGCGACGCGGCAGAAGGTGAGGATGGGCGCGTGGTCGAAGTACTTGCTGAGGCGGCCGACGCTGACGAGTTCGTCGCCGAGCGCGGGTGTGACGGCGGAGGCGAGGTCGATGGAGGAGAGGGCGGCGCCCTTGAGGTCGGAGATTTTGACCCAGGCGAGATCGAGCTCGCTGTCGCGGGCGATGAGCTTGGCGTCGAGGCCTTCATCGTTGTTGTCGATGATGACCTTGATGTCGCGCGGGGTGACGGTGACGCCGGACATGCGGTCCTGCATAGAGGGGGGCACGCCGCCGGACTGGGAGTTGGAGCAGAGGACGAGTCCGGAGGGGTCGATGATGACGCCGGTGAGTTCGCGTTCCTGCTCGTGCTCGCCGAAGGAGCCCTCGTATTTGAGGGACATCTTGATGGAGACGACGGACTTGGAGTTGGCGTCGGCGAGAGCGGCGGTGGGGGAGGGCTTGGGCTGTGCATCCTGGGCGATGGCGGCGGGCGCGGCGAGGAGGATGGCGGCGGAGGCGGCGAGGAGGTGTGTGAGGCGGGAGTTCATGGGAGGCTCCGGGGGGAGATAAAGAGCACTTGGCACAGGCACGAGGCAAGCAGCGAGGCGTGGATTGCAGTCTACTTCTTCGCGGGTTCCTTGGCGTCGGCGGTGGGCTTCCACTCGGGTTCGACGAACTTGTACTGCGTGCGGATGCCGCGGAGGACGACGAAGGAGATGCGCTCGGGCTGGGTCTTGGCGACATCTTCCATCGCGGCGCGGTAAGAGGCGAGGTCGGTGATGACACGATCGCCGATTTTCTGGATGAGATCGCCGGAGCCGAGGCCGCCGAGGCCGGCCCAGCCGGCGTCTTCGACCTGCTCGACGAGGACGCCGGTCACGGATTCATCCCATTTGTTGTCGTCGCGGTCGAAGAAGGTGAGCTCGCGGACGGTCATTTCGAAGTCGCGGTTCTGATCGCGGCGGGCTTCGTCGGGGCCGAGGCGGGTGCGTTCGAGGGTGACCTTGACGTCGAGGGGCTTGCCATCTCGCAGGACGGCGAGCGTGGCTTCCTGATCGATGGCGAGCGAGCGGACCTTGCGTTCCAGCGTCTTGGAGTCCTGGTTGCCTTTGGGCGCGATCTTCTCGTTGTTGATGGAGACGATCACGTCACCGACGCGGAGATCGGCGGCGGCGGCCTTGGTGCCGGGGTAGACGCGGGTGATGCGGAATCCTGTGGAATCGGGGATGTTGAGGCGTTTGGCGAGGTCCTTCAAGACGACCTGGGTGGCGACGCCGAGCCAGGCCTTTGGGACTTCGCGGGGCGGGTCTTCGGGCTTGTCGGCCTTGGGCTTGACGAGGGTGGCGAGCTGCTTGCCGTCGCGATCGAACTCGACGAGCATGAAGTCGGGGAGTCTTTCCTGCGACATGATGGTTTCGTACATGGAGACGAGGGCGGCGAGGTCGGCGATGGGCTTGTTGTCGATGGTGCGGATGATGTCGCCGACGCCGATGGCGGGTTCGGCGGTGGAAGCGCCGGCGCCGGCGCGGACGCCGACGACGAGCACGCCGCTGGTGTCTTTGAGTCGGCGGTTGCGGGCCATGACGGGCGTGATCTGCTGGACGGAGAGGCCCCAGGAGCGGAGGGCGGTGCGGTCGCCGCGGTCCTTGAGGAGTTTCTCGGGGACGACGGTGAGCTTGGCTTCCTTGCCCTCGCGCTGGTAGAGGAGTTCGGCGGGCTTGCCGACCGGGAGGTCGGCGAGGCGTTTCAGGAGCGGCGGGACTTCCTCGATGAAGCGGATCGTGAGCGGCTCGTTGTTGATGGAGAGGAGGAGGTCGCCCGCGCGGAGGCCGGCCTTGTAGGCGGGGCCTTCCTGGTCGACGGAGGTGACGAGGACGCCCTTGTCAAAGCCGGTGCGCTGGATCTGGCGGAAGTTGACGCCCATCCAGCTGCGCGGAACCTCGGCGTTGGCGATGAGGGCGTTTGAGACTTCGCGGGCGATGTTGGCGGGGACGGCGAAGGACATGTTGGAGCCGCCGCGGGTGTTGACGCCGACGACCTGGCCGTCCATGGAGACGAGCGGGCCGCCGGAGTTTCCGGGGTTGATGCTGGCGTCGTGCTGGATCCAGCGGGCGAAGAGGCCGGTGCGCTGGTCGAGGTCGAGGGACATTCCCTCAAACTCGTCGTCGCTGGCGGCGAAGACGCGTTCGGTGTTGCTGACGATGCCGAGGGTGACGGAGCGTGAGAGGCTGAAGGGCGAGCCCATGGCCATGACGCTGTCGCCGACGGTGAGGGTGTCGGAATCACCGAGCTTGGCGAAGGCGAGCGCGCCTTTGAAGGACTTGAGGTCGAGCTTGAGGACGGCGAGGTCGGTGAGCGGGTCCTCGCCGACGAGGGTCGCGGGGAGTTCGGATTTGTCGGAGAGGGTGCAGGTGAACTTCTTGCCGCTGTCGGTGACGTGGGCGTTGGTGAGGACGTAGCCCTCGGCGGAGATGATGGTGCCGCTGCCGGTGGATCGTCCCTTGGTTTCCTTGCCCTGCCAGTAGTCGACGGTGACGACGCTGATGTTGACGAGTGCGGGGAAGACCTGGTCGCGGGCGCCGGCGATGAGCTGTCGCATCTGGGTGCGGAGTGCGGGGGCTTCCTGGGGCGTGGGTTGAGCGCCGGGCTGTGCGAGGGCGGGGGCGGCGAGGAACGCGCCGGCGGCGAGCGCGGCCGCGATCGAAGCGCGGGCGGTTCGAACGTGCATGAGTCTTTGGATCACGCGAGGCTCCCGTCGAGGGGTGTTTCGGAGCGTGTGTAGTTCACGCCCTTGGAGCGGTGCTGGTCGATCACCTTGGTGAGGATACCGGGCGCTTTGCCGATGAGTTCCGGGACGACGACGCCCTTCTGGCGGAATTCACCGGAGGCGACGAGGCGCGCCATGATGGTGCAGGGGAAGGCGGTGGTGCGCGACATGCTGGTGGCGCGGCTCGGCTGGTGATAGGTGTCGTGCAGGTCCCAGGTGACGCGGGTGCGCCGGTTGTTCTTCGTGCCGTCGACGATGATGCGCATGACGGTGACGTCTTCCTCGCCCGGCTGGAAGGTCCAGAGCGGGAACATGAGCTTGGCGAGGAGATCGCGTGGGGCGACCTTCACACCGTTGACGTCGACGGGCTCGGTCGAGAAGAGGCCGGTGGCGCGGAGGACGCGCATGAGTTCGATGTGCCCGGGGTATCGGAGGGTTTTTTCTTTCATGAAGGGGACGTTGAAGGTGCGCGCGAGGGAGCGCAGGCCGTCGGTGTTGAAGGCTTCGAGCGTGCCGACGCCGGGGAAGTTCATGAGCTCGGGCTCGGAGAGAGCTTCGCGGATGACGACCTTGCCGTGCTCGACGAGGCGCGAGGGGCGGGTGTATTCCTCGATGACATCGCCGGGCGAGAAGGGGGCCTTGTACTGGAAGGGCCAGCGGCGTTCGCGGGGCAGGCCGCCGACGTAGATTTCGATGTTCTCGCAGGAGTCCATGGCGCTGGCCTCGGCGCCGGAGATCATGTGGGACATGCCGGGCGCGACGCCGCAATCGACGACGGCGGTGACGTTGTGCTTCTTGGCGAGGTCGTCGAGGTCGATGGCGTCCTCGGCCATGAAGGTGATGTCGCAGTAGTTCTTGCCGGCCTCGATGACGGCGCGGAGGGTCTGCAGGCCGATCGAGCTGGCGATCGCGCCGAGGACGAGGTCGTAGTTCGCGACGAGCTTCTTGACCTCGGCGGCGTTGGACAGATCGGCCTGGACGGTCTTGAGCTTGCCGCCGGCGCGGTCTTTGGCGGCGGCGAGATTGGCGGGGCGGAGGTCGGCGACCGTGACGTCAAAGGCGGGGTCGAAGGCGAGGTCGGCGGCCATGACCGAGCCGACCATGCCGGCGCCCAGGACGATGGCGCGGGTTGTGGGCATGGGAGTCTCCTGGGGAAGTGGCGGAGTGGCGAAGTGTCGAAGTGGTAAAGAGGCAACGTGGCAGAGAAAAAGTGGTCAGTTGGTCAGGTGAAGGAGCATCGGAGGAGATGGCAGAGGCATCGAGGCGGGATACGGATGCACGGTTCAGGATCACGGGACGGTCGGGAGCCAGAGGAAATAGAAGCCGGAAGTTTCGGCGGCGGCGGAGAGAGCGCCCGGGCCGCCGGAGAGGTCGAGCTTGATGAGGTTGGTGTCGCCGGATGAGCCGTGCCATGCGGGCGCGACGGGCTCGCTCGAGGCATACGCGGTGCGCGGCTCGTAATCGCCGACGGCGTATTTCACGAGGGTCGCGTTGGCCAGGCCCGCGCGCGACTTGGCGGCCGCAAAGGCCTCGCGGATGCCGCCGAGTTCGTCGACGAGCCCGAGTTCCTTGGCGCGAGCACCGGTGACGACGCGCCCGTCGGTGGCTTCGTCAACATTCGCGGCGGCGAGGTTGGGGCGGCGTGCGACGACGAGGCCTCGGAAGCGGGCGTAGTAGTCGTTGACCATGGTTTGAAGGACCTGGTATTGCTCGTCCTTCATGGGGGAGTAGGGCCAGGCGGTGTCTTTGTTCTTGCCGGAGACGACGTTGCGGGCGACGATGCCGATCTTGGCGAGGCCCTCGCTGAAGTTCATGGTCGGAACGATGACGCCGATGGAGGCGGTGACCGTGGTGGGTTGTGCGATGATGTGGTCGGCGGCGAGGGAGAGGTAGTACCCGCCGCTGGCGGCGACCTCGCCCATGCAGGCGACGACGGGCTTGCGGGTGGTTTCGGCGAAGCGGCGGACCTCGTGGTACATGGTGTCGCTGCCGGTGACGGTGCCGCCGGGCGAGTTGACGCGGAGGACGACGGCCTTGATGGAAGGGTCTTTGGCGGCGAGGTCGAGGCGAGCGACGAGGTCATCGACGGGGTTGGAGGCGGAGCCGATGAGCCCGGGGCGGCGGGCGTCCATGATGAGGCCGCGGACGTCGATCATGGCGACCTTGGCGTCGCCCGAGTGGTCGTCGCTGAGGACGACGCGCTCGGTGAGCGAGCCATCGGAGCCCGCGCCGAGGTTGACGGTGACTTTGGGGGTGCAGGCGGAGAACAGGGCCGCGGCGGATAGTGCGGCGAGGGTGAAGCACGGTCGTCGCGAATTGGGAATAGGCATGGGGGCAAGTCTACGACGCGGGGGCGGCGTACGCTCCGCGCGTGAGTGAAGGTCTTGGCCATGTTCCGGTGCTGCCGCGTGAAGTGGTCGAGCTGCTCGCTCCCAAGGCGGGCGAGACGTACGTCGATTGCACGGCGGGGCTGGGCGGACACGCGGCGCTGGTTGGGCCGTTGGTTGGGGCGTCGGGTCGGGTGGTGCTGAACGATGTTGACGACGGCAACCTGGGCAAGGCGGCGGCGGCGGTGCGGCGTGCGTGCGGGGATGCGTGCCCGGAGCTGGTGACGATTCGCGGGAACTTTGCGGAGCTGCCGCACGCGCTGGGGGGCTTGCATGGGGGGCAGGGGATTCGGGCGGACATGGTGCTGGCGGACCTTGGCTTCTCTTCGAACCAGGTGGATGACCCGGCGCGGGGGCTGAGCTTCCGGCTGGACGGGCCGTTGGATATGCGGCTGGACCCGAGCCTGAAGCTGTCGGCGGCGGACATGGTCAACGGGCTTCCCGAGGCGGAACTGGCGCGAATTCTGCGTGATTATGGGGAGGAGCGGCACGCGGGATTGGTGGCCCGAAAACTTGTCCAAGCTCGGAAGGAAACGCCGATCTTGACGACGGCACGGCTTGCGGAAGTTGTGCGCTCGGTGCTGTCTGGTCGGAGCGGTCCGGCGTCGATTGATCCGGCGACGCGGTCGTTTCAGGCGTTGCGGATTGCGGTCAACGACGAGTTGGGGAGCTTGCAGGCCTTGCTGGCGGCGGTTTTGCGTGGGGCGAGTGGGTCAGCGGGGCGAGGTACGGGGTCTGGTTCGTGGCTTGGTACGGGAGCACGGGTGGCGATCATCTCTTTCCATTCCCTGGAAGACAGGCTGGTGAAGCGGGCCATGGAGGAAGTGGCGTCGCGGGGCGTGGGCGAGGTGCTCACGCGGTCGCCCGCGATGGCCGACGAACCTGAACAGCGGGCGAATCCGAGGTCGAGGTCGGCGAAACTTCGCGCGGTTCGAATCGACGGGGCGCTTGGCGTGTGACGGGTGCTGGTTATGATGCTCGCATCGGGGTGAAACCCGGCGTGGGAGTTTGGTGAATACGGCGTGGAGCGGCGTCATGGATGGGCGCGGCGGCCGTGTGGATGGGGAAGGCTTGGTCCGGCCCAAGGTGGGGTCGAAACCGAGGAACACACCGTGAATCGCGAACTGAAGCTGGCGCTCATCATCGGTTTCTCGCTGGTCTTGTTGGTGACGGTGCTCATCAGCGACCATCTGTCGAAGGCTCGGGGCGTGAAGCTGGCGGAGCCGGACGTGACGCCGAACCTTGTGAAGGCGTCGGAGCCGATGGAACCAATCTCGGGGCTTCCCGGGATGCCGGCGAACAAAACGGCGGTGAGCGAGCCGGTGGCGGGCGAGGTGCGTGATCGCTTGGCGATGGGGAACGAGGCGGCGGCGTTGCCGACGCCGATTCCCGAGGCGTCGATCCCGAGCATTGATCAGGGGCGGAGTGGCGGGGCGCTTGGTCCGGTGGACCTGAGCGGGGCTGGGCCGAGCCAGGCCGACAAGCGATTGATGGAAGAGGCGGCCAAGCAGGGTGTGGAGCTGGCGCCGCCCCTGACGCGCGAGCCCGAGACGATCGATATCACGCCGGGCAAGCCCTCGCTGGCGGGGACGAACGAAGCGCCGAAGATGCGTGAGTACACAGTGGTCGAGGGCGATTCGATGGTGAAGATCGCCAAGAAGACGCTGGGCGATGCGAACAAGTGGAACCTGATCGCGCAGGCGAATCCGAAGTTGGTTGGGAAGAAGGGCGAGGTACGCGTCGGCGCGAAGCTGCAGATCCCGGCGCTCGATTTGCCGGTGGCCAAGGGCGGTGGCGTGAAGATCATCGACCCTCTGCAGCAGTCGCCGATCGAGTTCGGGGCGCCCGGAAAGGTCGCGAGCAACATTCCCGAGAAGAAGCCGACCAAGCCGGTCGCCAGGCCCGACGCGAAGGGGTCGAAGGCGCCGTCGAAGGCGGAACCTTTGAAGGCCGACGCGAGGAAGGCGTCGGCGTCGACGTACACGGTGAAGGCGGGGGACACGCTGAACACGATCGCCAAGCGGCTGCTGGGTTCGGCCTCGCGGACGGAGGATCTGATCCGTGCGAATCCCGATCTGGAGAGCGAGGACGCGATCCAGGTGGGCGACGTGATCAAGGTTCCGATGTCGTGATCGGCTCGTGATGGGCGAATGAGTGGACGGAGCCGGACGTGTTCGCGAAGCTGGCGGCGATTATCCTGGCGCTGGGGATTCTGGGCTGCACGCTGCTGGCGATGCGGCAGCAGCGGTTGCAGGCCGCGCACGAGCTGGCGGAGGCGCAGCTGCGGATTCGCAAGAGCGACGAGCAGTTGTGGCACTTGCGGGCGCAGATCGCGCGGCGGTTGAATCCTGAGAACATCCGGGACATGGCGTCGGGGGCGGGTCCGCTCCGGCCGGTGGCGTCGCCGCCGCCGCCGATCGCGCCGCCGGAGTTGATGGGTCCGCCGGCGCCGAAACGTGCGGACGGCGGGGCGGGGTCGAGGCCTTCGCGGCCGGAGTCGAGCGTGCCGCGGGAGCGGCTGGCGCACGAGCCTGAGATCATGCCATTGGAGCCGCGCTGATGTCGGTCCACCCATCGCACCATCGATCGTCGAGGGTTGGGTTCATCGCGGTCGTGGCGATGACGCTGCTTTTGTGCGGGCTGTTGGTGCGCGTGGTGCAGCTGCAGGTAAACCCGGAGCAGGAGCTGCGGGGTTTTTTGAGGCCCCGGGTTGGTGTGAGGAATGAGCTGCCACAGCGCGGGGACATTCTGGATCGTCGCGGTCGGGTGCTGTCTGCGACGCGGTTCGGGTGGCGGGTGTACGTGGATCCGATGGAACTGCCGAAGGAACCCTCGGCGGTGATCGTGGGTCTGGCGGGAGCGCTCGGGCTGCCCGAGGAGCAGGTGGGGGAGCGGATCCTGTCGCGGATGGCGGAGAACGCGCGGCGCACGCCGGAGAAACCGGCGGTGATGCAGCCGACGCCGGGTCAGGTGATCGGCGAGTTGCTGGGCTGGGATGACGCGAAGGTCGATCCCGGGCTGGCGGCGGGCGCGGTGGAAGAGGTTGACGAGCAAGTGAAGAAGCCGATTCGGTACCTTCCGATCGGCGGCGTGATCGAGGATGAGGTCGCGGAGAAGGTTCGGGCGCTGAAGCTGGCGGGCGTGCGGCTGGAGCGTCGTCCGATCCGCGAGTATCCCGGCGGGAGCGAGGTGGCGTCGATCGTCGGCAAGGCGGGGTTCGAGGGGCAGGGATTGATCGGCTCGGAGAAGCTGCTGGATCGGCGGCTGACGGGTGAGGCGGGGAAGGTCAGCTTCGTGCGTGATTCGGCGGGGCGGCCCTTGTGGATCGAGCCCGAGCAGATCAAGCCCGCGACGCCGGGGAATGATGTCGCGATCTCGATCGATCTGGAATTGCAGCGGATCGCGTGCGAGGAGCTGATGCGCGGCGTGGAGGAGTACAACGCCGCGGGCGGGCGTTTGGTGAGCGTTGATCCGAACACGGGCGAGATTCTGGCGATGGTGGACATCGTTCGGCCGGTGCCCGAGGCGGTGGCGTACCCCTGGATCGACAAGTCGGTGAAACGGGGCGGGCACGAGGCGCCGGTGCCGGCGCCGGCGGTGGGGGGCGTCCGGTTTGTGACGCTCAAGCCCGATCCTGGGCGCGCGATTCACCCGGCGCTGGCGAGGAATCGGTGCGTTGAGGACGTGTACGAGCCGGGCTCGACGTTCAAGCCGTTCGTGTGGTCGACGATCACGGACCTCGGGCTGGCGCGGGTGGATGAGGTGTTCCAGACGGGGCACACGACGTGGTTCACGTCGTACGGGCGTCCGATCTCGGACGTGACGAAGCGCGACCAGATGACGTGGGGCGAGGTTCTGATCAACTCGTCGAACATCGGGATGGTGAAGTGCGGGGAGCGGCTGTCGTTCAAGCAACTTCACGACGCGGTGGCGCGGTTCGGCTTCGGGCAGCGGACGAACATCGGTCTCTCGGGCGAGAGCCCGGGGATCGTGACGCCGATGTCGAGGTGGAGCAAGTACACGCAGACGTCGGTGTGCTTCGGGCACGAGGTTTCGGTGACGCCGCTCCAGATGGTGCGGGCTTTTTCGGCGTTTGCGCGGTCGGGCGACCTGGCGGGGACGCTGCCGACGCTGCGGATGACGGCGGTGACGGAGAACGATCCGGCCAACCGTGTGCTGTATCGCGTGCTTCCGGCGGATGTCGCGGTGCTGACGCGGGAGACGATGCGCGGCGTGACGGAGGCGATGGAGGCCAAGCTGGACGCGCGCGAGCACACCAAGCACGCGTGGAACTACGAGATTTTTGGCAAGTCGGGGACGGCGGAGATTCCGCTGGGCAAGGCGCCGACGGGCAAGCGGCGGCCGGTCGGATCGAGCGGGTATTTCGATGGGCAGTACAACTCGAGCTTCGTGGCGGGCGGGCCGGTGGACAGGCCGCGGCTGGTGACGCTGGTGGTGATCGATGATCCGGGCCCGGAGCTTGCGCGGAAGAAGCTGCACTACGGGGCTTCGACGGCGGGTCCGGTGGTGCGTCGGTTCATGGAGCGCGGGCTGGCGTACCTGGGCGTGGCGCCGGCGCCGAAGGAAGTGGACGAGGGCGGGCCGGTGCTGACGGGCCCGGCGCGGAGCACGGCGATGAACGGGGTGCAGGAATAGAGCGGTTTCGCGCGGAGCGGAGCGTCGAGAGCAGCCACGAGGCAATTGGCAATTGGCTATAGGCAATGGGGAATGGGAAATCGCGCCACTTGATGTGGACCCGCTGCCATCGAGACGTGCGGCCGCGGTGATTACGCGGAGCAATGATGTCTTGGGCGAGCCGCGGCGAGCGATTGCTTACGCGGCGCCGCGTTGATCGTGGGGATCGCGCGGCGGCGCGTGCGGGCCGGGCTTGGCGTTCGCTGCGTCGGATGAGTGCGCGGCGTCGGCGCTGGGCGTGCTGGGGGTCAGGCCCATGGCGCGTTCGGCCTTGGCCTTGAGGGCAAGGGCTTCCTGCTTGAGGCGTTTGAGGATCTTGCGGGCCCAAATGAACTCGGTCGCCAGGAGGGCAAATCCGAGGAACATGATGGGGATGCCGGGCACGCCGGGGAGGATGCCGACGACCAGGCCGAAGAGCACGATCGACACGCCGACGACGAAGATGACCCAGCGTCGGGCGCTTTTCCAGGTCGCTTCGGCGGTGCGGGCGAGATCGGCCAGGGCGGTGTCGGCGGGGTCGGGGGATTCGATGGGCGTGACGGGGCGGGGCGGGACTTCGGCGTCGTGCTCGACGGCCTTGTTCTCCGGCGCGGGCCCAGTCGCGGGTTCGTTCGTGGATGGTTGTGACGGGTCGCTCATCCGTTGGTCTGCCGCGTGGCGGGTGAGTCGGGCTCGGTCATCGCGGTGTCGGGCTTGAACTCTTGGGCGAGTGCTGAGGGTGAGGCGTCCGGCGCGTCGGCGGAATCGCCGCGTGCGGCGGCGGGCTGGCCGCTTGCCTGTTCTTGGGAACCGGAGGTGAAGGATGCCACGAGGCCGACGAGCATCAGCACGGCGATGGTTCCGAGGGAGGCGTAGGGCGAGAGGTGGGTGGGCAGGCCGATGGCTCGGGTGGCCTCGAACTCGTCGAGGATGGGCAGGAGCATCTTGACGCCGATGAAGGCGAGAATGGCGATCATGCTGTACTTGAGGTAGCGGAACTTGCTGGTGAGGGCGGCGACGGCGAAGTAGAGGGAGCGCAGGCCGAGGATCGCGAAGCAGTTGGAAGTGAGGACGAGGAAGGGGTCGAGGGTGGTGCCGAAGATGGCGGGGATGGAGTCCACGGCGAAGATGACGTCGGCGAACTCAACGCAGAGGAGAACGAGGAGCATGGGGGTCGCGGCGAATGCTCCGTTGATGCGGACGAAGAAGTTTGAGCCGTGGTAGTCCTTGGTGACGTTGAGGAGTTTTCGCGCGGCGCGGACGACGACGTTTTTGTCGAGGTCGGGGGCTTCTTCCTCGCCGGCGCGGAGGAGTTTGATGGAGGAATAGACGAGGAAGGCTCCGAAGACGTAGAGGATCCAGTCGAAGCGAGAGACGAGGGCGGCGCCGGCGGCGATGAGCAGGCCGCGGAGGATGACCGCGCCGATGATGCCCCAGAAGAGCACGCGGTGCTGGAACTGCGCCGGCACGCGGAAGAAGGTCATGATCATCGCGATGACCATCATGTTGTCGAGGGAGAGCATGAACTCGAGGAGGTAGCCCTGGAAGAACATGACGGCGGCTTCGCGGCCGTTCTCGGGGATAAGCGCGTCGTGGGGGTGCGGGTCGACGGCGGCGGCTGCGACGGGGGGCTGGCCGGGCGCGATGGGTGC
>JABWBC010000070.1 GCA_013360695.1 Phycisphaerales bacterium
TCGATGTCGGCCTCGCTCACACCCATCGTCGCGGGCGTGAGCATCTGATAGGTGTAATAGCTCGACACCGCGCCGCCGAACAGGTACGCGAGCCCACCGTGCGGCGTCGGATCACCGCCGCGGATCGCCCCGCCGCCGCTCCACGAATTCAACCCATCCTCGAACCCCGGGTTGAGCAGCACATTCGTCGCCGACGCGGTCGCGCACGCGAGCGCACCCATCGACACCGCAACCAACACACTCTTTGCGTTCATGGCTCTCTCCTCTCTGTATCCCGGCCGCCATGTGCCGGGATGGAAGCGCCCTGACTATACCGGCTCGCGCTGTCCTTTTTTTCATTGCGGCCCTGTTGCTCGCGGTTCCTCCTCCAATTCTGGGCGAAAACCTCAACCAGCGCGCCCGCGCGCCGCGCCCGCCATGCGAACGGACTGCAAAACCCGCTACGCTCACGCCCTCTGGAGTTCACATGCGAAACCTCGCCATCTCACTCGCCGTCTCCCTTCTCCTCCTCGCCCCCGCCTCGATCCTCCCCGCCGCACTCGCGCAGGGGAGCAAGGCCGACTACGCGCGCTCGGCCGAGCTTCCGCAGAAAGTCCGCGGCAAGCTCCGCAACGCCGCCATCCGCCCGCAGTGGCTGAGCGATTCCTCGTTCTGGTATCTCTCATCTCCGCGCGCCGGCGAGCGCCGCTACTGGCTCGTCGACGCCGCGGGCGGCACCAAATCGCCGCTCTTTGATCACGACGCCCTCGCCCGCGAACTCTCGCGCCTCACTTCCCGCGAACTCAAGGCAGAACGCCTGCCCATCGAGCGCATCGAGCCCGACGAGGGCGGCCTGGTGCTCATGCTCACCGGCGACCCCAAGCTCTGGCGCCTCGATCGCACAACCGGCGCCGTCACCGAGAAACCCGCGAGCGACGCCACGCCGTTCCATCTCTCGCCGCTCGCCGAGCCCGCGCGCAGCACCAACGGCGGGCGCGACACCTCGATCACCTTCGTCAACAACACCAACGAGAGCGTCAAGATGTTCTGGGTCGACACCGAGGGCAACCGCCATCCCTACGACCGGCTCGCGCCGGGCGGCACGGCGTCGCAGCACACCTTCGCCGGGCACGTCTGGGTCGCCGTCGGCCACGACGGCCGCGAGCTCGCGTGGTTCCGCGCCGAGCCGCGCCCCTCGATAGGTGTCGTCAACAACCCCGCGCCCAGGCCGCCCGAGTTTGACAACCCCAACCCCGACGGCGCGAGCGACGAACTCAATGAATGGGCGCTCCATGGACCCGCGCTGGCGACGCCAAGTGACGAGCCCGCAATCGTCCAGCGCGAAACAGACCCCGCGCTCGCCGCCCCGCACTTCGAGCCCTTCATCAAGGACTTCAACGTCTGGGGGCGCGACGCCGCCGGCCAGGAATTCCCGCTCTCTTCCGACGGCTCGCCCAACGACCCATACGACGCACGCTTCTACTGGTCGCCCGACGCATCCCGCCTCATCGCGATGCGCACCACCAAGGGCGGCGACCGCAAAGTCACCTACATCGAAAGCACGCCGAGCGATCAGCTCCAGCCGCGCGTGAAGACCTACGAGTACCTCAAGCCCGGCGACGACATCCCGCTCTCGCGCCCTCGCCTGTTCGACGCCGCGAGCAGAACGCAGATCCACGTCGACGAGTCGCTCTTCTCCAATCCCTGGTCCGCCGACAATTTCCGCTGGGAGCCCGATTCCTCGCGCTTCACTTTCCTCTACAACCAGCGCGGGCACACCGTGATGCGCGTCATCTCGATCGACACCGGCGGCAAGGTCACGCCGCTCGTGAACGAAGAGTGCAAGACTTTCTTCGACTACGCCGCCAAGACCTTCCTCCATTTCACGCGCGACTCCCGCCTCATCTGGATGAGCGAACGCACCGGCTGGAATCACCTCGAACTCCGCGACCGGAACGGCACGCTCCTCAACCAGATCACCAAGGGCGAGTGGGTCGTCCGCTCCGTCGAGCGCGTCGACGAAGACAAGCAGCAGATCACCTTCAAGGCCATGGGCATCCGCCCGGGCCAGGACCCCTACCACGTCCATCTCGCACGCGTCAACTTCGACGGCTCCGGCCTCACGCTCCTCACCGAGGGCGACGGCACGCACGACGTCGTCCCCTCCCCCACCGGCGAGTACCTCATCGACACCTACTCGCGCGCCGACCTGCCGCCCGTCACCGAGCTACGCCGCGCCTCCGACGGCACGTTGATCGTCGAGCTCGAGCGCGCCGACTGGTCCGCGCTCCTTGAAACCGGCTGGAAAGCCCCGGAGCGCTTCGTCGCCAAGGGCCGCGACGGAACCACCGACATCTACGGCCTCATCCACCGCCCAACCAACTTCGACCCCGCCAAGAAGTACCCCGTGGTCGAGGCGATCTACGCCGGCCCGCACGATCAGCACGTCCCCAAGGGCTTCCGCGCCTACTCGCAGTGCAACGAGATCGCCGAGCTTGGTTTCATCGTCGTTCAGATCGACGGCATGGGCACCAACTGGCGCTCCAAGGCCTTCCACGATGTCGCGTGGAAGAACCTGAAAGACGCGGGATATCCCGATCGAATCGCGTGGATGAAGGCCGCCGCCGCCGCACACCCCGAGATGGACCTCGAAAACCACGGTCGCGGCGTGGGGATCTACGGCGGCTCCGCCGGCGGACAGAACGCCATGGCCGCACTCCTCTGGCACGGCAATTTCTACAAGGCCGCCGCCGCCGATTGCGGCTGCCACGACAACCGCATGGACAAGATCTGGTGGAACGAACTCTGGATGTCGTGGCCCATCGGCCCCTGGTACGAAGAGAACAGCAACGCCGCCAACGCCTCGCGCCTCCCCGACGATTGCAAGCTCCTGCTCACCGTCGGCGAGATGGACGAAAACGTCGACCCCGCCAGCACCATGCAGGTCGTGTCAAAGCTCATCAAGGCCGGCAAGGACTTCGACCTCATCGTGTTCCCGGGCGAGGGGCACGGCGCGTGCGAATCACCCTACGGCCGGCGCAAGCGCCAGGACTTCTTCGTGCGTCATCTCATGGACCGCCCGCCGCGCTGGGAGTAATTGATCGAGTTGGCCGCTACCGCCCGGGCCGCTTCTTCGGCGCAACCAGCGCCCACGCCGCCGCTACATGCCGTTTCAGTCCCGCGTCGCTGATACGCGACAAGTGGATACCGACCCAGCCGCTCGGGCCGACGTACGCCGGGTAGTAATACCTCTTCGGATTCTCCGCCAGCAGCCGCTCCTGCTCGCCCTCCGCCAGCGGCACCAGCACCGCCAGCCGCCCGTCTTCGTGATGATCGATGCTCATCATCGCAAAGACTCGCTTGCCCACAAAGAATGTCGGCTCGCCGTGCGACTTCCGCTCGCTCGCTCCGGGCATCGCAAGCGCGATCGCGCGCACACGGGCAAGGTGCTTTTCGATCGAGGCGAGCGATGGATGTCGCAAAGCCGCACGCTCCGCGGATCGCCCCCGCCGCTCGATCTCGGGCTTCTTCGCCATCCTCACCTCCCCAGGTCGCATTCATGCTACCGCGCCGACGGTTCCAGCTGGCCCGGGCAGCACCTATCGAATCCGCCGCTGATTCTGATCTCCCCTATCCATGCTCGCCGATCTTTGATCCGCTCATTGCGCGAGGATCGACGATGACACGCTGGATCGAACATGCGGCGATTGTGCTCGCGGGGCTCGCCTGCGCGGTGCTGTTCCTGCGGCTCCTCCGCTTCCGCACGCCCGCACGGGCCGCCCTCTGCCGCGGCCCATTCCACCCTTGGTTCCTCGCCCTGCTCCCCTGGCACTGGTTCTGTTCCCGCCGCTGCGATTACGACCTTTCGGGCTCGATTCCCGACGCCGCGGGCCAGGTCATCTGCCCCGAGTGCGGCACACGCCAGACGCCATCAACTCGACGCCGCCGCCCGTCGAAGTGGCGCACCGGACGAATCGCGCTGGCACTCCTGCTCATCGCCCTTCCGTGCTGGAAGGTCCGCTGGATCAGGTCGGGGAACTGGGCGCCGTACACGCCGACGCCGGTGCTGCTGGCCGCCGAGCACGCCGCCGGCTCCCTTTGGGCGGCACCATCCATGGTCCGTGAGGAACTTCGACTCCGAGCCGGGTCGATGGGCAGGCCGTGGCAATCTTGGCTGTGCCGCATCGCGATCGGTGAGCTGCACGACGATCACGTGAAGTTCAACGGCGATTGGGCCATGGACGTCCTGACGTTGTCAGCACCGCGATCGATCCCGATGCTTGAACGCTCACTCGGCTCGGCCGACCTTCAGCAACGACAGGCGGCCGCAATGGTCCTGATGCGTCTGATCGACGGCAATCCGTCGCCCCGGATCGAGACCATGGTCCCCGCGATTCCGGCAGGCTACAAGGCTCCCCATCGCCTGGTGGAAGTTGCGGTTGAGGGCCTCGCCTCGGACAGCGTTGGTTGGGACGCCGGGTTCTTTGCCACGAACCATCTGATGGCCTTCCGCTACCTGATCAACCACGCGCCCGAAGCAACGCGAGAACTCGACGCGGCGCTCGGGTCGAGCGATGAGCAGCAACGATACCTTGCCTCGGCCGTCGTCGCGATCAGCCGGCACCCAGCGCTCGCACGCCGCGGAGCAACCAACCTTCTCGAATGGCTCAGCGACGATGCGACCGATGCCAACGCGATCTTCGCGTTTCAAGCTTTATGGCGAATGGGCGACGCGGCCATTCCCATTCTCGAATCCGCCCTCGCCGCGGAGCCGGATCAGGAAACCCAGCGCGCTCGCACGGAATTGCTGCTCATCTATCGCATTCGCGGCACGCCGATCACCACCATCGAGGCCAACCGCCTCAACACGATCGCACGAAGCGCATCCGACCCCATCCACTTCCGCGACAACTGGCTTCCTCGCATGATGCCCCCCCTGGCCAAGGGCCACGAATAGCCGCGATCACTTCTCCGCCTTGACGTGCTTCAACAACCACCCCGGCAGTTCCTTCTCCGCAAACGCGTTGTCCCACGAGTTGTGCCCCACGCCCGGATACAGCGATTCCTTCAGCTCCGCGCCGTCCTTCCCCCGCCGATCGCGCAACACCTTCGTGATGCTCGTCGTTCGATCCGGCGGCACCACCTTGTCCGCCAGCCCGTGGAACGCCCACACCGGCATCGACGCCAGCGGCCCGGCCAACATGTCCGGGTCGCCGTACCCGCAGATCGGCGCGATCGCCGCAAACCGCTCCGGGTGCGTCGCGCCGATCACCCACGTGCCGTGCCCGCCCTGCGAGAGCCCCGTCAGATACACGCGCGACTTGTCGATGTTCTCGCACGCGACCGTGTCATCAAGGATCTTCATCACCGTCGCGTCGTACGTTTCCCACTCCTTCTTCAGCACCGGCTTCTGCGGCATGATCACGACAAACGGCCAGCGCTTCGGGTCATCCATGATTGCCTGCGCGATGCTGCTGTGACCCACCTGCCGCCAGCCGTCCGAACCGCACTCGCCCGCGCCGTGCAGAAACAGGATCGCCGGCATCGCCTCGTCGCCGCGCCCCTCGGGCGTGTACACGACATACGCCAGAGCCTGCTCACCCTCGCCCATCCGCCGCAGCTCAAACCCCGGCGGCGTGCGATCCGCCATGTTCGCCGTACCCGCCGCATCCATCTCGCCCGCCTCCCTCGACGGCACAGCGCACGCACCCAGCACCAGCACCACACCGATCGCACCCACCGCCGCCGCCGTCGAAGTCATGCCCTTCATCACTCACTCCCCGATCACGCCCGTCCAACCTCTTCCTCCACACGCCGCCCCGCTTCTCCCGGGCAGTCTATCGCAATCGCGCGACGAAAGATCCCGCCGCATGAACGCCGCAACACCGCCTCAGGACCGCCATCAAGCTCCCGCGACCCGCCCGCGCACCCGGCTCCCTCTTCTGCTTCTCCGAATGCCGAATCGCGAATGCCGAATGCCGCGTCTTCCACCACTCCCGATTCCCGACTTCCCACTCCCGACTTTGTCCTACCCCACATTCGCCGCCAGCCCCTCGCCCGGCCTCACCAGGTGCACCTTCGTATACCCGACCTGGAATCCCATCCGCCGTACGTTCCGTTCCGTCGCGATGCCCGGCTTCGAGCCGATCGTCGCGAGCGTCGCGCCGCGCGCAATGCCGATGTTGAGGCGGGCCGCGAGCAGGGCCTGCTGCACGCCCCGCCGCCGATACGCCTCCAGCACGCTCAGCCCGAAGAGCGCGACGATCTCGCCATGCACGGCCATCGTGCCCGCACCGACCGCAACGCCTCCGAGCCGCGCCAGCACCGACACGCACCGCGGATCGCGCACCATCCGCGCCACCATCTGCATGTCGCTCTCGGGCACGACATAGCCCGGCGGCGCAAACCCGCTCGTTGACACCAGCGAAAACTCGCGCACCGCCGCGTCATCCGCCGGATTCAACTGCTCGACAACCAGGTCCCCCGGCGGCGTCACCAACGGGCGCACCACTTCCCCCGCGCTCAATTCACGAAAGAACACGTTCTCAAAGATCCGCGGCACAAACCCGCGGTCCGCCAGCTCGCGCACAAACGCCTCGTCCGCAAACGGGCACAATTCGATCCGCGGCTCGATGCCCTTCGACGCGTGATACTCGATCAGCGCATCGACCTCGTGCTTCGCCACCGGGCCGTGCAGCCCCATGCCGACCGCGTTGTTGGTCCACGATCCCGGCTCGCTCCGCGCGATCGTGCCCCCGCTCGCGGGCCGCACGCTCTCCGGCGCGATCGCCGCCAGCCCCTGCGCCTGCCGGGTCTCTTCACGCTTCGCCAGTTCACTGAGTTCGATCATGGGGGCAGAGACTATCGCGAATCGATCGTGGAACCAACCGCGCCTTTTCCCATGCCGCCTTTGTGCCCATCTTCGCGCCCGCGCATGCTCGCCACGTCACATCCGCAAACCTCTACGAACAAACCTATCAAAGGACTCGACTATCCTCAATGCCCGCCTAGGATCACGAACGACGGCCCACGGCGGTCGTGGGCTCAACGCCCGCTGGTCTCTCCAGCCGAATTGCGAAAGCGCACCCATGCCACATATCGATACCGGCAATACCGGCTTCATGCTGCTGTGCACGAGCCTCGTCATGCTCATGACCCCGGGCCTTGCCTTCTTTTACGGCGGACTCGTCAGCCGAAAGAACGTCCTCACCATCATGATGCAGAGTTTCGTTTCCATGGGATGGACCACCGTCCTCTGGTTCGTCTGCGGCTTCTCCATGTGCTTCAGCGGTGACCACAAGTCCGGCACCGACTTCGCCGGCATCATCGGCAACTTCGACTGGGCCTTCCTCAACGGCATCACCCTCTCCACGCCCTCCCCCGTCAACGACACCATCCCCATGATCGTCTGGTGCGCCTACCAGATGATGTTCGCCATCATCACCCCCGCACTCATCACCGGCGCCTTCGCCAACCGCGTCACCTTCAAGGCCTACATGCTCTTCCTCACCGCCTGGCTCCTCCTGGTCTACTTCCCCTTCGTACACATGGTCTGGGGCGGCGGCATCCTCGCCGAATGGGGCGTCAAGGACTTCGCCGGAGGCATCGTCGTCCACAACATCGCCGGCATCGCCGCCCTCGCCTCCGTCCTCTACGTCGGCAAGCGCCGCGTCGCCGACAAGGGCCTCCACAGCATCCCGCTCGTCGCGCTGGGCACCGGCCTCCTGTGGTTCGGTTGGTACGGCTTCAACGCCGGCAGCGAGTTCCGCGTCGACTCCATCACCGCCGTCGCGTTCCTCAACACCGACGTCGCCGCCTCCTTCGCCGCCGTCGTCTGGCTCCTGCTCGACTGGGGCACCAGCAAGAAGCCCAAGTTCCTCGGGCTGCTCACCGGCGCCGTCGCCGGCCTCGCCACGATCACGCCCGCGGCCGGCTTCGTCTCGCCGCCCATGGCCTGCCTCATCGGCATCATCGCCGGCGTCGTCTGCTTCTACGCCGTCGCGCTCAAGAACCGCCTCCAGTGGGACGACGCCCTCGACGTCTGGGGCGTCCACGGCGTCGGCGGCTTCATCGGCATCATCATGCTCGGACTTTTCGCCTCCACCGCCTGGAACCCCGCCGAAACCGGCGGCGTCGACGGCCTGCTCCGCGGCAACACCCACTTCTTCCTCGTCCAACTCGCCGCCGTTGCCATCTCCTCCGCCTGGGCCTTCATCTTCACCATTGGCATGCTCTGGCTCATCGACCGCGTCACCCCCGTCAAGGTCCCCGAGGACACCGAAGCCGTCGGGCTCGACGAGGGCCTCCACGGCGAACAGGCCTACGCCGCCGCACAGTGATCGCGTGACACTCGCCCTGCCCTGAATGGCGCGGACGACAACGCGCAACCGCCGCTCCCGATCGCGTGCAGCACCAACAGCCTGCACATGCCCGAGGGCGGCGGTTGCCTTTTTTTCAGAACGCGCGACACCGCCCGCGTCACTTCCCAGCCTTTACCCGCGGCGTAATCCCCAGGATCGCCAGGTTTCGCATATTCGCCTTGAACGCCATATCGACCACGTCGCCGAGCCCCGGCACCACGCCCGCCAGCGCGTCGATCGCCACGTTGCCCAGCATCGCCGCCACCTGCCCGCGCGACGCGCCCAGCCTCCAACCTTCATAGACGATGTACAGCGACGCGGCCGCGCTGATCGCATCGCCCGCCGCCGGGATCAGCCCGACCAGCGGATCAAGACCAACTCGCACCGACGTGCCCGGAACCACAAACGCGCTGTCGAGCAACACCGCCAGCGCCGCCACCCGGCGCCGCGCCCCTTCGCGGGCCTCGTCACTCTCGTGCCGGCGCAGCAGCCTCTTCACAAACGACGATACGGCCGCCCTCTTCCCGGCGCGGGGCGCGCCCTCACGCACGCTCCACTCGCCGGAATCCCCTTCGCACGCGTCGACCCGTCGAACTGTCACAGGAATCGCGCTCATCGGTCCCCTTTCACCCGCTTTGTTCGGGCCGCGGGCGGGACGATTTCATCAATCTCGACGTCCGCGTCGAGGGTCCAAGAACACCCCGTTTTCCGCTACGCTCTGGCCCATGAATCACCCCCTCCTTGCCGCCTTCGCCCTCGCCACACTCACCGAAATCTCCGCCGCCCAGACCGCGCTCAACGAAGTCCCGCCCGCCGGCGGCGATCTGCAAACCTTGATCGAACGCGTCGGCGAAGACACCGCCTCGCTCGCCCGCTGGCACAGCATCCGCTGGTCCGACGCGCGCTGGAACGACATGGAGGCGCTCGCCAACAAGCAGATGGCGAAACTCCAGAGCGTGAACTTCGACTCGCTCTCGCAGCAAGGCAAGATCGACTACCTGCTCCTCCGCAACAAGCTCCGCGAGCAGCTCGCCCAGGCGGGCCGCCACCGCGCCCGCATCGCTGAAATGAAGGACCTCCTCCCCTTCAGAGATTCCGTCATCGCGCTCGAACTCGGGCGCTGGAAGATGGAGCAGCCCGACGCCCGCGCCTCGGCGGCCACGCTCGCCGGCTTCGCCGCCGACATCAAGAAAGTCCGCGAACGCATCGAAAACGGCCGGCATCAAGAGAAGAAGGACAACCAGCCCGCCGACGCCAACGCGACAACCAACTTGCCAACCAGCGCCGGCGCCGACGCGCCCGCCACGCAAGCCGCCAGCTCCGCGCCCGACGCTCCCATCGTCCTCACCGCCGTACAGGCCCAGCGTGCCGCCGAGGCCGTATCCGATTTCCGCCGCGCCCTTGCCAATTGGTACGAATACCACGCGCCCTACACGCCCGAGTTCCCCTGGTGGTGCAAGAAGCCCTTCGAGGAAGCCCGCGCCGCGCTCGACGAGTACGCCCGCTACCTCCGCCAGGACGTCGCCGGCCTCAAGGGCGCGCCCGACGATCCCCTCGTCGGCAACCCCATCGGGCGTGACTGGGTCATCGAAGACCTGAAGCTCGAATTCGTCGCCTACACACCCGAGCAGCTCATCACCATCGCCGAGCGAGAGTTCGCCTGGTGCGAGGCACGCATGAAGGAAGCCTCGCGCGACATGGGCCTCGCCGACGACTGGAAGGCCGCCCTCGAAAAGGTCAAGAACATCACCGCGCCCGCGGGCGAACAGACCTCCATGATGGCCGAGCTCACCCGCGAGGGCATCGACTTCGTCAAACAGCACGACCTCGTCACCATCCCCGAGATCGCCGACAAGTACTGGCGACTCGAGATGATCTCCCCCGAAAACCAGCGCTTCTGGCCCTTCGCGTTCTACGGCGGACAGACCATCGGCGTCGCCGCCCCCGCCGACTCCATGACCCACGACGCCAAGCTCCAGTCCATGCGCGGCAACAACCGCCACTTCTCCCGCATCGTCGCCCCCCACGAGCTCACCCCCGGACATCACCTTCAGGGCTTCATGGCCGCCCGCGTCCGCCCCTACCGCCGCGACTTCACCACCCCCTTCTTTGTCGAGGGCTGGTGCCTCTATTGGGAAATGAAGCTCTGGGACATGGACTACGCGCAATCGCCCGAAGACCGCGTCGGCATGCTCTTCTGGCGCATGCACCGCTGCGCCCGCATCATCATCAGCCTCAAGTATCACCTCGGTGAAATGACGCCCCAGCAGATGATCGACTTCCTCGTTGATCGCGTCGGCCACGAACGCGACAACGCCACCAGTGAAGTCCGCCGATACATCGGGCCGGACTACGGCCCGCTTTACCAGGCCGCCTACATGCTCGGCGGCCTCGCCATCCGCTCCCTCCACGAAGAAGCCGTCACCAAGGGCGGCATGAAGGAACGCGACTTCAACGACGCGCTCCTCACCTATGGCTCAATCCCCGTCGAACTCGTCCGCGCCGGCGTGCTCAACAAGCCGCTCACCCGCGACAGCGAGCCCGCGTGGAACTTCGCCGGCGAAATCACCGCCACCAAGTAACCCCGACCCGCCTCATCCTCCTCCCTTTCAACGCCGGACCCGACGAGTTCGAGCGGCAGGTCCGTGTCCATTCGCACCCATCGCGCAGACCCTCCAACATTCGGACGATCCGCGCGAATCCCCGCGCCTTCTCGCCACCGCTCCGCGCCCTCCCGCGAATGGAACCCGCTTGCGTCGTATCGATGCCTCTCGATACGCTGATCCTCTCACCCGCGCCGCCCCCCGATTCTCGGGCGTACGGCCCTTGTCCGGCTTCGGCAGAATCTGCAAGAATGGACGCCGCCAGCGACATTCAGAATCATGGACACTCGGACGGGGACTCGACCCCGTTCCGAGTCAATCGTGGGGCGCTCACGCCGACGGAGTTCGGCTCGCTGTTCGAGCGCGCGGCCCGCAAGCTCTGGTGCGTCGCCGCCGCCGTCAGCAGCGATCGTGATCGCGCGTCCGATGTCGTGCAGGAGGCCGCCGTGATCGCGCTGGGAAAGCTGGACGAGTTCGACCCCGGCACCAGCTTCGACGCCTGGATGGCCCAGATCGTCCGCTTCGTCGCGCTCAACGAGCGCCGACGCGCCCAGCGCCGCCCTTCCCGCTCCGCCGACCCCGCCGTGCTCGACTCCTCCTCCAACCCCGCCCGCGAATCGCCCGATCAGCGCGGGCATCGCTCCCTCGGTGCCCTCCTCTCCGACGAACACGCCTTCGACGACGCCGTCCTGCGCTCCCTCGCCGCGCTGGAGGAAAACGCCCGCGCCTGCCTGCTCATGAGGACCGTACTCGGCCTCTCCTACGCCGAGATCGCCCGCACGCTCTCCATCCCCGAAGGCACCGCCATGAGCCACGTGCACCGCGCCCGCAAGGCGATGCGCGATCAGCTCAAGTCGGGCCAATCCACAGATCCACGCGAATCCAAGCCCCGGGGAGGTGCGTCATGAGCCACGCGCCCGGCAACAACACTCCCGACCCGATCTTCGAGCAGATCGACGCCTATCTCGACAACGCGCTCTCGCCCGCCGATCGCGCCGCGTTCGAGGCGCGCCTCGCCGCCGACGAGCCCCTCCGCGCCGAGCTCGACCTCGCCCGCGGCATCGAATCCTCGCTCAAACGCACGCACATCCCCTCCGACATCCCCGCCCCCGCGCTCCCGCGCGCCACTTCTTCCACGCCCGCCAAGGCTGCGGCGTCGAAACTCTCCGGGCTGCGCCTCTACTGGCCCGTCGTCGCCGCGGCCGCGCTTCTCTTCGTCGCCGTCACCGCCTACCAGCTCTACACGCGCATCGACTGGAAGTTCCGCCGCTACGACGCCGCCGAGTTCTACGCCCTCGCCTCAAGGGACAACTTCACTCCCGACTGGGTCTGCCGCAACGACCGCGAGTTCAAGGAAGCGACCGGCTACAGCACCGGTCAGCAGATGCTCGTGCGCCAGGACTCGCCCGCGAAAATCGACCTCGTCGGCTGGGCCTACTCCAAAAAGTTCTCCGGCACGCCGCTCCGCTCAAGCACGACGGTGCTCTTCGCCAAGGTCGATGACGTCCCCGTCGTCGTGCTCGTCGATTTGCTCGAGAACGACCGCAAGGTCCGCCCGGGTGATGATCCCTCCGTGCACATCTTCCGGCGCCAGCTCGGCGCCTCCGTCCTCTACGAGATCACGCCGCGCCCCGCGCCCGGCGTCATCGACGCCTTCTATCTCCCGCCCGAGGAATAGCCCCGCACCCGACGCTCGCCCGCCGGTATTCCCATGTCTTCGGACGCCGGACCTGGGGCTCCGCGCAGGCCCGTCTCGGCCGTCGCCCAGCGCGAGGAGCGGGCCGAATCCGTATGATGCCCTTCGAAATCCAGGCCGCCCGCCGCCCAACAAGCGCACGCGGCCAGGCCTCGGGGAATTCACCATGCCCACTCGCTACATCGTCCACGCCAACGACCCCACCACCAACCAGCGCACCACCAAGGTCTTTGAGGCCGAGAACGCCGGCGATGCGGAGAAGATGGGCCAGCGCCTCGGCCTCTCCGTCCTCGCCGTCGAGGTCGACCCCGCTTCCCTCGGCACCACCATCCCAACTCCCTCCATCCCGCCCGTCTCCTCGCGCCAGCTCGGCCCGGAGTCCCAGGTCTGGGTCGGCACGCCCAGCCAGTGGGTCAACACCAAGTGGTACGCGCTGTGCCTGCTCGTGATTCCAGCGTTTATCCTCAGCCTGATGTTCCCGCCCTTCGGCTACGCATCGCTGATCCTCGTCCTGACCATACCCGTCGCGCTCTGGAAATACCTCGTCATCCGATCCACCAAATATTCGCTCACCACCCAGCGCCTCCGCCTCGAATCCGGCGTGCTCACCAAGAGCCTCGACGAGGTCGAGCTCTACCGCGTCAAGGACACCCAGCTCCACCAGACCGTGATCGATCGCACGCTCGGCATCGGAAGCGTTCTCATCCTCTCCAGCGATGAGACCATGCCGCACATCAACCTCGCCAAGGTGCCCGACCCCGTCGGCCTGCGCGAGAAGATCCGCACCACCGTCGAGCAGGTCCGCCTGGCCCGCGGCGTGCGCGAGATCGACATCACCGAAAACCGCATCTAAAAGGCACCAAGCTCCGGGTGGCGTGGTCAAGCGCCTCGCTTGACCACGAAAGAGCGCCGCCACCTCGCTTGCGAGCCCAATCGTTCGCCCAGCATCCCCCGCGCGGTATGCTGCGCCGATGTCAGCTTCACCCGCTCGCCTCGCCCTCGTCTTGCTCGGCGCCGTCATCATCGCGTCTTCCGCATACTCGGCCTGGAATATGTTCTGGGCCAGCGCCGGCGTCAGCGCCGTCTCCGAAAACTGGCGCGATCTGCCCCAGACCATCGATGACATCAAGTGGACCTCGCAATACCCAGGCCGCCCCAAGCCGAGCGGCGACGATTGGCTCGCCAAGGAAGTCCACGGCTACATCGGACCACGTTTCGCCAGCAACATGGCCGCCGCCTCGCTTTCCGGCCTGTGCGGCGTGCTAATCGTCATCGTGAGCGTCTTCATCAAAGCACCGAATCAGACACCGGCTCCGGGTGGCGTGGTCAAGCGCCTCGCTTGACCACGAAAGGGCGCCGCCACTCCGCTTGCGAGCCCCAGCTTCGCCCCGCATCCCTCGCGCGGTATGCTGGTTCCATGCCCCGGCGCCGGATCAGAATCGCGGCATTCGCCCTGCTCCTCACCGCCCTCGGTGCCGCCACAACCATCGCCGTGGCGTGGGGGATCGCGCTGAGCAGGACACGGGAAAGCGAAATTGCAGAGCAAATGGCTCACGAGAACGCGCGCCGCGGAAAGACCTCCAGACTGCCGGCCTTTTCCGGAGGCTTCGTCTACTGGCCCGCAGATCATCGAATCGGAGTGTCCACGCTCCGCACTTCACGAGGCGCGGCACGCAATCTCCCCCCCGATTCAACAGTCCTCTTCCTCGATTCCGCCTCGGGAACGTACTTGTCCGAGACGTTTGTGAACATCACCTCACAACCGCCGGATTCACGCCATCCGCCGCGCAACCCCGCCAACGAGAGCACCGAACGCCGATATGGCTGGCCCGCCCGCGCCTTCTGGATTCTCTCCAAAGACGACCGGTCCGCGGACTACGGCAAGCCTCCCCAACTCGAAGGCGCGTTCATCTACGAGCCCAGAAACTCTCGTGCTCCGCATAGCGTTCGCCAACATGCCATGAAGGGTGTTCAGCCGCGCGACAAGGAACTCGCCTTCTGGCTCCCCATCGGGGTTCTGCCCGTCGGCTTCACCCTCAACACCCTCTTCTACGCCGCGGCCTGGTTCGTCACACTCTTCGGCATCCGCATCGCCCGCCGCACACTCCGCCGCCTTCGCGGCCTCTGCACGCGCTGCGCCTACGACCTCAACGGACTCGCGCCCGGCGCCCCCTGCCCGGAATGCGGAAGCGCGCGGTCGCGTTACAAATCCCTCGAACCACCAACCTCGCTCGCGCGTTAGACTCAAGGCCGTGGCCATCGCTCCATCAACGCCACGCTTGGTCACAAGCCGCGTCATCACGATCGCGGTGCGGTGCCTGCTCCTCATTGCCCTCGGCGCTGCTACAACTACGGCCGTGGCGTGGGGGATCGCGCTGAGCAGGTCGTGGGACCGCTCGATACGAGAATTGAGGGCAACTGCACACTCGCAACCGCGCGGGGAGGCTCGCGACGTTCCAGTCTACTGCGACGGCACAGTGTACTGGCCGGCAGATCACCGGTTTGGATTCACCACGCTCCACGCGTCAGACCGAGAAATCGTCCATCGGGAAGGTGCGACGGTGGATCTCAAACCCAGCCCTGGTTGGATTTCCGGCGGCAGCAAGTTTCTTGTTGAGTTCGCCGACAAGCCGCCTGATTCACGCCATCCCCCCCGCGACCCCGCAACGAGCTGCACCGAACGACGCTACGGATGGCCCAATCGCGCGTTCTGGTATCTCGCCGAGAAAGTAGGTGACCACGTCGTCAAATCGCGCAACCATGAGGGTTTATTCATCTTTGAGCCCGGCGGTGGCCGCAAGGCCCGCGACGGCGCGGATCACGGAGCTCAGCCGCCAGGCCCCGAACTCGCTTTCTGGCTCCCCATCGGGGTTCTGCCCCTCGGCTTCACCCTCAACACGCTCTTCTACGCCGCGGCATGGTGCGTCCCACTCATCGGCATCCGCGCCGCACGCCGCACACTCCGCCGCCGTCGCGGCCTCTGCACGCGCTGCGCCTACGACCTCAACGGACTCGCGCCCGGCACACCCTGCCCCGAATGCGGCCAAGCAGCGGCGCACTCCCCATCACCTGACCACCTGACCACATGACCACCTGACCAGTTCTACTCTTCGCCCCTTCCCACGCCTTCCATCAGTAGCCCGACCGTCAGGGAGGGCGTCTTCCGCTTCTTGTCTCGTCGTTTCGCCTCTTCATTTGGTGATTTGGCAATTTGAACTTTGGCGATCCGCTGTCACTGCGTCAGCCCGAGCAACCGGCACAACTCCGCCATACCCCGTGCATCGTGCTCGCCGAACGCGCCGATCTCAAAGCTGTCCACGTCCAGCACACCCCAGCACCCGCGCTCATCCATCATCGGGAGCACCAGCTCGGCCTTGTCCTTTGGATCACACGCGATGTACCCCGCCCCCAGCGTCGACACATCCGCGATCACCAGCGCCCGCCGCTCTTTCCAGCATCGCCCGCACGCGCCGTGCAGCCCGATCGGCGAACACGCCGGCTTGTCTCGCCGCACCACGAGGATCATCTCGTCGGCATCCGCGGCCCTTTCATAGAACCCGACCCACGAGACCTTGGCGCCGCCGCATGCGCTCTGGAGCCCGAAGGCGTCCCAAACCAGGTCGCAGCACAGCGTCATCGCCTCCGTCCGCGACATCGCTCCGCGCGCAGCCGCGGCCCGCGCCGCGCTCAGCAGCGGCGCGTAGTCACGTCCGGCACCAGACTCAACACCCGCGCGCTCGTCGCCCCGTGCGCTCATGGCCCTGACCCTCTTCCGGATCACCGTTCATCTTCAAATGTGCGTCGGCTCTCAACCCGGCACGACCCGCGCCGGCGCAAATCGCTTACAGCGTCGCCGAGGTGTAAGGCAAGAGCGCCATGAAACGCGCCCGCTTGATCGCCTGCGCCACCATCCGCTGCTCCGCGGCCGAGGTCGCCAGACGCTTACGCCCGTAGATCTTGCCGTTGGGGCTCATCAGACGACGCAGCGTCTCGATGTCCTTCCAATCAACCACGACCTTGCCCTGGCCGGTGGTCTTGGTAACGCGGATCTTCTGAACGGGCGCGAATCGCTGGAACTTGCTCATGATCGTCCCCGCGATCGCGGGGCTCCGTCCTGGTCTTGGGCCCGGGGCACTCGGCATACACGGCCGGGAACCCGAGCGACGGCCTTGAAATGTGGTCGAAACTCTAGGTCGACGCCCCGCCGGCGTCCACCGCTCCCCCGGCGCAGGCGCCCGAACCGCACCCGCACGCGCCCGATCCGCAGGCCCCATCAACGCCCAGCCGTCCGTGCCCCTTGGCCACCAGCAGAATCGCCGGCAATAGCAGCACGCCGTTCTGGACCACGTTGCACCAGCCCAGTTCCTTCGGGCAGAACAGTTGCACCGCCCCGAAGCACCCACAGGTCAGGCTCAACTTCCGCGCGATCGCCGAGATCACCAGCCCGATGAACCCCACCAGCGCCAGCGCCAAAACCCCCGCCGCCGCACGAGTCCAGTAGCCCACCACCAGCAGCACCGCGCAGATCGCTTCCACCCACGGCACCACGAACGTCGCCACCGGCACCATGTTCTTGGGCAAAACCTCGAACGCATCAACCGACCGCGCGAACTCCTGCGGCCCGGTGAAGTGCCCGCTATTCCCAACCTCCCCGAACAGCTTGTGATACGCCGCAAACGCGAACACCGCCGCCAGCGCCATCCGCGACACAAACAACAGGCCGTCCATCACGGGATTGGAGTTCCGCTTCATGCTCACTCCGGGGGCAAGGGAGACTTGTCCACTTCATAGCCCGCCTTCACCCACGCCGGAAAGCCCTCGGCCAGCACCATGAGCTTGGTGAAGCCGCGCGCCTCCAGCATCGCCGCCAGGTTGTGCGAGTCGTGGCAATCGCCCCCGATGCAGTAGATCACCACCTCCTTCTCGGGGTCCAGCACGTCGAGAATCTCGGGCGGCGGGTTCCGATCCACGTCGCCGGGCCCGAGCAGCTGCGAGCCGGGAATCCGCCCCTCTCGCTCCGAATCACGACGCGGACGCGCATCAAGGAACATCGCCCCCTTGTCGTACCACTCCTTGGCCTCCGCGATACCGATGTCGCGGATCGCGCCCTGCGCCGCGCCGGGAAGCGCGTCAACGGGCGCGGGCGTGGGCGATGACGAATCGGGATTCGGATTCGGGTTCGGGTTCGGCACCGGCACCGGTGCCACGGGATCGGGCCGATCCTTGGCCAGGATAATGCGCCCGCCGCGCATCGACATGTCGACCAGGCCCGCGCCGACGCCGATCGCGATCAGCGTCAGCACGCGCAAGGGAGTACACGCCATTCCGCAACCAGCCATCGCACGACGCTCCGTGAATCCCGCGGTTCGGTCACTTGGAACCCTGGTCCGCCGCCGCCGCCGCCGGAGCCGCCG
>JABWBC010000071.1 GCA_013360695.1 Phycisphaerales bacterium
GGCGGAGGTGCTGCAGGCGCTGGGCGTCAACGTCAACGCGACGCCGGACGTACAGGCGCGCTGCCTTGACGAGGTCGGCGCGTGCTTCTGCTTTGCGATCCATCATCACCCGGCGATGAAGCACGCGGCGGCGGCACGGAAATCGCTCGGATTCCCGACGATCTTCAACGTGCTCGGCCCACTCACCAACCCCGCGGGCGCGACCCGACAGCTGATCGGCGTGTACCGCCCGGAACTCGTCCCGCTCGTGGCGGTGGCGCTGGCGAGGCTGGGCGCCCAGAGCGCGATGGTCGTGCACGGCCTGGACGGCATGGACGAGATCACGACACGCACGAACACGCTGGCCGCGACGGTCATGAACGGCGGCGTGATGACCTATGAACTCAGCCCGGGCGGCCTGGGGCTGGCGGCGCCCGCGTCGACCAACCTCTCGGCGGCGAGCGTCGAAGATTCGGCACGGATCGTGCGCGAAGTGCTCGCGGGCAAGGCGGGGGCGCACGCGGACATCGTGCTCATCAACGCGGCGGCGGCGCTGGTCGTGGGCGGCGTGACGCCCTCGCTGGAAGAAGGGGTCTCGGTGGCTCGCGGCGCGATCGCGTCGGGCGCGGCGAGTCGCGCACTCGATGAGCTGGTGCGCGTGTCGAACGGGTGAGAGGGCCGATCGCTGATCGTCGCACGCGCCCCGAGGCACAAGCTCATTGGTCGCGGTGCGGCCGGTTGGAGTCGAACCGCACGGAATGACGGGCGCCCTATTCGGAAGTTGAATCCTGGAAAATCGAGCACAGGGCCGCCCCCTGACGGGGATGGTCGAGCGCGGGCGGCACGGCAGGGCGCGCCAGCGCTCTCTCGCGCGGAATGAGAAAGGCCCGCGGCGGGCGCGGGCCTTCTCGGAGTGCTCGTGACGCGCGATCCGGCCGGACGCGCGAGGGCGGACGCGTTGTGGTCAGCAGCCGGCCTCGAAGGCGGAGGCGAACATGTCGTAATCGTCGCCGTTGACGAAGCCGTCGTTGTTGATGTCGGCCTGGAGCGAGCCGCTCTCGAAGAACGAGGCGAACATGTCGTAGTCATCGCCGTTGATGAATCCATCTCCGTTGATATCGGCGCGGCAGGCCCAGCGGAGGGTGAAGGACGGGCCGTCGAAGAGCCAGGTGAGCTTGTCGTCGTTGGGGAAGTTCCAGCGGTACGGGATGAGGTTGTCGTAGCCCTGCCCGGCGTAGGCGGTGATGAGCTTGTAGTTCTCGCCGGGCTGGGGGATGTAGCCGTTGTCGTTGTAGACGTTGAGCCAGGTGGTGGCGTGGCCGAGGACGTAGTTGGTGACGACGAGCTGGCCGTAGTTTGAGGGGGAGGCGGAGGGGCCCTCGACGTGGAAGAGGAGGTTGGCGTTGGTGGTGTCGAGGGCGCCGGAGACGAGCATGGCGCCGTTGTTCTCGAGTTCGATGGAGCCGTCGACGTTGAGGATGCCGCCCGAGGGGATGGCGTGGGCGGTGCTGCCGTTGGAGGCGCGAAGGATGCCGGAGATGGAGGTGAGTCCGTTGAAGTTCATGGACCCGCCGGCGAGGTCGACGACGACGCCGGAGTCGATGCGGGTGACGGGCGCGCCGTCGTCGAGGATGAACGAGCCGCCGGCGGCGGTCCACTGGCCGGTGAAGAGGACGCCGGAGGGATCGAGGCTGGCGCAGTTTCCGATGAAGGCGTTGGAGTTGATCGTCTTGCAAAGAGCGGCGTTGTAGAACCAGACGTTGCCGTAGACGAAGGAGTTTCCGCCGCCCACGAAGTTGACGGTTCCGCCGGTGTTGCTGAAGACCTGGAGGTTGGCGTTGCCGGAGTCGACGATGGCGTTCGGATTCATGTTGACGACGCCGCCGGACTGGTTCTCGATGCCGCCGCCGGGCGTGGCGGTGAGGGCGGCGCCGAGGGTGTTGAATCCCCAGAGGGAGAGCGTGCCCTGGTTCTGGACCTGTCCGACGACGCCGCTATCGACGAGGTCGATGAAGGCGCCGGCGTAGTTGACGATGTAGACGGGATTGGCGTCGGTGTAGTTGGAGTCCCAGACCGAGCAGGCGTTGAAGTACATGTAGCCGACGTTGAAGATGTTGGTGTGGCTGATGAGGACGCCGGAAGTGTTCCAGACGCCGGAGTTGAAGTTGATGATCTGCTTGCAGTTGAGGACGGTGGGCTGTGCGTGGTCAAAGGCAACCAGCGAGCCGAAGTTGTTGATGTTGCCGGCATAGTGCCCCTGCCCGCCGCGGAGGAAGACGGTCATTCCGGCGGGGATGTGGACGTCGTCGGTGGTGTTGGGGACGTGGCCGAGCGACCAGTTGGCGGCGGTCAGCCAGTCGAAGTTGCCCGAGGCGTTGGTGTAGTAGTTGTCGCCGGCGAGCGCGGCGGGAGCAAGGGCGGTGAGGGCGGCCAGGGCGAGCAGGCGAGCGGCGGACTTCATTGATGATCTCCCGTGTGTCGTGTGGGCCAGAGTTTCGTGGCGACGAACATCGCCGCCGGAGCACGACGCACCGTCACGCGGCGGGTTGGATCAGGGAGGCGTGACAATTTTGAGAGGAGGCGGGCGGATCCAGGCAAAAAGAACACGGGCCCGGCGCGAGGCCGAGCCCGTGCGAACTCTGGCTTGGGCTCGATTTGGGAGAAACCGAGCCTGAGCCGGATGGGTGAATGGGCGCGGAACGAGAGCATCCCGCGCATACTGAAACGCGAGTTTGGGGGGCGGCGCAGCGCGGAAATCGAAAAAAACGCGCGAAATTCCGGCGCCGGGCGGCGCGCCGCCCGAACGGAGGCCGGTCTTTCTTCTTGGGCGGCGGTTCGCGGGGTTCGATAGGATGCGGGTTGGCCGCACCGTTCGGGAGCCTTCGGATACTCGCGTGGCCAACAGGTTGGCCACGCCACCCCGACGCCAAGGCGCAAAGTACGCAGGGAGAAGGTCATGCCTCCACTGGTGGTGATGGGCGCGAAGATCGGATGTTCGATGGCGGTTCCCCCGGCGCCGAGCGGGTCGCTAATCGTGCCGCCGATGAACAAGGTGATGGGGTGCAATCAGCCGGCGGCGAACATCATGGACAACGTGGTCGGGAAGAACATCGCGCCGTTCCCATTGTGCCAGGCGAAGGCGAATCCGACGGTGATCGCGGCGACGGCGGCGGCGCTGGGCACGCCGACGCCCGCGGCGTGCGTGCCGTTGTTCCCCGCGCCGTGGAGCCCCGGCGCGTCGCAGACCATGATTGCCAATCAGCCCGCGCTGCACGCCGGCTGCACGTTGAATTGCGCGTATGGCGGGACGGTCACGATCGCGTATGCGGGGCAAGCGACGATCCAGGTGAGCTAAAGGCGCACACGGACCGGCGACGGCGGCGCGGCCAAAGCCATCCGAGCAGTTGGGCACGTCCCCCGGATCGGCGTTCGCCTCAGCGGAGCATGCCGGACTTGCGGAGCGAGGAGATCACGAGCGATTCGACGGGTGTGTCGGTGGGGACCAGGAGGTGCGCCAGGCCGCGGGATCGGCAGTCGGCGCGGAGCTGGTCGGTATAGCGAGAGACGGCGGCACGATAGCGGGCGATGACGCGAGGCGAGATGGAGACCTCGGTGGCGCGGCCTGACTCGACGTCGGTCAGGCGGAGATCGCCGAGCAGGCGCGGCTCTTGCTTCGTGGGATCAAGTTCGGATGGCGCCAGCGTCTGGAGGCAAAAGACGTCATAGCCCGCACCCGAGAGCGAGGCGAGGGCGTTGAGGCCGGGCGCGAGACCTTCGGGGGCGAGGAAGTCGGAAATGACGACGAGCACGCCGCGGCCCGAAGCGGAGGCGGCGACGGAGCGCATGGCGCTGGCGAGGTCGGCGGGCGCGGGAGCGGCGGGCGTGTCGGACGCGGCCTTGAGCGTGGTGAGGAGGAGGTCGGCGATGCGCGCGACGGCGGGCCGGCCGCGGATGGGGGCGAGGCGCTTGAGGGGCTGGTTCGGCATGCCGAAGACGCCGAGGGAGACGCGGTTCTGGTTGACGACGCCGATGTAGGAGAGGGCCATCGCGAGCTGGTGTGCGAAGACGAGCTTGTTTGGCGTGCCCGCGTTCATGGAGGGCGAGGCGTCGACGAGCAGGTGGAGCGAGAGGTCTTCTTCTTCGCGGAAGAGCTTGACAACGAAGCGATCGAAGCGGGCGAGGATGTTCCAGTCGACGTGGCGCAGGTCGTCGCCGGCGACGTAGTTGCGGTAGTCGTCGAACTCGACGGAACGCCCACGGCGCTTGGAGCGGCGTTCGCCGGGGAGTTTTCCGGCGAAGATTTTGCGGGAGAGGAGGTCGAGGCGATCGAGCTTGGCGGCGAGGGAGCGGCCGAGGAGCTCCTCGAGCGAGGTGGGCAGCGATGGCGCGGGGCTGATGATCATCGCGAAGCGCAGTGTATGGGGCATCCCGGAGGGGGCGGGCGCGGTATGGTTTTGGCATGAAGACGAACGCGATCGGCGGAGCGGCGAGAGTGGTCGGCGTGGTGGCGGCGAGTTTGATCTTGTCTGGAGCGGGGGCTGGCGTGGCGTTCGGCCAGGACACGACGGGCGAGCCAGCGCGTGGGCAGCCGAGCGAGCATTCGGGCGGATCGCAGGCGGTGACACCGCCGACGAGCGATCAGGAGATGATCGCGAAGCTGAAGAAGGAACTTGAGCAGGCCCGTGCGGAGATCGCGGCGCTGAAGGCGAGAATCGCGGAGCTTGAGGGGACGGAGAACGGCGCGGGCGACGGGGTGGTACGTTCGGTGCTGCCGATCGATCCGTTGTCGTGCCCGCCGTCGATGCTGGTGGAGTTGAAGCGGCGGCATGAGCGGGTTCTGGGCGCGTTTCCCGTCGCCACTCCTTCGCAGCGTGAGCGGCTGATGGAAGAGGCGGAGAAGTGGTGCCGGGATGTCGCGCGCGAACTTCGCGGGAAACGGGTGTGGCTGGCGCGGATCGAGAATGTCGGAGCGAGCACTGGAGCGGGGCGCGAGGCGTTTGCGGCGACGCTGACGGCGCTCGATGAGACCACGCACAGGCCGCTGGGCGAGCCGGTGCGGATCGGGCTGGCGGCGCGGTTCGCGGAGCGGATTCGGGCGGTGGAGCGCGAGCGGCGGGTGGGGGACGCGGAGATCGATCCGGCGACGCGGGGTGCGTGGGCGTGGGAAGTGACGGCGATCGTGAGCGCGGCGCCGGTGTTCGACGCGGAACGCACCGAGATCGGCGTGTTCAACTCGCCGGCATTCGTGGGGCGGTACGTCGCGTTCGGGATCGATCTCGAGGTGGTTGGATTGACGGACATCGATCTGCCGCCGGAAAAGAAGGTCGAGGAGAAGCCGGTGAAAACGCCGAGCCTGGACCCGGGGCGATAGAGAAGAGACGAAGCGGCCAAGAGACGGAGTGAACGACAAGGCGCGCGGTCCGCAACGGCGCGGCGACGGGTGGCCCGCGATTTGGCTGCGCCTGAAGGGGGCACCAAGGCACGCGGCATCGGGGCGTTGAGGCGAGACGAAGAGAAAAGAAAACAGGCCGCCCCGTGATGGGACGGCCCGTGACATGAACTTGGTTCAACCTTGGGGGGCGTTTGCTCGCGTCGCCATTTCGGCGCGCGGTCAGCGCTGGGCGTGGTCGGGGTTGAACTGCTGCTGGACCTCGGACTGCTCAGCGCCGAAGGGGCGTGCGCGTCCGGCGGGCTGGCTGATGACGGTGGTCGAGGGGTTGTAGATGTACTGAGCGTCGAGGACCTTGGCGACGCGCTGCTTGATCTCGCCGAGGTGGGACTTGGTGTAGGGGTCCATGGAGCCGTCGCCGCTCTTGATCGCGTTGTCGACCTTGCCGACGAGCTCGGTGAGCTTGGCGGAGGCGAGGGCGGCGATGCTGCGCGTGGAGGGCGAGGTGCCGGTCTGGAGCGTGAGGTCGATCATGCGATCGATGTACTCGCGCTGCAGGTTTCGGCGGAGGGACGAGATCATGGGCTGGCGGGCCGAGAACTTGCTGCCGCCCGCGTTGTCGAGCTCGGACCAGACGGCCTTGGAGATGGTGTCGAGCATTTCGGGGAGTGTGAAGACGTCCTTGTCGGCGGTGGAGTAGAGCTCGGCGTCGTAGACGCGGCGGAGCTTGGTGGGGTTCATGACCATGGTCATGACGGAGGCCTGGATGCCCGAGATGCGATCATGGATGGGCCAGGTCGGCTCGGCGTCGGGGGTCTCGTCCTTGTTGATGGTCATGCGGTTGAGGAGCTCGGGCGTGAGGCCGAACGCCTGATCGGGGAACGAGTTGTCGATGCAGAACTTGAGGGCGGCGCGCTGGGCCTCGGCGGAGATGGGCGTGATGGGCTGGCGGTTGCCGGGATCGCCCTTGCGATCGCGGACGACGTCGACGCCGCCGATCCAGTTGGCCATGATGTTGACGGCGGCCATCTGGGTGGAGAGGGTGATTTCGTAGCCGCGGCGCGCCTTGACCCACGGCTCGCCGTCCTTGACGAACTTATCGAGGATCTTGCCGCGTGAGAAGTTGGCGAGGGCCATCTGGGCTTTGGCGTAATCGAGGGGGTCCTTGGCGAAGTCGTAGCGGCGTGCGAGGGGGTCGGGGCCGCCGGTGTCCTCGTCGGTGGCGTAGGTGTTCTTGGGATCGGAGACCTTCTTCAGGACTTCCTTGAGATCGCCGGAGCCGTAGCCGTATTCGATGGCCCACATGTCGTAAGGCCCAACGCCGATCATGTGGTAATCGCCCTGGACGGCCTTGTCGTCCATGTTGATATTGACGGGGGTGTAGTCCATGACGGAGCCGACGGTGGCCTTGCCCTTCATGCCCTCGGAGTTGATTTCGGAGAGGGAGTAGATGGAGGAGGACTTGAAGTTGTGGCGAAGTCCGAGGGTGTGGCCGACCTCGTGAACGGTGAGGTGGGCGAGGGCGGGCCCGACGAACCACTCGGGGATGCCGTCGAGGGTGTCTTCCTTGGGCTTGTCGTCCTTCTTTTCGCCCTTGTCGTCCTTGTCGCCGCGCTCGCCGCGGGGGGGCCGATCGCCGGGCTGGGCCATTTCGTCGAGATCGAGGAGTCCGGCGGTTTCGAGGTAGAGACCGGCGATGGCCATGTCACGGGCCATGCCGTCGGACATCATGCAGAGGCCGCCGCGGGTGTTGACGAACTGGGAGAGGCGCTGGAGCTCGGGATTGGCCAGAACGGTGAAGTCCAGGGGCGAGGAGCCGTAGCCATAGATTCCGCGCCGGGCGGCTTCGGCCTGGCGCTGGGCCAGGACCTGGGCGCGCTTCTCGGGCGGGGCGAGGCGGACGCGCGGGTCCCACTGGGGGCGTTCGTCGAGCCAGGCGAGGGTTTCGGCGTTCATGCCCTCCATCGCGGTCTGCGGGAGGAGCTCGTTGGACTGGTACCAGAAGTGGCGGATCCAGCCGTCGGTCAGGACGATGTCGGCGTCGAGGATCTGGCCGGTGATCGGGTGAGCGCGGCTCGGCCCGATGGCGGTGCCGATGTCGTTGGAAAGCCAGCGGATGAAGTTGTAGCGCACGTCCTCCGGGTCCTTGTCCATGTGGGCGCCGGTGGACTTGTCCTGGTAGTAGACCTCGACGGCGTCGCGGATTCCGACGGCCTCGAAGGCCTTGTTCCAATAGAGCGTGCCGTCCTTGACCCAGCGGCGGTAGCGGACGGGAACGGTGTGTTCAACGTAGTAGATGAGCGGTTCCTTCGGGGGGCTCATCTTGAGCTTGGGGTCGGCCTTTTCGAGGTGCCAGCGGTTGATGTAGCGGGTGTCGACCTGGTCGTCGCGGAACTTGCCGAGGTCGCGGAAGGTGGTCTGGAAATAGCCGACGCGTTCATCGGCGACGCGCGGCTGATAGCCGGGGTTCTCTTCGAGCAGGCTGACGGAGTAGTGGAATCGCTTGATCTGCCCGCCGGCGACGGGGACGGTGAAGGCGGCCTCGATGTTCTTGGGGAAGGCCTTGGCCTTGGAGATGGTGGCGAGGCGCGGGTTGGCGCCGGCGGCGAGCCCGCCGTAGAAGAGATTGGCCTGGCCGACGAAGAGCCCGTCGAGGTCGATCACGGGTTGTCCGCCGGGGCCCATGCACTCGATCGGGACGTCGACGAGGACGCGATCGGTGAAGTGATTCTGAATGGAGTCCTTGCTCTCACGGTCGCCGGTGGAGCGGACTTCGGTGTTGGGCATGATGAAGGCGATGCGCTTGTCGTAGCGCTTGATGTAGAAATAGACCTCGCCGGCCTGGAGGCCCGCGAAGAGTTCGCCGGTGGGCGTGGTGGTGGCGAGGAGGTATTTCTGGCTCTGCCAGCCGCGCGGGAGCTCAGCGAGCATCTGGCCATCGCGTTCGCGGGTCCAGATGTTGAAGAGTGAGGGCTGGCCGTCGGCGGTGGAGACGACCTGGGTGTAGTCCTTGGAGACTTCGGCGAAGGGCTTGAAGTCGTCCTTTCCGGCGTTGTCGTCGCCGCCGCCACCACCACGGCGCTCCATCATGCGCCGGATGTCGTCGGCGGAGGGCTGGTCGGTCTGGGACGGGGGCTGCTGGGCCTTGGGCTGATCGGCGGGAGGCTCACCCCACGCGATGGCGTAGTTGGCCAGACCCGCGAGCGCGGCGAGCGCGCCGGCGGCCGAGGCACCGAGGACGATTCGCTTGTACATACCACCCATGACGAACTCCTTGAGAATCGGGCGATGTCAGCCCCTGACCGGCGGTCCGGTCGAGTCGGAAAGGCCGCGTGCTTGGCCACGATCGACCCGCAGCTTAGCGAAAGCGCGGGACCGGTGTGTGCCGGAAATGGATGGAACCGGCGGCGTGGGCGCGGGTTGCGGGGAATCGGGGAATCGCCCGTGATTCAGGCCCGATGCTGCGACGCCCAGATGGCGAGCATGGTGAGGGCGACGAAGAGCGCGACGGCGGCCTGGAACGGGCGATCCTTGGAGGCGAGCTCGGTGGGATCGTCATAGATGCCGCGCTCGACCTGCACGATGCAGCGGAGCAGGCCGTAGGTCGCCGGAAGGACCGTCATCCAGAGGAGGTTGAAGCCCCAGGCGCCGAAGATGTGCGAGGTGTATCGCTCGGCCTGGGCCTGGACATAGCCGGCGTAGGTAACGAGGCAGGCGACGCCGGTCACGACCACGACCATGCGGAGGAGGTCGTCCGTGTAGGCCGACTGAACGGATCGGACGGCGGCGACCTCGGCACCCATGGTCCGGCGTTCGCCCAGTCGTTTCCCGAACGCGAGGAACATGGAGACGAAAAGGGTGGAGTTGAGGAGCCAGGTGGAGGGCTCAACACCGGCGGCGGCGCAGCCCGCGAGAACGCGGAGGACGAAGCCCGACGCAAGGCTGATGACGTCGAGCACGACGACGCGCTTGAGCCCGACGCTGTAGAGCGTGACGTTTAGCACGTAAAAGACGAGCCACAGGCAGGTGGGCAGAGCGACGGCGGGCGTGACGCCGAAGGTGGCGGCGACACCTGCGATCGCGAAGAGAAGGATGGAGAAGACCATGCCGGCGTTGGGAGAAATCACGCCGGAGGCGATGGGGCGATGGCGTTTGCGAGGGTGGGCGCGGTCGGCCTCGGCGTCGCGGATGTCGTTGATGATGTAGCACCCGCTGGAAGCGAGCGCAAAGGCGACGATGGCGAAGGCGACGGAGCGCCAGTCGATGGACTGCCCGGCCGCGTAGCCATAGAGCGGGCCCACGAGCACGAAGACGCTCTTGGACCACTGCTTTGGGCGGGCGAGTTTGATGAGGTCGAGGAACACGAGACGGAATGGTGGCTCCGGGGTGAGGTGCGGGGTTGCGATAGACTATCGGCCTTGGCGGCGGGCCGCCTTTGGTGGCACAGCTCTCCAGAGCTGTGATTCACGCGAGCGGACCCGCGGGGGCTGGCCGGGCGGCGCTGGCGGAGGAACGCCGGGGCCTGCTTGATGGGCGACCCGCGCTGCCCTGGAGAGCAGCGCGCGTGGAAGCACACATGTCCTACGACAACGGTGAAATCGGGTTCGCGGCGGGACGATCCGCGGCCACGCATCGACGCGGCTGGATGGTCGGGCTGGTGCTCGCGCTGGCGATGTTCGCGGCGTCGGCGCTGACGATCGGGAAAAACTGGGCGGCGACGTCGCGGGCGGCGTGGGACCAGGACATGTACCACCTGATGGCGATCCGGCAATTCGCCCACGACTGGCCACGCCCCGACCTTCTGAACTATCGCTCCGCGACCACGCCTGGCTATCACCTGGCGCTGGCGATCGCGGACCTGGCGGGCGCCAGCGACACCAGCACGCTGCGCCTGATCGCGTCGCTGTTCACGGCGGGGCTGATGCTGACATTCGGCGCGGCGTTGGCGCGGCGTGTGGGCGGCTGGCAGGCGATCGCGCTGGCGCTGCCCGTGGCGTGCTCGCTGTATGTGTTCAGCTCGGCGGCGTGGCTGCTCCCCGACAACGCGGCGTGGTGGGGTGTGCTGGTCGTTCTGCTGCTGGGACTCTCGTGGCGGCCCGGGATCGGTTGGTACCTCGGCGCGGGCGCGGTATTGCTCGCGCTGGTCTTTTACCGCCAGGTCCACCTGTGGGCGGCGGGAGTCGTGTGGCTTTCGGCGTTCTTGGCCGATGAGCGGATCAGGCATCCGTCTTCGCGCGGCTTGCGGGTGGTGCAGGCGGTTCTGGTGACCGTGCCGGCGATCGCGGCGGTGTGGATGTTCGTGCGCTTGTGGGGCGGGCTCGTGCCGCCCCTGTTCCAGTCGGGCGCGTTCGACGGCGTGACAGGCAAGACGCAGGCGCCGGCGAGCGGCGGGAACCTGGCGACGCCGGCGTTCATGCTGACGCTGGTCGCGATGTTCGGCGTGTGCTTTGTGGGCTACTTCCGCACGGGCGTGCGTCGCCTTCTTGGGCGTGACGCGGGCGCGTGGCGGGTGGTTGCGCTCGGCGCGATCGTGGGAATGCTGCTTGCGCTCCCCCCCACTTCACTGAGCGAGAGCGCGGGAAGATACAGCGGGTTCTGGGCGATCGCGGGCAAGCTGCCGACGATCATGAACCGCTCGCTCTTCATCGGCGCGGGCTCGATCGCGGGCGGAGCGCTGCTGGGGCTCGTGTGGTTGTCGCTCTCGCGTCGCGACGCGATCATCGTGGTTGGCGCGCTGGCGGGGTTCACGCTGGCGGCGGCCGCGAACTTCTATGCGTGGCAGCGCTACCTCGAGCCCATGATCCTCATCAGCATGGGTCTGGCGGCGGCGCTGGCGACGGCGCGGGGCGCGGGCGAGCTCGATCTGGCGGCGAAGCGCGGGCCGAACATGGAATGGCTGTGGCGCGTGCGTGCGGCGGGGCCGGTGCTCTTGGCGATCGGGCTGGCGGGGATCACGGTGATGACGTTGAGGAAATAGCGGGAAGAGGAGAAGTGGTCGGGTGGTCGGGTGGTCGGGTGGTCGGGTGGTCGGGTGGTCGGGTGGTCGGGTGGTCAAGGGAATCATGCACGCCTGCCGGCTGAAGCGGCTGCATGCTAAGTCCGCGATTGGAGCGTCAACCCGGACTCGCTCAGGTCCGGCGTCCAAATACACCCACTCACGACGGCCGATCGAGGTCAATGGCGATCGACGCGGTAGAGATTGGCCGCGGTGATGTAGACACGGACCTCGGGGTCGATGAGTTCGTCGAGCTCGGGTGAGTCGGGACTGCGGGCGAGCAATTCGCGCACGTGGGTCGATGAGGTCTCGTTGTGCGTGCGGGTCTCGAGGCGCGTGGACCACTTCGCCAAGTCGTCGTCGTTCCAGAAGCCGGTTTCGCGCATCGCCTTGAGCAACTGGTGCCCGTAGTTGTCGGGCGGGCGGAGCATGACGATCGGGTCGGCGAGCTCGATGATTTCGCGCGGCTGCTTCCAGCGATGGAATTCGCGGGCCTGATCGCTTCCGATGAGCAGACGCATGATGGTCTCGGGGCATTGTTCGCGGGCGCGGGTGAGCGTGTCGATGGTGTAGCTGGGTCCCCCGCGGTCGATCTCGTCGGTCCACACAAAGACGTTGACGCGGCGCTTGGCGGCCAGGCGCAGCATCGCGACGCGATCGGCGTCGGAGGCGATGGGGCCGGAGTCCTTATGGGGCGAGCGGGCGGCGGGGATGATGACAAGGGCGGCGTCGTCGCCCATCCAATCATCGCGGACGGCGCAGGCGAGGTCGAGGTGCGCGGCGTGGGGTGGGTCGAAGGTGCCGCCGAAGAAGAGGGCGCGCTCGCAGCCTTCGGGGATGGGGATCGGGGTTGGGCGCGGCGCGGACATGGGGAGATGCTAACGGAATACGGAGAGGCGCGTGCGGAGTCACGATAATGGGCAATGGGGATTGGGCAATGGGGAGGCTCGCCACGCGGAGTGAATGCAATTCAGGGCTGCACGCTCAGCCCCGGCAGGCCGTCGAGGCTGGCGGCGTTCTTCTTTCGTTGATAGTCGCGCAGGCCTTCGTCGCCCTTGGCGCGGGACCAGTCGTCGAGGGCCGGGCGCTCGCCCTTGAAGTCCATGAGCGGCACGCCGAAGCCGCACGAGACGGCGACGCGCGCGACGTCAATGCGGATGATGGCCCGCGCGCCGGGGCGCGCTGGGAAGCGGGCGGCGAGCGGCGCGAAATCGGGGGATGGAGCTTCGATCGCGCGGCCCGTGCCGTGGATGCGAACGATCTTCGGCGGGCCATCGAAGGCGCAGAACATGAGGACGATGCGGGCGTTTTCCTTGAGGTGGGCGATGGTTTCGACGCCGCTGCCGGTGAGGTCGAGGTAGGCGACGGTGCGCGGGTCGAGGATCGCGAAGGTGTCGAGACCCTTGGGGGAGAGGTTGATGTGCCCGTGGGGCGAGAGGGGCGCGGTGGCGACGAAGAAGACGTGCTGGGCGCGGAGGAACTCGGCGAGCGCGGGGTCGATGGAGTTGAGCGGGGTTGCCATGAGTGATGGTGGCGGAGGAGGGAGGGGAGGTCAAGAGCACTGGTTGCGCGGAGCGAGGGTCGGTTTGGATCAAGAGAACCGGGACCGCGCAACCGCGGCGTAGCGCGAGTCAAGGCGAACGCGTAAGAAGGGGCAGACCGACGATGTGGGTCAATCCAATCGTTGTGAAAATGAGTTGCGACTCTCCGATCATGGGGTATACTCCGCATGTGCTGATGGAGTGACTGCCATGGCGAAACTCAGGACTCAGGACTCAGGACTCGCGCGATTCTTTGCTTTGCGATGATAATCGCGTCGGGAACAAGTTGGTCGGTCGTGGAATCACGGGCGTTCGGGCAACTGAGTCAGACTCCGCCCGTCATTTCGGCGGCAACGCGCGTGAACCCGCTCGGAACGGAGTTTGTCGAGTGCAGCTGCGCGGCGAGCCGACTCTCCGTCAATGAAGTCGCGGTGATCGCCGGCGTGATCGGGGTCAACGGAGTTCTACCTTACGACGGTGTCGCGGTGGGCATCAGCTTGAACGGCGGCGCGACATTTGCGACCACCATCCCGACCATGCCGTACACGGCTCCGAATTCGGACAACCTCGGGTATGGCCTTGACACATTCATTTCGTCGGAGCGAGACTCTGGGCGGATCTGGTTCGGAGGATTGATTGACACGAAGTTACGAGTGACGTTTCGCGACCCCGGCGAGTCGACATGGCTGAATCACGGCTACGTTGATCATGTTCATCCGGGTAGCTTCAGAGACCGCCCGTCGATGGGGGTTGGCTATCTTCCGCCGGCGATGGGCACCGAGAAGGTCTACTACCTGATGTCCAAGGGGAGGCCGGGAGCGGGTTGCAGCGGAGAGAATCCTTTCTGGTGTGCTCAGACCACGGTCGCACAGCCGCTTCCAATCTGGCCAACGCCGGTGCTCATGCAACCTGATTCTCCCGACGCGGGCGACAACCCGTGCAACTACGACGGCTGGGCCAACCAGCCCGTGGTGCTCAACGACGGCACGGTTGTCGTCGTAGCGGCGGACGCCGACCCGGACCTGGGGGGGCGGCTCAACGAGAACCGGCCGTACGTTATCCGATACGTTTACGACGAAACGGTCTCGCCGCCTCGGCAGCGCTGGTTCCCTGAGAACGGCGATGGAATCTTGATCGGAGATCTCTCGATCCCTCCCATTCAGGCGACGCAGGTCTCGGCGCCATCGACCGCGACGAACGATGCGCCGTGGGGAATCGATCGACTGAAGTGCTCACCGAGCATCGCGGTCGACTACAGCAAGAACCCGGAGTGGGTCTATGTGGCGTTCTACGCGCGGGCCGTCGCTGGAGACCTGAACCAGGACCTCAACACCGACATCTACATTGCGCGGAGCACCGACGGCGGCGCAACGTTCCTGAACGCGAACATCGTTCACCTGACGGACCAGATGCTTGGGATCAACAACGCGGTCGCGCGCGGGCCGGACCAGCTTGTGCCCGCCATCGCGGTGGATTGTTCCGGGGCGGTCAGCCTGGTGTACTACGACAACAGGAACGACTCGGATAACAACTACGCCGGCGACTGGTGCGACGTGTACTACACACGCATCAAGGGAATTGGCAGCGCGAATCTCAGCGTTCTCAATCCGGTTCGCTTGACACCCGCGAAGTTTCCGATCGACGCGACGTTTCTTGGCGACTATCACACACTCGCTCCCGCCGGTCCCAACGCCCAGGCGATCTATACGGCGTACATCGCCCGCGAGTACGACGCGGGCAGCCAGACCTGGAGCGATCGCAACTGCTATGTGCGGAAAATCACGCCCAGCCCCTGCCTGGCGGACCTCAATCTGAATGGATCGGCGGATGTCGGCGACTTTGACGACTTCGTGGACGCGTTCCTGGCCGAGGACGTGGGCGCGGACCTCAACCAGGACCTTCTCGTCGACTCCGACGACGTCACGACGTTCATGATTTCGTATGACGAACTGGAGTACGGCGAATGAGGGTCGCGAAGCGTGCGGGATTCCCGGCCGCGATTGTGCTCGTCGCCTTGGCGTTGCCCGCGTCTCTTGCGAGCGCCCAGGAATGGACGTGGTACTTCGTCAAGGGACTTGAGAGCGGTGGCAGAGTCAAGGTGAGCGCGGCGGCTGGCGAGTACCAGGGGGGTATGGCGGTGAAGTCCTTTCTGCCGCACCCCGTGCTGTGGAAAGGGTCATCTGAAATCGCCATCGATCTGACGCCGCCAAGCCGATCAGGGGGAGAGCTCTTCGGTATGTGGGGCGATCGCCAGGTGGGGTATGCCGCGTCACCGAATCAGTACCACGCCGCGGCGTGGCGCGGGAGCGCGGAGAGCTATGTCAACCTGAACCCGAGCAACGCGCGCGCTTCATACGCCTATGCGACGCGGGGAGATCAGATCGTTGGGATGGCGCAGCCCAACACCAGCACCTACGAGTTTGCGGCGCTGTGGACCGGGCCGACGAGCGCCTATGTCAATCTGCACAACAACTCGCTGGCGACCTTCAGCGACGCTTTCGCCACCGACGGAGAGTATCAGGGTGGACACGCGGCCTACCGCGCGTCGGGGCAGATTCACGCCACTCTCTGGCACGGGAGCGCGTCGACGATGATCGACGTGCATCCGTCCTGGAACGGGGTGACCGTATCGGTGATCAACGCGATGGCGCCGGGCGTGCAGGTGGGTCGGGCGGGGTATGCATCTTGCCTCTGGCGGGGGACCAAGGATTCGGCGCGCCTGATGTTCCCGGACGGGATGTATGGCGGCGAACTCCGGGGCACCGACGGGACACACCACGTCGGAATGGCATCCAAGGACGGGCGCGAGTACGGTGGAATCTGGATGTCGGACGATCCCAACAGCTTCGTCAACCTCTCGACGATGGTGGCGAGCAACGTGACGGGAGGATCGGCGTGGGCGATCGCGTCGGACGACATGAACATGTATGTGACGGGCAGGGTTCGCATCGGGAGCGGACCATGGCAGGGCATCGTGTGGGTGCGTGCGATCCCAAGCGCGCCGAGCGCGGCGCTGCTGGCGATCGGGACGGCGGCCTGGCGTAGGAAACGGTAGCGCCCTGCTTGTGATGAGTCGCTGAGTGCTTGCATCTCCCCCACTCACGATTACCCCTTCATTTCGACCACGCGCTTCTCGCCCGAGCCGGCGAGGGGGGAGCGTTCGTGGGTGGCGGCTTGCCTGCCGTCGTCGGTGATCGTGTAGACCAGCCCGATCGTTTTCTCCGGCACGTTGTTCAGGAGGCGGTCGACGAGCTCGACGCCCTGCATCAGCGTGTGGTCGGTGTTGGCGACCTCGTATTTCCACATGCCGAAGCGGCCGCGGCTGTAGATGCCGCGTGATTCCAGCCACGGGATCACCTGCGCGAGGATGGCGTCGCGGTCGACGGTCGGCGTGGGGTAGCTGTAATCGGCGTGGTAGGTCCAGGTGCTGACGATGTCGTCGCGCTCGCCGGGCTCCAGGAGCCCCGAGTTTTCCAGGCCTTTGATCGTGTCTTCGACGATCCGCGAGCCATCGACCGGCTTGAATTCGCTGCAGCTTGTTTCGCAGAGGAGTGAGTAGAAGCGTCCGTTGCGCCGGCCGGAGGCGTCGGTCGTGTAGGGCTCGGGCGTCATGAAGGGCGAGTAGTTGCTGAGGTAGGTCACGCGATAGAACGGCGAATCGGAATCGGGGAAGTACATCCACGACTTGGTCGAGGGGCACGGTCGCTTGAGGCCCAGTCCCACCATGTAGCCGGAGGAATGTCGCAGGCGGCACGCGGCGTCGCGGATCGTCGCGGGGACCTCGCCCTTCAGGATGTCGCGGCAGAGGACATCGAGCGGCATGGCGGTGATGAGCGTGTCGTAGCGCTCGGCGCCGCCGTCGGCGAAGGTGATGAGCTTGGCATCGACATCGATCGACTTGACGGTGCGCTGCAGGGTGAAATGGCCGGCGAGGGGCTTGGCGAAGCGGTGATAGAACTCGCCGGTGCCGCCCTTGAGCGGGAACTTGAAGCGGTTGTTGGGACCCCAGCCGAAATCGTCGAGTCCGAGGACGACGTTCTTCAGGGCGCGTTCGACGTCGATGACGGCGACGCGTTCTCCGATCCACTGCTTGTTCATCATCTCGGGCGGGTGGGCCCAGACCTTGAAGTTGTACGGGCGCATGAAGTGCTTGGCGATGCCCTCGCCGAAGACGGCGTCGATGAACTCGCCGAAGTTGGCGGCCTCGGAGTGGTGCTTGGTCGTGCCGCGGGCGGACTGGGAACCCAGTTGCGCTTTGATCAGGCCGCTGAGGCACTCGTAGCAGGCCTGGGGCGGGAGGTGGCGGATGTTGTTCTGGAAGGGGTACGGGACCCAGCGGCCCATCATGCGGACCCAGCTCTCGCGGTCGTTGAGCGTGTAGTCGTTGCCCATGAGGGTGTCGAAGCACTTGTCGTAGTAGTCGTAGTGGCTGAACATCACGTGCCCGCCGATGTCCCAGGTGAAGCCGACGGGGTCGACGAAGCTGTGCGACAGGCCGCCGAGATAGGGGTGGCGGTCGTACATGTGGAAGTTGGCGTATCCGAGTTCCTTGAGGCGATAGGCGGCGCCGAGGCCTGTGGGGCCGGCGCCGATGATGACGATACGGGGTTGGGCAGCGGATGGTGATGTGGACATTCGGGTGGATCATTGGCAGGGAGGGGCGAAGAGGCCAAAACACCACAGAATTGTGGTGAGTGGCGGCGACGCGATGAATCGTGAAGTTCGGAAGCGTGAGTTTGCTCGACGCCGAACGGGGCATCCCCGATGTTGGGGCACCTCTTGGGGGTGCCTCATGACGAATGGATGCGACGGCGGGTTGTCGAGGGAGCGGGTGGCACGGATGGAGCGGCTGTGCGCCGCGGCGGAGCGGGTCGGCGCGATCGCGGTCGCGCCGTCGAGGCTGTGGTGCGAGCGGGTGTGCGCGGCGATCGCGAC
>JABWBC010000003.1 GCA_013360695.1 Phycisphaerales bacterium
CGATTTCCGGGCCGGCGTCGGCGGGGATGGGCGCGAGCGTGACGGCGGCGGGCGGGAGCGCGAAGGTGGAGCCCGCGATCGACGCGAGTGATGCTGAGGAATTGCCCACGCCCTGACGCACGAGTTCCTGAATGAGCGGGAGCATCAGCGGTCGTGCGGGGAGATCGGTGGCGGAGAGGTCGATTGCGGCGGTGAAGAGGAGGACGTTGCCGCGTGCGAGCGGGCGAGATGGGGCCGCGGCGGTCGCGCTTTCCGTGGTCGTTTCGGGTGGCGCGGGGATGAGGAGCAGGGGCGAATTGTCGGAGAGCGACAGGAGCGCGAGGGACGGATCGGTCGGCGTGTCGAGGCGAAGACGCTCGCTGATGCGCACGGGCTTGGCGAGTTCGGCCAGTTCGGGCGAGAGAAGCGAAAGGAGCGCGGCGGAGGAGTCGGGTTTGAGGCCGAGCGGTTCGGAGGGACGCGAGACCTCGCGGTCGCCGGGGATGCGAACCGAGAACCTGGATTCGAGGAGGTCGAGCCAGGGGTGGGCGCGGGTGCCGGGCGGCGTGGCGAAGATGACGAGGCCGCCGGCGCTGGCGTAATCGGCGAGGCGTGACCAGGCGCGATCGTCGAGCAGGTCGGGGCGCGGGGCGATGACGGCGTCGATGCCGGCGAGGGCTGAAGGTTCGGCGACGGCCCGGGGGTCGATGTCGACGACGCGGATCGGCGAGGAATCGCCGGGCTGGGGCGAGAGCGCCAGGCGCAGCCAGTCGGCGGGCTCGAAGCGATCGATGCTGACGGCGAGCTCGAGACGCGGGGGCGTGACGAGCGCGACCTGGATCGCGCGGCGCGCGAGCACGGGGCGGCGAAAGGTGTTGTCGGAGGCGATGGCGTCGCGGTCAATCGTGGCGATGAGGGCCGAGGGGCCGGCGTCGGCGAGGGAGGCGGTCGGGATCGAGATTGTGACACTGGTCTCGCGATCGCCCGGGGCCCACTTGGCGATGGCGTCGGCGCTGGCGAGGCCCGAGGCGGCATTGGTTCCGGGCGCGGAGAGCTTGAGCTTGACGAGCGAGGTCGAGGCCTGCGAGGTGACCGGGCCGGTGCGGCGGAGGTGCACGCGCACCTGGTCGTCGGCCTGGGTTCCCAGCGCGGCGCCGGCGAGGATAAGGGGGCGCAGGGGCTCGACGCGCGTGATGAAGACGTTGGAGACGGCGGTCTCGCGCGGCGGGGCGATCGAGAGCGACACGGGGACGGGCGAGGAGATCGACGCGAGCTTGCGCTGGGTGTCGAGCGAGCCGGCGAGGAACTCGCTGTGGAGCGAGAGCGTGATCGGCGGCGAGTCCTTGGGAGCGGCGGCGAGCTCCGAGGAGAGATGAGAGAACGCGCCGTCGAGATCGGCGGCGGAATCGGTCGGCGTGGTCTGCTCGATCAGGCGGCGGAGTGCGGGAAGATCGGCGGAGGCGGGGACGACGGCGGGATCGACGGGCGCGCCGAGGAAGATGAGCCCGGCGCGATCGCCGCGGGCGGGGTCGAGCGTGGCGAGTAGATCAACGGCGGTTTTTTTGTGGGAATCGAGGGCCGACTGGCCGTCGGGGTTGGTGAGGGTGGAGGCGAGGGAGTTGTCGAGCAGGATGTAGACGACGCGGGCGGAGCGAGTGGCGGCGGCGGAGGAGGAGAGGAGAGGGCGGGCGATCGCCAGCGCGATGAGCGCGACCAGGAGGCAGCGGGTGGCGAGCAGCAGCAGCTGCTCGAGCGTGAGGCGGCGGCGTTGGCGCTTGTAGGCCTCGATGATGAAGCGCATCGCGGCCCAGGGGATGGGCTGGCGGCGCTGGCGCGTGAGCAGATGGATGATGATCGGGATGGCGACGCACGCCAGGCCGACGTAGAGCAGAGTTGGATGGAGGAAGGATGGCATGAGGATCGGCGGCTGACGGGGAACTGGTGGTCGAAACGCCCTTCTTCACGGTCGGGCTACTGAAGTGGGCGAGGCGGCGAGAGAGCGGGGCGGGGAAGAAGCGGTCGAGTGGCGGAGTGGTCGAGTGGCAACGTGAAAGACGGAAGACGCCCTCACGGGCGGTCGGGCCAATGACGTGCGGGAGGACTAGCCGAATTTGGATCGTTTGAGCTGGGCGTTTCGGCGCGCGACGAACTGGGCGATGGGAGGCCCGAGCCAGTCGTGGGTGTTGACGAGCTGGTAGTCGAAGCCCATCGAGCGTACGGCTTTTTCAACGCTGGTGAGGTGGTTGCGGAAGACCTCGAGGTAGGCGTCGCGGATGGCGCGGGGGTCGATCTTGAGGCGGCCCTCGCCCTCGAGCCCTTCGAATGGCGCGATCTCGTCGATGTCGAAGTCGAGCTCGGCGCGATCGACGACCTGGAGGGCGATGACGTCGTGGCGGTGGTGCTTGGCGCGGGCGAGCGCGTCGCGCAGGTTCTCGATGTCCATGAAGAAGTCGGAGACGATCGCGATGAGGCAGTGGTTGGTGACCTTGGCGACGACCTGATCGATGGCGCGTACGAGGTCGGTGGGGCGTGCCTTGTTGTCGGGCGCGACGTAGTGGGTGGCGAGGGCGCTGACGATCTGGCGCCATGTGCCGCGGTTGCTGGAGCGGCGGATGGCGGCGCGGACGATGTCGGCAAAGACGATGAGGCCGGCGCGGTCGCCCTGGCGCAGGGCGATGGAGGAGAGGGCGGCGGCGATGGCGGTGGCGTGGTCGAACTTGGTCCAGTTGAGGCGCCCATCGGGGCTGGTGGTGCGCCCGGCGCCGGAGGCCTCGGCGAAGAGTCGCGAGCCGAAGTTCATGGAGCCGGAGGCGTCGACGAGGCAGATGAGGTCGAGGTTGGTTTCCTGCTGGTGCTGCTTGATCTGGAGCTTGTCGGTGCGGCCGAAGACGCGCCAGTCGAGGTGGCGGGGGTCGTCGCCGGGGACATAGGGGCGATGCTGGGCGAATTCGACGGAGAAGCCCTGGAAGGGAGAGCGGTGCAGGCCGGAGGAGAGACCCTCGACGATCATCTTGGCGCGGAGCTCGAAGCTGGCGAGGCGGGCGAGGGTCTGGGGATGGAGATAGAGCGACGCGTCGGCCTCGGCCGAGGGGCGTTCCGTCGCCACCTGCAGGCGGATCTCGTGCATCGGGGGATGGTACCAGCCGACGGGCGGGAGTGTGCGGGAAAGGGCGGGTGGCCGGTATGATGCCGTCATGGCATCGAACACAAGCTCGACGTTCGGATTCCAGAATCGGCGGGGCAGCTCGGGGCGGCTGATGTTCTACGCGATCGCGCTTCTTGGGATCGCGGGGGTGGTCGCCTATTTCGTGTGGTTCACGCCGTGCAACAGCGTGAAGCAGGCGGCGGCGATGTCGCGGGCCCAGGCGTACATCGATGCCCACCAACAGGCTTTCTTCAAGGAATGGAAGTTCGGCGCGATCACGTGGCAGCCCCACACGGGTGGGCGCTGCGGGTGCCTCTTGGTGAGCGGGATGGTGTTGGACGAGGCCGACGCGGACGCGGCCAAGGCGACGATCGCGGCCACGTCACCGGATGTTGAAGTGATTTATCAGCTCGAAACGGCCGATAAGAGAAAGTGGGTTGAGTCCGTCCCGCCCGAGCGGCGCGAGGAGTTTGGGCTTCCCCTGAAGAAGGACGGCAGCCCCGGGCCGCTGGGCGATCCAGCGACGTGGTAGACGGGGACGGGAAGGGATGTCGATGGCCAAGCGGATCGGGCTGATCACGGCGGGCGGCGATTGTCCGGGCTTGAACGCCGTGATCCGGGCGGTCGCCAAGCCGGCGATGCGCGAGGGTTTCGAGGTCCTCGGCATCTACGACGGGTTCCTGGGGCTGATCGAGAATCGGATGCATGTGCTCAGCTGGGCCGAGGTGTCCGGCATCCTGGCCCAGGGCGGCACGATCCTGGGCTCGTCCAACAAGGCCAACCCGGCACGGTTCGCGGTCGGCATCGGGGCGGACGGCAAGGCGATCATGGAGGATCGTCGCCCGCAGTGCCTGGAGCTGATCCGGCGCGAGAAGATCGAGACGCTGATCGTCGCGGGCGGCGACGGGAGCATGACGATCGCGTCGGAATTGGCGGCGGCGGCGCACCAGGCCGGGCACTCGCTCAACGTCATGGGCGTGCCCAAGACCATCGACAACGACCTCGAGGGCACGGAGATCACGTTCGGATTCCAGACCGCGGTGTCGATCGCGGCCGAGGCGATCGACCGCGTGAAGACGACGGCCGCCAGTCACCATCGCGTGATGGTGGTGGAGGTCATGGGGCGCAACGCGGGTTGGATCGCGCTGCACGCGGGCGTGGCGACGGGGTCGGACGTGATCCTGATCCCGGAGATTCCGTTTGACTTCGATGCGATCGCGGATTGCGTGCGCGTGCGCAGCCGCCACGGCAAGCGGTACAGCATCGTGTGCGTCGCGGAGGGGGCCAAGCCGCGGGGCGGGCAGTTGTTTGTTTCCAAGGTCGATCCGACATCGCCCGATCCGATCCGGCTGGGCGGCGTGGGCAAGGCGGTCGCGGACGAGATCGAGAAACGCACGGGGATCGAGTCTCGCTATGTCGTGCTGGGGCATGTGCAGCGTGGCGGCACGCCGGTCGCGGATGATCGCGTGCTGTCGACGCTCTTGGGCGAGCGGGCGATCGCGATGGTGCTGGAAGGGAAGCGCGACCGCATGGCGGCGGTGCAGCGCGGGCGGCTGACGGACGTGGACATCAACCTGCCGTGCGGGAAGCAGCGGACCGTGCCGAAGGATGATCCCGTGATGCGTGCGGCGCTGGAGCTCGAGACGCACTTTGGGGATTGAGGGCGGGGAGAAATCACGGAGTCACGGAGTCCGAGGGGGCGCGAATCGCGACTTGTGAATGGTGAGTCATGGAAGGGCGGAGTGGCGGCGTGATCGTCCTTGGCCTGACATCAAGGCGTCGATGCCTCGCAGTATCCGCTGCATCCAAGAAAACAGGACCCCGACGCGACAAACGTCGGGGCCCTGGCTTTGGAGGAAAAGAGACGGGACATGAACCGTCGCTGAACCGTCGTGATCGAGAGGCGAACTCGGTGAATCGCGGCTTGAATCTGGAGTCAGCGTGATCGAAGCCGCGTGTGTCGCGCGGGGTCGGTTGTTTCCGGGTTACGAGCGGCGGCGGCGAGCGGCAAGAAGGCCGCCCATGCCTAGGAGAGCCGCGGCGCCGGGGGCGGGCACGGCCTCATAGCGAACCTTCACATTGTCGAGGCCCCACGATTCATCGCTCTTGCTCTGAAGGTTCTCGCCCGCGAAGCGGATCGCGATGCGGGCGCTGTCCTCCGCGGTGAACTGGAGCGTGATGTTGCGATAGACCGAGTCCTTCCAGGTGCTGGTGTAGCCCATGTGGAAGGGGCCCATGTCGGGGCGCCGGAACGACTGGTTGTTGTCCTGGTTGGAGAACGTCTCGCAAAGGAGGACGTCGTTGCCGATCGAGACCTTGAATCGGTCCGGGCCGTGGGTCTGGCTGTTGCCGTCCCACGAATCGATGATGTAGAGGTCGAAGGAAAGGGTGTAGAGGTTGTGCTTGCCGGCGCCGGGGTTGGCGGCGGTGGTGAGGTTGAGGTCGATGCGGTCGTTGGTGTAGCGCCCGTTGAACTGGGTGAAGTAGCGTCGATAGTCGGAGGCGACGCTGGTGTTGCCGGTCCAGGCGGTGCCCAGGCCGTTCTCGAAGTCGTTGGAGTAAAGGGTGTGCGTCTGCGCGCTGGCGCTGCCGATGGCGAGGCACGCGGTGATGACGCCCGGAGCAATACGCGAAATCGAAAGGCCCATGTCTCATTCCTCCTCTGTGTTCCGGGTCGGCGCGGAGCGACATCGCGTGCGGCGAACGCCGCCTTGTTGATGCCTGAACGTGTGCTGAACCGGAAGTTGTCGGCGGGTAAGCGGCCCGCCACAGTGAACATGCCATGCACTTGCGTGCTTGGAAAGGAAAGAGAGCGATTCGAGGCGCGAGGGAAGGGCGTGTAACGCCGGTTCGGTCTGTGAGGGCAGCGAGGGGAAATGGCCAAATCAGGAAGCGGCAGAGCGGCAGAGCGGCAGAGTGGTGAAGTGGTGAAGTGGTCGTTATTCACTTGATGGGTGCTCGTCGATACGGCGCTGTCTCGCTGTCTTCTTTGGCAATTTGGCCAATTGGTGATTTGGCGACTTGCCCCGCACTCGCTGTCTCACGTTTGGGACGAGTTCTGTCCGCCGCCTGCCTAGAATGTTGAAGAGTCCGTGACCATGTCGGTCCGCGGCCCTGCCGTTCATCCCGCCCATTCGCCCAGCGGCCCGGGCACAGCTTCGGCCGCCGCGATCGGAGTGTTTTCAAGCATGTCCGCTGTCTCCTCGCAAACCTCCAAGCCATCGCTCCCCGCCGTGACGGGCATCCGCAACGTCGCGATCATCGCCCACGTCGACCACGGAAAGACCACGCTGGTCGACCAGCTGCTCAAGCAGTCCGGCATGTTCCGCGCCGGCGAGCTGGAGAAGCTCGAGGGCGGGCAGCACGGTCTCATCATGGACTCCAACCCGCTCGAGCGCGAGCGCGGCATCACCATCCTCTCTAAGAACTGTGCTGTCACGTTCCACTCGCCCGACGGCGTGGACTACCGCATCAACATCATCGATACGCCCGGGCACGCGGATTTCGGCGGCGAGGTCGAGCGCGTGCTGCGCATGGCCGACGGGTGCCTGCTGCTCGTGGATAGCTTCGACGGCCCGATGCCTCAGACCAAGTTCGTGCTGGGCAAGGCGTTGGAGGCGGGCCTGAAGCCGGTGGTGGTGATCAACAAGGTCGATCGCCCCGACGGTCGGCCGCACGAGGTTCACAACGAGGTGTTTGACCTTCTAGTGGAGCTCGGCGCGGACGATCATGCGCTGGACTTCCCGTGCATCTACGCCTCCGGGCGCGACGGTTGGGCGTCGAGCGAGTGGCCGATCCCCGAGGGCAAGGAACGCCCGAAGGACGTGCTGGCGGTCTTCGACGCGATCATCAAGCACGTGCCCGCGCCGGTGTGCGACGCCGACGCGCCGCTGCAGGCGCTGGTGACCACGCTCGATTACAACGATTACGTCGGGCGAATCGGCATCGGGCGCGTCTTTGCCGGCAAGCTCAAGGCGGGGCAGCAGGTCGCGGTGCTCAAGCGCGACGGCAAGCGGGTGGACAGCCGCGTGCTGAAACTCCAGCAGTTCAGCGGGCTGCGCCGGGCCGAGGTGGCGGAGATCGTGGCGGGCGACCTGTGCGGCATGGTGGGGCTGACGAGCGTTGACATCGGCGACACCATTGCCGATCCCGAAAATGCCGTCGCGCTCCCGACCGTGAAGGTCGACGAGCCGACGATGACGATGCTCTTCCGCATCAACGACTCGCCGTTCGGCGGCGAGGACGGAAAGTACGTCACGAGCCGCCAGATCAGGGAGCGGCTGGACCGCGAGCTGCAGACCAACGTCGCGATGCGCGTCGACCAGGGCAAGTCGGCCGACGAGTTCCTCGTTTCGGGGCGCGGCGTGCTTTCGCTGGGCATCCTCATCGAGACCATGCGCCGCGAGGGCTTTGAGCTCTCGGTCGGAAAGCCCGAGGTCATCATCAAGAAGATCGACGGCGTCGACCACGAGCCCATCGAAGAGCTCGTGATCGACGTGCCGAATGAGCACGTCGGCCCGGTGATGGAACTCGTGGGCGGGCGCCGCGGCGAGATGGTCAAGATGGACCATCGCGGCACGACCGTGAGCCACCTGGTGTTCCACATCCCGAGCCGCGCGCTGATCGGCCTGCGCTCGCGCATCCTCACGGCGACGCAGGGCCAGGCGATCATGCACCACAGCTTCCTGCGCTTCCTGCCGGTGTCGGGAGAGGTGCAGCACCGCATCCAGGGCGTGCTGATTTCGCTCGAAACGAATCCGGTCACAACGCACGCCTGCGAGCTGATGGCCGAACGCGGCATCCTGTTCGTCGAGCCGGGCGACAAGGTCTATGCCGGGCAGGTCGTGGGCGAGCACAACCGCGACAACGACCTGGTCGTGAACATCACGCGGCTGAAGCACCTGACGAACATGCGTGCGACCAGCAAGGAAGCGACCGTGGTGCTCAAGGCGCCGCGCAAGCTGAGCCTCGAGGCGGCGATCGAATACATCGAGGACGATGAGCTGGTCGAAATCACGCCCAAGTCGATCCGCCTGCGCAAGAAAGTGCTGGACGAGGCGATGCGCAAACGGATGGAGCGCCAGGCGCGGGACAAGGCCGCGACGGACCTGCGCGACGAGTTGTAGTCCCATCAGCCGGACGATCTCGGAGCGTGCGTGGGGTTGAAGGAGCGGGGTTGCCCCGTCGCGTTCGCTACGCGGCGTGGGAGTGCGCGCCGAGCGTGATCCCCGCCGCCGCAAGGATGGCGCGAGCGCGGTTGGCGTAGGTGAAGCGGGCCGCCAGCGATTGCTGCGACTCTTCGCGCGCGAGCCGCGCGCTCGGTGTCTCGCGGAGGAGCCGCTCGACGCACGCCGCCAGCGATCCGTGATCGTCGGGCGTGAACCACGCGACTGCGGGCTCCGCCACCCAGTTGCGCAGGCCCTCGATGCTCGACGCGGCGATCGGGCGCCGGGCGTTCAGGTATTCCGCGAGCTTGACGGGGCTGGTCCAGCGAGCCGACACATGCCCGGCGCTGGGCGGGAGCAGCAGCACGTCGGCGTCCCACAGATGGCGCGGCACCAGCGCGTGCGGAACCGAGCCGAGTACCTCCACGTTCGCAAGCCCGCTCGCGGCGTCGCGAACTCGTGCGATGTCCTCGGCGAGGCCGCCCAGGAGTCTCCAATCGACCTGCGGCAAGCGTTCGGCGGCCTGCAGAATCGTGGGGATTCCCTTGTAGTCGTAGAGATGCCCGCTGTAGAGCGCGACGGGGCGGGTACGCGGCTCGGTGCGGAAGTCGTCGGGGCGACGGAACAGCTCAGGATCGGCGCCGTCGGGAACCAGGTGCACCCGCGCGGGATCGGCGCCGCGCGCGATGTAGTGGTCACGCAGCGCCGGCGCGATGGTGACGATCGCGTCGAGCGGGTGGGTCGCGGCGCGAGTGGCGGCGAAGACCTCGTCAAGGAGCGGGCGAGGATCGCCGACGTGCGCGTGGGTTTCCATCACGGTGGGGATGCCGGCACGCGGCCCGAGCAGCCCGCACTGGAAGTTTCGGGCGTAGAGAAGGTCCGCGCCGATTTCGCACGCGATGCGAACGCCCTCGGAGGCGAACGCGATGGACGCTTCACGCTCGCGAAGGCCCCGACCGGCGGTGATCGTGATGACGTCGAGCCCGCGCTCTCCGTAGGCGTCGAGCCACTCGTCGACCAGCGCCCGCGCGGGGTTGTCGGCGTTCTCCGGCGGCTGGCAGATGAGCGTGACGTGGAGGCCGAGCCTCTGAAAGCCGCCCGTGGTCTTGAACGTGTTGATCGCGTGCGCCATCCCGCGCCCGAGCGGCATCTCGGCGATGCTGACGACGTGCGGGGTTGCCGGGCGAGTGATGTTCATCGGCGGTTGTTCCGGCCTCGAAGGTCATGCGGCGTCGGAGCGGGACGAACCAGATGCGTGCCGATCGGTGCAGAGCCACGCCTGGCAGCACAGGGGGCTTCGATCGCGCCGGCGCAGGCGGAAATCTCGCTCTGCACCGAGAAGCGATGCTCGTTCGGCGTCGTCCTTGGGAAGCAGGCGGTGCGCCGCCGTGGTCAATCCGCGCGAGCCCAGATATCGAGCAAACTCCTCGCGCGTCCATTCGCGCACGTGCTCGGGCTTGTTGCTCGCCATGCAATCGCGCCCGCGCTCGCGGGCACGCTCGGGCGTTGAGATCAGGACCAACGTGCCGGCGTGCGACGCGCGCCGGATCAGCTCCAGCGTGGGCACGGGGTCGGCCAGGTGCTCGATCACGTCGGCGCAGATGATGAGGTCGAACGGCCTGTCGAACACCAGGCTCGGCCGCTCCAGATCGACCTCGAGCAGCGTGAACTTCGCTCCCTGCGCTCGGGCCGCGTCGAGCGCGGATGGCTGATCGACGCCGACGATGTCGATGCCCAGCGGCGCCAGGTGCTTGATGAGCTTGACGCACGGGCCGCACCCCACGTCGAGCACGCGACGAAGCCCGCGTGTCTTCACAAGCTCCGCGGCCCAGCGATAGACGTGGTGCTGCCACTTGGCATTCTCGGCCAGTCGCCACGGTGCCCAGTACGCGCCGTTATCGCGCAGGGTGTCGTGGGTGAAATTGGCGGCCTGCTGGCGGTACTCCGGCGGCAGGCACAGGGACTGATTACTGGCGATGGTCGCGGGCATCGGCGGGTCCTCACGGGTGCAAGATCGTGATCGGACCGCGCGGGCCGCGGGCTGAGAAAAAGTCCGGTAATCCTGGCGATTGGCGGCCCGGGCGGGCTACGGCCGCTTGAACAGCGAGCGCAGGCGTTCCTTCAGGGTCACTTCCGAGAGGTCCTGCAGCTCGCCGGCGTTGAGGAAGACCCCGCCGCAGACGGTGCAGGCGTCCATGTGGATGTGCGACTGGGTCCTGTCGGTGGTTGCGATCAGCGGCGACTTGTCACGCGGGCAATGGAGCTCGCCCAGTGCGCCGGCGGCGTTGGATTGAACGACCGCGCCGATGTCGAGCTTTTCCACGCCGTGCTTGCTGGTGAGCACCTTGTCGAGCTCGCGGGCGTCGAACCACATCCCGCCGCAGCCGGCGCAGCGGTCGATGGTGAAATCGCCGATGGCGACCTTCTCCATGAGGCGCGCGTCGAAGGGGCAGCGCAGTCGCGAGTCGAGGTGTTCGTCCTTGACAGCGTGGTGTTTGGCCATGGCGAAGATAGTACCAAACCCGGGCGGGCGCATGGCCTGCCCCATAGACTGAGCCCATGCCAACCCGCGCGTTTGCTCCGTGGTTTGATGCGCATCTTGATCTTGCCTACCTCGCCGAATGCGGGCGCGACATGGACGCGCCGCTCGATGGCGCGGGCGGCCCGCATCCCCCCGCCGCCGTGACCTGGCCCGCGCTCCGCGATGGCGGCGTGCGATTCTGTCTCGGCACGATCTTCACCGAGGCCGACGGCACCGACGCCGTGGGCTATCCCTCGGGCGACGCGAAGTCGGCCGCGGATCGCGGACGGGCGCAGCTCGCGCAGTACCAGCGGGCGGCCGCGACCGGCAGAATTTCGCTCATGCCCCGGCGAGGCGTGGCGTGCGTCGGTGCGTGCGATACGGACGCGCCGATCTCGCTCGGAATCTTGATGGAAAACGCCGATCCCATCGCCTCGCCCGACGAACTCGAGTGGTGGGTGTCGCAAGGACTGGTCGCGATCGGGCTCTCGTGGGCCAAGGCCTCCCGCTACGCGGGCGGCAATTCGGTGACGACGGGATTGACCGACGCGGGCCGCGTGCTCGTGGGCGAGATGGACCGCCTGGGCGTCGTCATCGACGTTTCGCACCTCTCCGACGCCTCGCTCGCGCAGGTGCTCGAAATGACCGATTCACCCGTGATGGCGTCGCACTCGAACTGCCGAATGCTGCTCGAGAAAACCAATCAGCGCCACCTGACGGACGACGCGATCATCGAGATCGCGCGGCGCGGCGGCGTGATCGGGCTCAACCTGTATGGCAAGTTTCTGACGCCGCCCGGGGCCGAGCGCACGCCCACCATCGACGACGCGATCCGCCACTTGGAACGCGTGTGCGAGCTGGTGGGGCATCGGCGAGCCGTGGGGCTGGGGAGCGACATGGACGGCGGGTTCAGCGCCGAGGGCCTGCCCGACGCCATCCGCTCGCCGCGCGATCTGTCGAAACTGCTGGAAGCGCTGCACGCACGCGGCTGGAGCGACGACGACCTCCGCGGCTTTGCTTGCGACAACTGGCTGCGCTTCTGGGGGTGGTGAGGCGAAAGACGCAAGGTCACAGCGAGTTTCGACACCGGAACCGGGAGGATTTCGACGAAGATACGGGTTCGGGAACGACGAACCATTCGACGCACCAGCATTTTCAGTATCTCGATGCTTGGTCAGTTCCCGGCGTTGATTCCGCCCGCGCAATGCCAGCACCATCCCGACGGATCGCCGAGCGACGTGCTCGCGTTGCGCATCGCCGACCCCGCCAGCATCTCGCGTGCCGTCGGCGCCTTCGTCTGCTTCTTGGGCGGCAGCTTCGCCAGGAATTGCGCCCGGAAGCGGTCCTCATGAAAGCTATACGTCGTGCCCGCCGCCTTCTCCGCGTAGTACTTCTTGTACCGCTTCTCCAACTCCGCGATGCGCGTGGCCGACGCGGGGTGCGTGGACAACATCTCCGGCGGGGCCTTGCCGCCCGATTCGCGCCCGAGAATCTCCTGCACCTGGATCGCGCCGCGCGGGTCATAGCCGAGCCGTTCCATGTAGCGCATTCCCAGCCGATCGGCCTCGAGTTCATCATCGCGCGAATACGACAGCACCACCACGCCGCCCACCGTCGCGCCCGCGCCCGCGCCGATCGCCGCGCCCGTCGTGCGATCCTCGGTGACGGCCGCGCCCAGCAGCCCGCCGATCACCGCCGCGATGCCCACCGTCGCCACCTGCTTGCCGAAGCGTGCGTTGGTGTGCTTGCCTGTCACGTGCCCGACCTCGTGCCCGAGCACCGCGGCCATCTGCGCCTCGTTGGTCATCTTCTCCGCAAGTCCACGCGAGAAGAAGACCTTGCCGCCCGGGAGCGCGAACGCGTTGATCACGTCCGAATCCAGCAGCGTGAACTCCCAAGGGAGCGACGGGTTGTCGGCCTCGGTCTGTTCCGCCAGGCGACGCCCGATGCCCGTGACATAGGCCTGTAGTTCAGGGCTCTGCACCTTGCCGCCAAACTCATTCACCAGTTCCGGGGAGGCCTCGCTGCCCAGCTGAATCTCCTCATCCCTTGTCATCGCGAGGTACTGACTCCGCCCGGTCGCCGCGTTGGTCTCGCAGCCCGTCATGGTCGAGGCGGCCCCGATCAGCGTCAGCACAAGTCCCAGGCAGTTCATCGCGCGGCAGCGGCTCATGGTCAATGCTCCGTATTGGGGCGGGATTCGCCCGCCGCAATCGTGCGCCGGCAAACGCTCCGGGTCCAGTATCGGTTCAACGCCCCTCTACGCCCGCGGCTGTCATGCCCTCCATCCCTCCCCGCCCGGCGCTCCGGTTCTGCCCCTCCCGTCCGTCCGCCGTGCTTCTCCGTGTTGAGTGCTTTTCCTCTCCCGGATCTCCATTCCTAATCTTGTCCCGATGCCCGGTTCGCCAATGAAATCTCCCGAACTGCCCGGCCCCGGTCCGGCCGGCGACGTCGCGCCCGCGTGGTCGACACCCGATCTCGCCGATCCGCACACGCTCGCCGACAAGCCCGCGCGCGTGCAAAAGATGTTCGGCGCCATCGCGGAGAGCTACGACCTCAACAACCGCGTTCACTCGCTCTGGCAGGATCAGCGCTGGCGAAAGTTCGCCGTGCGATCGGCGATGGTCAAACTCGGCGAGCATGTGCTCGACGTCGCGTGCGGCACGGGAGACCTCACCGAGGCCTTCGCCAATTCTCCCGCCGCCCAGGTCACCGGCGTGGACTTCACCCGCGCCATGCTCGACATCGCCGAACACAAGCGCCCGGCGCGATTGCCGCCCGAGTTGGCCGCCAAGGTCAGCTATCAGGAAGGCGACGCGATGAACCTGCAGTTTCCGGATGCGTCGTTCGACGTGGTGTCGATCGCGTTTGGGATTCGGAACGTCGCGGACCCCGCGAAGGCCATCGCGGAGTTCTTCCGTGTGCTCCGTCCCGGCGGGCGCCTCGTCGTCCTGGAGTTCGATCGCCCTCGCTGGTTCCCGATGAACATCTTCTATGACTTCTACTGCGGGTGGGTCATGCCCCGGACCGCGACGCTCATCAGCCGCGACCGATCCGGGGCGTATCGCTACCTGCCGCGTTCCGTCGGAACGTTCATGAGCAGGTCCGAGATGTGCGGACGGATTGCGGGAACGGGGTTCTCGGACGTAAGCGCGACGGGGCTCTCGCTCGGAATCTGCGTGTGTTATCGGGCGTTTAAGCAGTCTTGATCGATCGAACGCCCGAAACCATGAAGAGCCACACATGCCGCTCTTGCTGCGCCCGGGCGGTTTGCCGATCCGACCGATGGCCGTTTCGGAAGAGTTCTCGGACTTTCGACTGGCTCGCGGGTCGGGTATGTCCGTTCTCGGACACCGCGCACGTCCGAGCCACCGATCCTGCGCCCCGGCGCGTGATTCACGCGATCCAATTCCAGCGCTCGATAGCACAACCGCACGAAGGACAGGGCCTGAGAGAGGCGGCGGGGCTGGATACCCCAACGCCAACAGCACGCGCTGGCGTGCCGGTGGAACCGGCTACGGCAATGACGAACGGAGTCCACCGCTTATGAATCTCGAAGCCATCGTCGAACGCTTCTTCGAAACCCTCATCAACGGCGACCGCCCCGCGGCACGGCGCATCGTCGGCGAGGCCCTCGAACTCGGCCTCACCCCCGAGCGCCTTGTTCAGGACATGTACTGGCCCACATACTCTCTGATCGACCGCCTGCACCGCGAGGACCAGCTCAGCGACGTCAGCTACAAACTCGGCACTCGCCTCCTCCGCGTCCTGGTCGACCGGACCTCGGCCGCCCTCACCCAACAAGCCCCCCGCGGCAAGTCGATCTTCGCGATGTGCGGCCCGACCGATTGCGATGAACTGGGTGCCCAGATGGCCGTCGACCTGCTCGAGGCCGCGGGCTTCACGACTCGCTTTCCGGGCGGGCAGCTCCCCAACGACGAAGTCCTCTCTCAGGTCCACGAGTTCCGCCCCGACATCCTGCTGCTCTTCTCGTCGGGCCCGAGTGATCTGCCCGGCATCCGCCAGCTGATCGACACCTTCCGCGAGATCGGAGCGCTTCCCAAGCTTCAAATCGCGGTTGGCGGCGGCGTCTTCGCCCGCGCCGAAGGCCTGGCCGAGGAAATCGGGGCGCACATCTTCGCCCCGACCCCCATCGCCATGGTCAGGACGCTGCTGGCCGATTCCGCCACCTTCGCCGCCGAGGCCGAACGCGAGATTGTCAAGCGTCGCAAGGCTCGGGCGGCCTAGTCAGCCGCACCCGCCCACAATCGTCGGAGTCACCGAACGAAACCCGCCTGTCTGTGGCGGGTTTTTTCATGGCTGTTTGGCCGACGCGACGCATCCGCGCGGGGGCGCCGCTGGTATTCTGCTCTGGCAGGGCGTGCGCCCAGGGCCTCGGAGGAACGGATGAAGCGATCCGAAGAGCAGGCATTGATACGGCGGGCTGCGGCGGGCGACCGGGACGCGGCGGGTGTGTTCATCCGCGCGTACCAGAACCAGCTGTACGCGTATTTACTGCGCTTGTCCGGCCGGCGCGAGCTGGCCGAGGACATCGTGCAGGACGCTTTCGTGCGCGTGCTGACCAACCTCGATCGGTTTGATCCGCGATTCCGGTTCTCGACGTGGCTGTTCACGATCGCGCGGCGGCTTTTCATCAACGCGATCCAGAAGCATCAGCCCGCGTACGACAGCGACACCGTCTCCGCCCGCGCGGGCCGCACCGATCGCCCGGAAGCGCCGGTGATCCGTGAAGATTCCGAAGCCGCATCCCGCGATCAATTGCAGCGGGCGCTCATGTCGCTCTCGCTGGAGCAGCGTGAAGTGATTCTCCTGTTCCATCAACAGGATTGGCCGATCTGGCTCATCGCCGAGCACCTGACGATGCCCGAGGGCACGGTGAAAAGCCACCTGCACCGCGGTCGTCGCCGCCTGCGCGAGGCGATGGAGTCCGATCAGCGGAAGGCCGATCTCGGGCGCACCGACGCGTCCGTCCCGCGGGACATCGACGATGCCGAGGCCGAAATCCGTGTCGGCGCGATGATCCGCGCCCGGGAGGTGACGCATGACTGAGCGTCCCGACCCAAATCGGATCACGCCCGAGATTCGGCGTCTGATCGACGCGTACCTTGACGCCCCGACCGACGCGTCTTCGCACGGGCCGGACGCGGCGCGGCTTGAGGAACTCGCGCGGACAAATCCCGCAATCATGGCAGAGCTCGAGGCCCAACGCTCCATGCTCGCGGCCCTCCGCGCCCCCAGCGCCCGGATCGACGTCACCGACGCCGTGCTTGCGAAGGTCCACGCCGAATCTCCGTTCGTGGAGATTGAGCGTCGCCATCGGCGCGCCCGCCGGCGTGCGGCGGTTTGCGTCAGCGTCGTGCTCGCGGTGGGGGGCGTCGCGATCCTCCAGTCCATGTACCCCGAGCTGTCGGATTTCGGCACGGGCGAGCGACCGATCTCGACCCTCACCGAAGCGAGTCGTCGCGACGCCGTTGACGGCGCCCAGGCCGTCGCCAGCGCCGTCGGCACGATCACCCGCACGCTCGTCGAGCCCGCACCCGACAACACACGCCGCTCCCTCCGCTCTCGCCCCGCCCTCCAGCTCGGCGATACCTCGCGCTACGAATCGTCCTTGTCCTGGCAGCTGACCTCGGCGTCCAGCACGCCCAGCGGCACGCGCCCTGCCGCGTGGATGCACCCCTGCGACGAGTCCATCTCCGTCGCCTGGCAGGCGCCCGCCATCGTCACCATCCGCGCCGGCGAATTGCCGCGCCGGGGTATCACGTGGGTCGGCGGCTGGCGGCAGCAGGTCCCCGGCGTTCCAGCCCAGGAGTTCGAGGGACTTTCGCCCCGAAAGTAAGGGCCTGATCGTGACGGCGTGCGTGATCCGCCTTGGTTCTTTCCGGCGTCGGGCCTTCTCCCGCGTCGGGGTGTGTCTTCGTGGGAGCAAGCGTGACCCGATTTGAGCGCTGGTGCGCGGCCGTGTTGTCGTTGACGCTCTGCGTCGCGGCGATGGCGCGCCCACGCCAGGAAAACTCGGACCTTCTCGCCTCGCTCCCCGCCTCGGTCCATGCCGCCATCGTGATCGACGACGCCGCCGCGCTCCGAAACTCGCCCGCCGGACGCACGCTCGAAAAATGGCTCACGACCGCCGGCCTGCTCACCGAGACGTCCGAGGCCTGGAAACAACTCGCCTCCATCATCGACCTTCCCCCCGCTCAGGCCTTCGACGCCATGGTCGGGCGCAGCGTCGTCATCGCCCTGGAGTTCACCCCCGATCCGTCCCAGCCCGGAGGCGTTGAGACGTGCTGGGCCCTCATCAGCCGCATCGAGCCCGGATTCGAGAAACGCCTGTACGAGCGCCTCAAACCCGCGCCGCGCGGCGTCTCGGGCGGGCGTCCCGTGCTCACCTTGGAAAACGGCCGCTTCGAACTCGCCACCACCGATTCCGCCGACGCCCGAGTCCTCCCCGACGATCGACGCGCCACCGCCATCCTCGCTCCCGCGTCGTCATCAGACCTCTTTGACAAGCTGGTCGCCGGGCCGCGCCACGCCGGCCCGCGCCTCGCCGACGTCCCGGGCTTTGAGCATGTCAGGAAACTCGGCGCCGAGCCCGTCCTCGCGCTCCTCCGCGGACCTCTCCCCGGCGTGTACGCCTCCCCGGAAAGCCTGAAAGAGACTCCCTCGATCCTCGCCATCGCCATGCGCCCCGCCGGCGACGCGCGCTGGGAAGCCACCATCGCCGGCAATCCCGCGCTCATGACCGCGTCCCGCCCCGCGGGCGGCATGGCGGCGCTCACCCTGCCCCGCGCCGCCATCCGACAGATCGCCGCCGATTCCATGTTCGTCTTTGCAGGCCCGACCGACGACCTCAACTTCTCGAAAATCCCCGGGCCCATGGGCGAGCAGATCGCCAAGCTGACCGGCCCGACCCAGGAGCTCGATGCGCTCCTCGGCCCGCGCATGCTTATGTGGATGCACCCCGCCGACGCCACCTCCGCGTTCGCCATGTCCGTCGGCATCCAGATGTCCGACGTCACCCGCGGGAGCGACCTCGGCGATGCCCTGCTCACTCGCGTGCTCCGCGACCACGCCTGTCCCACCGGGCCCGACGGCACCCGCCTCTCCAAAGAACTCAGCTTCGAAGGACTGAACCCCGAGGCCCAACGCATGGTCGAGTTCCGGGCCGCCGATCAGGTCGTACGCGAGGGCCAGGAGCGCGCCTTCATGGCCTGGTCCTACGAGCAATCCGGCCCCGGCGAACAAGGCTGGTGGATCGCGTCGCTGGCCCGCGGCGGCTCCACCCGCGCCGCCACCGCCGAAATCGAACGCCTGCGGGGCGTCGCCGCCGTCCCCGCCGAAGCCGAGCGCGATGTCTTCAGCGTCGTTCGACTCCGTCCCGCGGCCTTCGCAAAGCTCGCCGGACCCGCCGCCGCCGCCATCCCCATCCTCCGCTCCATGACCCAGATTGAGTCCGCCGGTTGGGAAGTCTTCCTCACCGACGCCGGCGCCGCGCACGGCACGGCCTGGCTCGAGTTTTCCAAGCCAAGCATCCAGCCGAACACTCCGCCGCCCGCACCCGACGCCGATCCCGACACCGCGCCGCGATAAACTCGCGACATGCTCCTCGGCATCGACATCGGAACGTCCTCCACCAAGAGCCTTCTCATCGACGAGCGCGGCCGCGTGCTCGCCGCCGCCAGCTCCCCCCACCCGATCCATCGCGACAAGCCGCTCTGGTCCGAGCAGGAGCCCGAAGACTGGTGGCGCGCGGTCGTCGCCTCCGTGCGCGAGGTGATCGCCAGGGCCTCGATCGATGCCTCGCACATCCGCGCCGTCGGTCTCTCCGGCCAGATGCACGGCGCGGTCCTGCTCGACAAATCCGCCGCGACCGGCGGAGGGCACTCCGCCCCCGTTCTCCGCCGCGCCATCCTCTGGAACGACCAGCGTTGCGGAGAGCAGTGCGACACCATCGAACGCGCCGCCGGCGGTCGTCGGAAACTCGTCGAGATGGTCGGCAACGCCGCCCTCCCCGGCTTCACGCTCCCCAAGCTCATGTGGGTCCGCGATCACGAGCCCGCCGTGTGGGGCAAGACCCACGTCGTCGTGCTCCCCAAGGACTACATCCGCCTGCGCCTCACCGCCGCGATCGCCACCGACGCCGCCGAGGCGACCGGGATGCTGGCCCAGGACATCGACCGCCGCGCCTGGAACCTCGACCTGCTCTCGCGCGTCGGCATCGATCCCGCTGTGCTCCCGCCCGTGCTCGAAGCCTGCGAGGTCAGCGGCACCATCACATCGTGGGCCGCGGACCAAACCGGTCTCCGCGCCGGCACGCCCGTCGTCGGCGGCTCGGGCGACAACCAGACCGGCGCCGTCGGCGCCGGCGCGATCCGCGAAGGACTCGTCCTCGCCACCCTCGGCACCAGCGGCGTGATCTACTCCCACACCTCAAAGCCCCGCAAGGACCTGCCCACCGGCGACGCCCCCGCCGGCCGCCTCCACGCCTTCTGCGCCGGCACCGGCACCGCCACCTCGCGCCAGGGTTGGTGCGTCACCGGCGTCATGCTCAGCGCCGCCGGCTCGCTCCAATGGCTCCACGACACGCTCTTCCCAGACAAGAGCTTCGACGATCTCATGTCGATGGCTGCAAGCGTTCCGCCCGGGAGCGAGGGGCTCGTCTTCATGCCGCAACTCACCGGCGAACGCTGCCCCTATCCCGATCCGCGCGCCAGCGGCGGATGGATCGGCCTCTCCGCCCGACACACCGCGCCCCACCTGGTCCGCTCCGTCATCGAAGGCGTCACCTTCACCATGGGACAGATCCTCGGCATCGTCCGCTCCGCCGGCATTGAAGTCCGCGCCATCCGCATCGGCGGCGGTGCGGCCAAGTCATCGCTCTGGCGCCAGATCCAGGCCGACGTCTACGCAATGCCCGTCGCACTTCCCAACACCGAAGAAGGCCCCGCGCTCGGCGCCGCCATCATGGCCGGCGTCGGTGCCGGCGCGTGGACCAGCGTGCAAGAAGCCTGCGGCGCCATCATCAAGGACCAGCTCGTCGTCGAGCCCGGCCCAGACTTATCGCGATACCAATCATCGCGCGAGGTCCACGCGAGCCTCTATCCCTCCCTCCGCGCCGCCATGCACCAGCTCGCCGGCGCGTGACGCGCCTCCCCGTCCACGGCCCCGTCCTCGGGTCCGTGAACTTGGTGGGTCGGCGCTCCGTGCCGACATCTACTCCCGATACAACCCTTTTCGAGCAACATGATCGCCCTGATCAAGTCCCCGGCCTTAAGGAAGGCGCATCGGCGTCTCTTCTCCACTCCTCCGCTCCTCTCCGCTCTCCTCCGATTCCTCTGAGTTCCGTCTTCTCTTCCGGATGCCGAGTCACCTACGCCGAATGCCGCGGATCCTCTCTGCGCTCTTCGTGCCCTTCGAGTTCCCTCTTCTCTTCCACCACTCCCCATTCCCGACTCCCGCTCCCCCGGTTAGTACACGCTTATCACCGCTTTGGTGCGCACCAAAGTGTCCGTTCCTTTGGCCGTTTTCCAGATTCCCGAAAAAAATCTTCGCGCCCTTCCTGCCCTCGCGCAACCCCCTCCGCGGCCTGCATTTCCGCCGTTGCCTGTCGCCCATTGCCCTCTAGCTAGTGCCTACTTACTACCGCCTTGGTGCGCACCAGAGTGTCCGTCCGCCCCCTCTTGTGGAGAGCGCGTGCGTACCCCCGCGCCCTCACCTGGGCCAGGCCTCGGGCGAGTCCGCCCGCGGCGCAACCCCGGCGTCTTTGACAAGTGAATACATCGGTCGGGACCGGGCTCCGAGTGGCGTGGTCAACCCCGTTGACCACGCGCCGTGCGCTGCCGCCGCCTCGCTCACCCCTCGACGTCGATCCGATGACGCTCTTCGTCGTGCGGCTTGGCGTGCGGGTCATACAGCGGGTGACGCTGGTGGTCGTCGTGCGCCTCTTCCTTCGAGTTGTCGGCCAGGTTCTTGACGGCCTCCACGCCCTCGGTGTTCACCACCACGTCGTCGCGCAGCTGCTCGCGCAGGGGCTTGGTCGATTCGGCGCGCGGCTTGCGGTCCGCCGCAACCGTCCGCTCGGCCTGGTTCAGGCCCGCGATCGACTGCGCCATGCTCGTTCCCGCGATGTTGCTCACGACCGCGTTATCGACGCATCGCCGGAATGCGCTTGAATCCAAGCAAATCAACGCCGGTTCTGGGACGCGAAGCAAACCCGCCCGTGCCGAACGATGGGATCATTCCGACCCGCGTGCCCCAGGAAACCAATTCACCACGCCGCCGCGCTACAGCCCATACTCAACCCATCGCGAGCTGACCTTGGCACGCATCTCTTCGCTCATGCACAAGAGCGGCGGGAACTCCCGCACCGGCTGCCCGTTCGCGTCATCACCCGGAAGTTTCGGCGTCGCGTCAAACGCCACCCGACGCCCGCACACGCTGAGATTCCGATCGCGATCCGGTGCGTAGTTCGCCATCCAGTGGAACATCGCGCGGTCGAGGTTGGACACGTCCGCCTCCGCGCCCACGACGATCGTGTAACGCGGCAGGGCGCACTCCTCCGTCAAGCCGCCGATCGCCTTGATGATCCGCACGCCGTCGCCCGCCTCGCGCTTCTCGGCTCGGATCACGAGCCAGTGGCCGCCGAGTTCTTCGGGCACGCGCGCGTCAAGCACTCCCGCGATGGCGCGAATGCGAGTCTCGGTGGCGCGGGCCGCGGCGTCCGTGGCCGCCGGGATCGGGCCGGACCTGCACAACTCCGCGCCGAGCCCTGTCACGCTGCGGTGCGTCTCGGCGGGAATGGTCTTGCGCGTCGCGTCGAGCCCCAGCTTGCCGCTCACGCCGAGGAAGGGCGCCGCGTGATCGAGAATGTCGACCGGCCCGCGGACGAGCTCGGAATCTCGCGCGGGCTCGCAATGCTCGCCCACGGCCTTGAGTACCGCGTTCGGATCGTGAACGTCGACATCCTCATCAACCACCACGATCGTCTTGGTCCAGCTCATCTGGCCTGCGCCCCAGATCGCGTGCATGACGCGCCGCGCGTGGAGCGGATACTCCTTCTTGATCTTCAGGAATGCCGCGTTGTGGAACGCGCCGAACATCGGCAGGTCGTAGTCGATGATGTCGGGCACGATGGTGCGGAGCAAGGGCAGGAACAATCGCTCCGTCGCCTTGCCCAGGAAGTAATCCTCCTGCGGCGGGAGGCCCACGATCGTCGTCGGATACACCGGGTTCCTGCGGTGAGTGATCGCGGTGACCTCGAGCAGCGGGTAGCGATCGGGGAGCGAGTAGAAGCCCGTGTGATCGCCGAACGGGCCCTCGAAGACCGCGCCCTCGCCCAGATCACATGTGTCTTTGGCTTCCCTGCCGTCTTTCGCGAACTGGCGATTTCGTGATTTGGCAATTTCCTTGGGATCCCAGCCGATCAGGCCGGCGCGATGATCGACATACCCCTCGATCACGATCTCGGAGTTCGCGGGCACGTCGATGGGCACCGTCTTGCAGCGGACCAGCGGGATCGCCCCGCGATTGAGGAAGCCCGCGAGCAAGAGCTCGCTGATCCCGGGCGGCATCGGCGCGGTGGCGGCGTAGGGCAGCACGCTCTCGCCGCCCAGCGCGATCGCGACCGGCATCGGCCTGCCGCGTGCCTTCCACGATCGCCAGTGACGCGCGCCGTCGTGGTGCATGTGCCAGTGCATGGCGGCGTGGCGACGCCCGAGCAACTGCACGCGGTACATGCCGATGTTCCGGCTCGGCGGAGCGGGGTTGCCCTCGTCGTCTGCGTGGATCGTGTGAATCCCGCCCAGCGTGATGTAGCGCCCGCGAAAATCTCGTTCCCATTCCGGGCCTGAGCTGATCCCCGCGATCCCGTCGTTGATCCCCGCGGGATAGCCGAGGCTCGCGTAGTCGCCGTCCATGGGCCAGCAGCGGAGCAGGGGCAAGCGCGTGAGGTCCACGTCCGCGCCCGTGCGAACCACCTCTTGGCACAGGCCGCTCTTGACTTTCTTGGGCGGGATCTTCGCCAGTTCGAGCAATTCCGGGAGCATCTGCAGCTTGGCGAGCAGCGTGGGAGGCGGCTCGGGCTTGATGAGTTTCCCGATCCGCTCGGCGAGGCCCTCAAGCCCGGCAAGACTGGTCGTGCCTTCCTCGCAGCCGAGCGCCATCTCGACGCGCCGGTAGCTTCCCCACGCGTTGATCAGGACCGGGAAGTCCGAGCCGGCGACGTTTTCAAAGAGGAGGGCCGAACCGCCCAGGCGGCACTGACGCGGGTCGGTGCGCTGCGAGCCCTTGGAGCCCGCCGAGGGTGCGGCGGACTTGCTCACGCGATCGGCGATCTCCGAGATTTCGAGCACCGGCGAGACCGGGGCCTTGATCCGCCGGAGTTCTCCGGCACGATCCAGGGCGTTGATGAAGTCCTGCGTCGTCTCGTACATTGCACCAGCCTATGCCCGAAGATCACTCCATGCCCGGAACCGGCGGCACGCCGCCCGGCAGCGCCCCAGCCAAGGCCCATGAGCACGCGGAGCTGCGCGATTGGCCGGGCTACTTCCGTGCCGTCGCGGGCAAGCCCGCGCGCGAGACGCTGCTCAAAGCTCTGGATCTGTTCGACCGGGACGGCCCGTCGGATGTCCCACGATTTGCGATCGACCTTGGTTGCGGTTCGGGGCGCGACACGTTCGAACTTCTCCGCCGCGGCTGGCGAGTGCTGGCGGTGGATGCCAGCGAGCTTGGGTTGTCGCTGCTGAAAAAGGAATTGCCCGCGGAGTACGCGGACCGGCTGGAGACGCTGCTGAGCACGTACGAGGATTTCATGCCGCGGGAGGCGGTGTTGCTGAACGCGTCCTACGCGCTGCCGTTCTGCGAGCCGTCGCGGTTCGATGAGGTGTGGGCGCGGATTGTCGGTGCAATCCCGACGGGCGGGCGATTCGCGGGGCAGTTCTTCGGCGAGCGCGACGACTGGGCGGTGCTGGGCGATCGGGTTCACCACACCCGCCCGCAGGTGGAGCGACTTCTCGCGGAGTTCACGATCGATCGCCTGCAGGAGGTCGAGAACCGCGAGGCGGGTGCGACGGGGGTCGTAAAGAACTGGCACGTCTTTCATGTCGTGGCGAAGAAGCGCGGGAAGGCCTCGCGTTGAAATCACAAGCGACGAATTCGGAACAAGCCGGATCGCGCCGGACGCCGCGAATGGTCGCAACCGGGCGTGCCCGACGCTGGTATTCTCTGAGCCACGCATGAGCGCGATCCCGACAACCACCGTTTCAACCATGCCCTGGGCCGTCGATCTGGCCGACGTCGCCAAGACCTACAAGGGGCGGATCCACGCACTGCGCGGCGTGTCGATGAAGGTGGCGATGGGCGAGATTTTCGGTCTGCTGGGGCCGAACGGCGCGGGCAAGTCGACGCTGGTGAAGATCCTGATGACCGTGATCAGCCCGAGCCGAGCCCGGGGATCGGTGCTCGGGCATCCGGTGGGGCACAAGCCGACGCTGGCGCGGGTGGGATACCTGCCCGAGCATCATCGATTCCCGGACTATCTGACCGGCGGACAGGTGCTGGAGTTTTACGCCGGGCTGTGCGGCGTGGGCCGGGCCGATCGCAAGAAGCGGCGCGGCGAACTGTTGGAACTGGTGGGCATGACACGCTGGGGCGACACGCGCGTCAAGAGCTATTCCAAGGGCATGCGTCAGCGCATCGGCATCGCGCAGGCGCTGATGAACGACCCCGATCTGGTCGTGCTCGACGAGCCCACGGACGGCGTGGACCCGGTGGGGCGGCGTGACATCCGCAACATCCTGCTCGAAGTGAAGCGGCGCGGCAAGGCGGTGTTCCTCAACAGCCACCTGCTCAGCGAGCTCGAGATGGTGTGCGATCGCGTCGCGATCCTCGTCCAGGGCGTCGTCGCGTCGCAGGGAACGATCGGCGAGCTGACGGAGGGGCGCGAGCGGTACGAGATTGAACTGGGCGTGGATCGCGCGCCGATCGACGTGCTGCGCGAACTTTCACCCGAACTCGCGGCGGCGGGAGCGCTGGCGAGCGGCGAGAAGATCGAGCACACGCCGACGATGCTGCGGGTCGCGACGGGCGATGCGACGCGCGTGCAGGGCCTGGTCGATCTTTTCCGTGGGCGCGGCGTGGTGATTCGCGCGTTGCGCCCGGTTCGGCCCTCGCTGGAGGACCTGTTCATGCAGGCCGTCACCGACCCGACCACCGGGCACGTGCTCGATCCCGGGGCGGCGGAGGACAGGAAGAACGGCGGGGGCGTGGGCGGGCAGGGCGGCGCTACGGCGCGTGGGGGTGTCGCGTGACGCAGACCATCGCGCTGCTCGTCGATGCGTACCGGGAGCTGAACGCCAAGAAGCTCTTCTGGATCACGCTGGTGCTGTCGGGCTTCATCGTGGCGGCGTTCGCGTGCGTGGGGCTGGATGCGCAGGGGCTGAAGATCCTGTGGTGGTCGTTCCCGATCCCGATGTTCAACACGGGGACGATCAGCCTCGACCTGTTCTACAAGTTCGTGTTCGTCAACTTCGGCGCGGCGCTGTGGCTGGCCTGGGCCGCCATGATCCTGGCGGTGGTGTCGACGGCGTCGATCATCCCGGACTTCGTGTCGGGGGGCGCGGTCGAGCTGTCGCTCTCCAAGCCGATCGGGCGGCTGCGATTGTTCCTCACCAAGTATGTCACGGGACTCTTGTTCGTGATGCTGCAGGTGGGTGTGTTCTCGCTGGCGTCGTTCATGGTGATCGGGCTGCGCGGAGGGGCGTGGGAGCCGCGGCTGTTCCTGGCGATCCCGATCGTGGTGGGGGTGTTCAGCTATCTGTACTGCATCAGCGCCCTGGTGGGCCTGCTCACGCGCTCGACGGTGGCGGCGCTCCTCTTGACGCTGCTCTTCTGGATCTTCCTGTTCATCCTCAATTCGGCGGACGCCGCCACCCTCGCCATCAAGACCGACATGGCGGGGCGGCTGACGGCCCAGGAAAAACGGCTGGTGCGTCAGCAGGCGGAAGTGGAGCGGCGTGAGCACTGGGCCGCGGACCTGCTCAACGAGAAGGCGCGGGCGGAGGCCAATGAGAAGGGCGAGCCCGAGCCGGCGCCCGCGGCGTGGACGCCCGAGCAACTGGACGCGGCGGACCCGACGCTGCCGAACGTGCGCGGCGAGCGCGGGCGGCTGGAGAAGCAGATCGAAGAATCCACGGACAACATCAAGCAGCTCAAGCGCTGGAACGACGGGTTTGTGATCGCCAAGACAATCTTTCCGAAGACCACCGAGACGACGGGGCTGCTGGAGCGCGTGCTGGTGAGCGATTCGGACCTGGAAAAGCTGGCCAAGGCGTTCGGCGGCGAGGAGCGTCGCGGGCGGCGCGACCCGGATCGACCCGACAGCGACCTGGAGATGGAGCGGGCCATGCGCGATCGGTCCGTGGGCTGGATCGTCGGGACGTCGCTGGGGTTTGAGGCGCTGGTACTGCTGGCGACGTGCTGGATTTTCTGCCGCCGGGATTTCTAGGGGCGGGGTCGTGGCCCGCGCGGCGTGATTTCGGCTACCATCGGCGTATGCCGACCCTTCGAAAATCCGTACGGACATCTGTTGGCCGCGCCCTGGCGGGTGTGCTGGTCGCCGCGTCGTTGTCGCTGGCCGCGCCGCACGCGCGCGCGGACGAGTTCCTGGACAAGCTGAACGCGAGCCTGGCGGATGTCAGGAACCCGCAGAGGAGCGACCTGGTGCTCTTGCCGCTGCTCGCGAAGATGCAGCCGGCGCCGGCCAAGTACGCGAGGCTCGAGTCGCTGGCGCCGCTGTATCCGGGCTCGCCGGCGATGGCGGAGCTTTCGGCGTGGGCGAGCGCGCCGACGCAGAAGGCGATCCTCGACGCGATCGCCAGCGTGGCCAAGGAGGACGACTATCGCAAGGCGATGGCGTTCGCCCAGCCGTACGGCGTGGAGGGCGTGCCGGTCGAGATGGTGTCGGCCCGTCTGTACACCGAGCTGGGCGACCCGCCGACCTTGGCGGGGGCGAAGTTCTATTACATGGATTCGATCCGTGCGATGGAGGTGCTGGTCCACGCCGACGCGATCCGTCGCGCGGGCGAGGGCGACACGATCGGCTCGATCAAGCTGCTGTGCGATTGGACGTTTTTCTGCCGCCAGATGACGGATCGGCGGTTTTTCCGCGAGGTGGTGTGGGCGTACGAGGCGATGATCGTGGCGCAGGAGCGTCTGCGCGACCTTGCGTACTGGGACACGCGCACGAAGAAGGCGCTGGAGCAGGCGTCGCAGCGCGATCAGCTTCCGGCGCTGGTGGCGCGGATGGACGAGGGCAAGGGGTACCTGGAGATGTCGCGCCTGCGCCTTCCGATCGGTGATCGGCTGGGGAGCGAGCAGGCGGTGGCGCGGGTGTACCAGCCGCGCGGCGGGGTGGACGCGAACGTGTTCGCGACCAGCATGTCGCGGATGGGCTCGTCGGAGTATCCGCTGCGTCTGTTCGGCGAGGCGGCCCGCTGGCAGGCGGCGGCGGGCACGCAGAAGAACTGGTTCGAGATCAACGAGCAGTTGCCGAGGCTGTACGCGGATTGGGAGTCGCGCTGGCGCCTCGACCCGTTCGACAAGCTGATGGAGAAGCCGTTCGTGTACGCGACGTTCGACCGCGCCGGGTTCGCGGTGCTGGACGCGACGGCGCCGGACATGGGGAGGCTGTTCACGCTGCGCCAGCAGTTGCAGGTGGAGCTGGCGGGCACGCGGCACGCGCTGGCGATCGTGGGGTACACGGCGGCGGCCAAGGCGTTCCCGCCGCAGTTGTCGTCGATCAGGCCGCAGTGGGTCCGGGCGTTGTCGGTGGATGCGTACAACCCGAACCGGGCGCGGGGCGCGGTGCCGCCGTTCGAGTTCTTCGTGCCGATGCGTGACCAGAAGGTCGATGCGCGGGGCGAGGCCAAGCCTCACGAGGTGAAGGTGTTCGTTGCGGGCGGCGCGAACTTTGATCTGAAGCTGCGCGACGATCAGTTCCTGCTGTACTCGACGGGGCGTGACGGCGCGAACAATTACGCGGGGCGGGTGGACAACCGCCCGGACGCGGGCATCGGCACGGACTACCTGATCTGGCCGCCGGTGTCGTCGTTGTATCGCCAGCACCTCTTGGACCTTGGGCAGATCAAGTGAGGCGAGCGATCGCGGCCGCGGGACTTCCGGAGCAGGTCATCGAGGCGCCGCATCCCGCGACGCGGCCACGCTTCGTTTTCGGCGACGCCGGAGGGGCGGGTTCACTTTGCCACTCCGCCGCTTTGCCACTTCACTCTTTGTGAGGCACGAATGACGACCCCTGAAACACACAAGCTCGTGATCATCGGTTCGGGCCCGGCGGGCTGGACGGCCGCGATCTACGCCGCCCGCGCTCAGCTCCGTCCGGTCGTGTATTCCGGCGTGCCCAAGCAGAATCCGTCGATCGTTCTCCCGGGCGGGCAGCTCATGCTCACGACCGAGGTGGAGAACTATCCGGGATTCCCGCACGGCATCATGGGCCCGGAGATGATGGCCAAGTTCCAGGAACAGGCCGAGCGATTCGGGACCAGCGTCATCGGCGAGGATGTCGAGCGCTGCGATTTCTCGCAGCGCCCGTTCGTTCTGCACACCAGCGACGGAAAGCAGGTCCGGGTGCACGCGGTCGTCATCGCGACCGGCGCGACGGCCAACTGGCTGGGGCTCAAGAACGAGATGCGCCTTGCGACTTCGGGCGGCGGCGTGTCGGCGTGCGCCGTGTGCGATGGGGCGCTCCCCGTCTTCCGCGACCAGCCGCTCGCGGTCGTGGGCGGCGGCGACACCGCGATGGAGGAAGCGACCTATCTGACCAAGTTCGGCTCGACGGTCTACATCATCCACCGGCGCGATTCGCTCCGCGCCAGCAAGATCATGCAGAAGCGGTTCCTCGATCGGCCCAACGCCCGGGTGCTGTACAACAAGGCGGTGGTCGACGTGCTGGGCGGCGACCGCATCAGCGGCGTGCTGCTGGAGGACACCGTGACCAAGGAACGATCGGAGCTCGCCCTCGCGGGTCTCTTTGTCGCGATCGGGCATACGCCCGCGACCTCGTTCCTGAAGGACAGCGGCGTGGAGCTCGATGAGGGCGGGTACGTGGCGCTCAAGACACGATCGAGCTACACCAATATCGAGGGCGTGTTCGCGGCCGGCGACGTCGCGGACAGCCACTACCGCCAGGCGGTGACGGCGTCGGGCATGGGGTGCCAGGCGGCGCTGGACGCGGAGCGCTGGCTGGCGGCCCGGGGAATCGACTGAAGCGGCTCCAAGGAACGCGTCGCGGCTCAGCGCGCCACGCGGGGCGGCGGGGCGGGGGGGTCGGCGACCGGCTTGCTTAGGCCGAGCTTTTTGAGCAGGCCCTTGAGATCGCCGGGCCAGGGCGAATGCACATCGACCGTCGCGCCGGTGAGCGGGTGATCGAAGACGACGCGGTGGGAGTGGAGCGCGAGGCGCGGCGCCGCGTCGCGCACGCCGGGCGGGGCGTACAGGTCATCGCCAAGCACCGGGCATCCGATCGCGTTGAGGTGGACGCGGATCTGGTGCAGGCGCCCGGTGAGCAGGCGGCATTCGACCAGCGACGCGACGCGCGAGGTTTCAAGCACGCGATAGGCCGTGATCGCGGGCTTGCCGGCGCGCGAGATGCGGGCGAGGCGCGGCTTGCCGGTGGGGCGGTGCGAGAGGTCGCGGGTGTGGTCTTCGGCGATGGGCATTCGCAGCACGCCCTTGGGCTCCTTGGGCGCGCCCTTGACGACGGCCCAGTAGAACTTCTTGATGGTGTGGTGCTCGAATTGCGCCCGGAGATTGTCGTAAGAGTCAGTTCGGAGCGCGACGATGAGGATGCCGCTGGTGGCGCGGTCGAGGCGGTGGAGGAGTCCAAAGTCGCGTGATTGCCCGAGGTTCTGCAGCGCCGGGCCGAAGCGGGCGAACAGGCCATTGAGCAGCGAATCGTCTTCGTGAGCAAGGCCGGGCTGAGTGACGGTGCCGGGGGGCTTGTTGACGACGACGAGGGCGTCGTCCTCAAAGAGGATTTTGAACGTGACTTTGTCGTTGGGTTGAACGCTGAACGTCGGCACGCGCACCTCAGGTTGTTGGCGGCGTGAATGCGCACGCGGCGTGGTCAAGGTACCAGCGGAGCTCGCCGCCCACGGGGCGGATCGAGAGCCAGGGGTGGAGCGTCGCGGGGGGCGCGTCGCTGAGCATCTCAAGCGTGGCGCGGCTCGACTCGCCCGGCGCGAGCATGGCGACAAAGCGCGCGGCGTTGAGCATGCGCCGGGTCATGGCGAAGCGCTCGTCGAGCGGGCGCTGGAAAAACAGGCGGTCCTCGGGGTCGGCGGGCATCGCGCGGCTGGCGGCGGCCTCGTCGGGCGATGGTACGCCCAGCAGGACGAAGTCGAGGCGATCGTGGCCCTTTTCGCGCCAGCCGAGATGCTCGCCGAGCTGACGCTCGTATTCGAGCGCGGGATCGGCGGAGGTGAAGGTGACGGCGTGGGCCTGCTCGGGCGGCATGTCGGACTGGTCGACGATCAGGCCGCGGAGCATGTCGAAATTGGCGGGGCGAGAGGGGCCGGGGGAGAGGTGTTCATCGACGAGCCAGAGGTGCGTGCGTTTCCAGGGGATGTCGCGGAGGGGCGGGTCGTACATCAGGCGGCGGAGGAACGGCTCGACCGGCGCCGAGACCGAGATCGCCAGGTGGAAGTCGCCGAACGCGCGCACGCAGTTGCGCGAGTGGATCATGAGGTCCGCGGCGGCGGCGTCGATCGCATCGTCCGCGGCCTGGCGCACGATCACCGTCCCCGGGAGGCGGGGCGGGACGGGCTCGGGGACAAGGTCGTACGATTCGATCATCGCTCCGGGTATTGTGGGCGCTGCAAGGGCGGAACGCCAGTCGGAACGGGAGTTTGTGGGGCGGAGGGTTAGGGGCAATCGGCAACAGGCAATGGGGCGTGGGCAGTGGGGAAGACGGCGGGCGCGTGGCGAGCGAGTGATTCAAGCGTTGCGGTCGCCCGCGGGTTGGTGAGGCGCGGCGCGTGCGTCGAGTGAAGTGAGCGAGGCGGGAGATCTTGTGACACCACTGGCGCGGATCATCGACGCGAATCTGAACCGGGCCCGCGAGGCGCTGCGCACGTTGGAGGATTTGGCGCGTTTCGTGCTGGATGACGAAGCGATGTGTGCGCGGCTGAAGCGGGCGCGGCATGGGCTGGTTGAGGCCGCGGAGATGCTGCCGATCGATCGGGCGGCACTCCTTGCGTGGCGCGATACGCCGGGCGACGTGGGGACGCGTGTGAGCGCGCCGGGCGAGTACCAGCGCACAACGGCGGGCGACATCGCGGCGGCGGCGTTCGGGCGCTTGCAGGAAGCGCTACGCTCGATGGAGGAGTGCGGCAAGGCGATGTCAGAAGGCGTGGTCGCGGGCCTTGGTGCGAGCGCTGGTGTGAGCGCGGAGGGGGACGACCGCGAACCGACCCTCGTGGGACGTGGGCATGGCGGTGCGGTGAACGCCGCCGGGGCATTTGAGTCGATCCGCTACGAGTCATATGAGATCGAGCGATTGCTGTTGCAGCGGCTTTCCGCCGGGCGGCCAGGGCAATGGACGCTGTGCGTTCTGCTCACGACGTCGATGTGCGCCCACCACTCGCTGCCGCGCGTCGCGGAGCTGTGCATCGAGGGCGGCGCGTCGGCGCTGCAGGTGCGCGAGAAAGACATGGACGCACGCGAGTTCCTGAGCGTGATTCGGCGCGTGATGGAGATCGCGAGGCCCGCCGGCGTGCCGGTGATCGTCAACGATCGCGCGGACCTCGCAATGCTCGCGGGGGCGGCGGGCGTTCACGTCGGCCAGAGCGATCTCTCGGTGCGCGATGTTCGACGCCTGGCGGGCGCGTCGCTCCTCGTGGGTGTTTCGACGACGAACCCAGAGCAGGCGCGACGGGCGGCGGCGGACGGCGCGGACTACTGCGGCGTGGGCCCGATGTTCGCGACGACGACGAAGGAACGAGCCCCGGCGGGCGTGGCGTATCTGCGTGAGTATCTCGGGGAGACGGCGTGCCGCGGTGTACCGCACCTGGCGATCGGGGGAATCTCCCCCGACAACGTCGGCGAACTGGTCGAGGCCGGCTGCCGCGGCGTGGCGGTGTCGGGCGGCGTGTGCCGGTCGAGCGACCCGCGGGGTGTGTGCGAGCGATTGGTCGCGGCGCTCCAGCGGTAGGTGCTCATTTGCGCCGGCGTCGCGGGCCGATACACTCCGGTATGCCCGTTACCTTTCAGCAGCACCGACTCTCCAACGGCCTGACGATCATCGCGGAGACCGACCCCTCGGCCCACACGACGGCGGCGGGTTTCTTCGTCAAAACCGGGGCCCGCGACGAGGCCGCCCCGGTGATGGGCGTCAGCCATTTCCTTGAACACATGATGTTCAAGGGCACCGACGACATCTCGGCGGAAGAGCTGAACCGGCGCTTCGACGACCTAGGCGCGCGGAACAACGCGTTCACCAGCGCGGAGATGACATGCTTCTACGCGAGCGTGCTCCCAGAGCGGTTCGATGAGGTGGTGTCTTTGCTCGCCAGGATGATGCGCCCGGCGCTGCGCCAGGCGGACTTTGACACCGAGAAGGGCGTGATCCTCGAAGAGATCGCGATGTATAAGGACAACCCGTTCTGGGTGCTGTACGAGGCCGCGATCGAGAAGCACTTCGGCTCGCACCCGCTCTCGCACCGCGTGCTGGGCACGACCGAGACCATCACGGCGCTGCAGCGCGACCAGATGATGGAATATTTCCGCGCTCGCTATTCCGCGGACAACACAACGCTGGCGGTGGCGGGGCGCGTGGACTTTGCAAAGCTCGTCGCGCTGGCCGAGAACATGTGCGGCTCGTGGGAGCGCACGGGCGCGGCTCGCGACGCCAACCGCCCGCGCCCCGTGGGCGGTGAGTTCACGATCGAAGACGACAAAGTGAGCCGTGCGTACATCCTGGGCCTGGCCGATGCGCCGGCGATCGAGGACGAGCGGCGGTACGCGGCGGGGATGCTGGCGCAGGTGCTGGGATCGCCGGACAACAGCCTGCTCCACTGGGCGCTCATCGAGACGGGCCTTGCGGAAGAGGCACAGGCCGCGTTCGACGCGCACGACGGCGTGGGGCACTATTTCATCTACGCGTCGGCGGACCCGGCGCGGATCGATGACGTGTGGGCGCAGGTGCAAACGCAGGTCGGCCGATTGATCGACGCGGTGACGCCGGACGACCTGGAGCGGCTGCGCAACAAGGCCGCGACGGCGTTGACGGTGGGCGGCGAGCGCCCGGGCGATCGCATGCACCGGCTGGGTCGGCTCTGGACGACGACCGCGCAGTACCGCCCGCTGGAGACGGAATTGGAACGAATCACGAAGGTGACGCTGGATGACCTGCGCGCGGTGGCGACGGCGTATCCGATCAGGCCGGTGACGGTGGGGAAGCTGGTGCCGAAGGGATGAGGGCTTCGGATTCGCTTGATGGCATCGAGCCGGCTGCGCACCGTTTGCTGCTGCCGCAGGCCGAGGTCGTGAAGCCAGCGTCGCGAAGATGCGGCCGCGGCACGTATGAAGACACCGACCGCGAAGTCGCCGCCGGTGGTGGGAATTCCTGGGTGCATTGGGGTTCGTGAGGCGTCGAGACCGGGTGAAGCACACCGATCCGGCGACGGTCGCGCTTATCTCCCCTTGCTGTCACCCCGCGCGAAGATGCTCGCGACGTAGTTCAGGACGTCCGCGGCCGAGGTCTCGTTGTAGCCGAAGTTCTTGATGAGGCGCTGCTTGACGATGTCGATCTTCTGCTGGGTCTCGTCGTCGACGACGCTGCTCACCAGGTTCTTGAGCTTGATCGTGTCGCGCTGGTCCTCGAAGAGCTTGAGCTCGAGCGCGCGATAGAGGCGAGCGTTGGTGTTGTACTCGAACTTCTTGCCGTCGAGCGCGAGCGCGCCGATGTAGTTCATGATCTCCTGGCGGAAGTCGTCCTTTCGGGATTCGGGGATGTCGATCTTCTCCTCGATCGCGCGCATGAGGCGTTCGTCGGGCTCGTCGTACTTGCCTGTGTACTTGTTGAGCACCTTTTCCTTCTGGGTGCTGGCGCGGACGTTCTCGATGTAGTTGACGCAGAGGCGGCGGATCGCATCCTCATCGGCGCTGATGGCGCGCTGCACCTCACCCTTGATGATGTCCTCGTACTCTTCCTTCACAACCGCGAGCAGCTCGCGGTAGCGCTTCTTGGTGTTCTCGTCGCTGATGAGCGAGTGGTGCGAAAGCCCGCTCTCCAGCTCGTTGAGCACCATGAAGGGGTTGATGCACTTGTCCTCGATGGCCTGGCGGCCCACCAGCGCGTTGCTGACCTTGTCTTGGATATATCGCGGCGAGATGCCGGCCATGCCCTCGCGCGGGGCCTCTTCCTTCAGTTCCTTCACGCTGTCCTCGGTGAAGCCGGGGATGTTCTTGCCGTTGTAGAGCTTGAGCTTCTGGAGCACGGTCAGCCCCGCCTTCTTGGGCTCCTCGAGTCGTGTGAGCACGGCCCACATGGCCGCGACCTCGAGCGTGTGCGGCGCGATGTGGATGTTGCGGATGCGATCGGCGCCGAAGTCCTTCTGGTAGATGCGGATCTCGTCGTCGAGGCGGATGTTGTAGGGGACGTCGATCTTGATGGTGCGGTCGCGGAAGGCCTCCATCATCTCGTTGGACTGGAGGCGCTTGTACTCGGGCTCGTTGGTGTGCCCGAGGATCACCTCGTCGATGTGCGTCTGCGCGAACTTCTTGGGCTTGATCGAGTGTTCCTGGGTCGCGCCCAGGAGGTCATAGAGGAACGCGACGTCGAGCTTCAAGAGCTCGATGAACTCGCAGACGCCGCGGTTGGCGATGTTGAGCTCGCCGTCGAAGTTGAAGGCGCGCGGGTCGGAGTCCGAGCCGTAGAGCGCGATCTTGCGGTAGTTGATGTCGCCCGTGAGTTCGGTGGAGTCCTGGTTCTTCTCGTCCTTGGGCTGGAAGGTGCCGATGCCGACGCGGTCCTTCTCGGAGAGCACGATGCGCCGGACCTTCACGTGTCCCATGACCTTGCGCCAGTCGCCTTCGTAGAACTCCATGAGGTTGTCGAGCACGCGACGGCAGAACGGGTCGGGCTCGCCCGAGACACGGAGTTTTCCGCCGTGGTGCTTGGGCTTGAACGCGGCGTTGAGCTTGGCCATGACTTCGTCGCGGGCTTCGCGAGGGACGAGCACGAGCGGCTCTTCGTGCATGGGGCACGGGTATTCGTGCGTTTTCCTGGCGCGCTTGCCCTGGCCGCTGGGCGGCGAATCGGGCTCGGGCGAAGCTTCGCAGTGCTCATCGAGCATCCAACTGAAGGTGTACAGGGCGCCGTCGGTGGTGCGTGAGTAGGCCTCGATGCCCTTTTTCAGGAGACGAGCGATGGTCGATTTGCTCGAGCCGACCGGGCCGTGGAGGAGGAGGATGCGCTTGTCGGTGCCGTAGCCCTCGGCGGCGGAGCGGAGGAAGTCGACGAGCTGCATGAGGGCGAAGTCGAGGCCGAAGATGCCGTCGGCTCCGTTGTCGAAGGGGTCGGAGAAGAAGTGATAGCGGATGCACTCCTTTTTGAAGAGGCGGTAGCGGTCGCAGCCGTACGACATGATGGCGTCGTAGAGGCGCTGGTAGGCGTTTCGGACGACGCCGGGATTCTCGCGGCAGATGTCGAGGTATTCCCAGAACGTGCCGGCCCAGTGCTGGTCCTGGTAACGCCGCCGGTCAAGCTTGGACTCGATCAGTGAAACCAGCTCTTCGCTCATGGCCGAGCCTCCTTGCACAGATTGACCAACCGGCGGTGCGCGATCGCGCACATCGTCCTATCGGCACCGGGCGGGCCTCGCACAACTCGGACCCGCGATCTCTCCAGAGTTCGATACGCACAATTCGCCCGGCGTATTCACAATCTGGGGGAGTTACACGCCCGCGCAAACTCCGCGCCGATCGGGCGCGAGTCGTGGCGATGGCAGCCTCGGTGCTGGGGCTTCCGCCCGGTCGGCGGGCGATGGACGCTGGGCGGGGGGCGGCCCGGCACGGCGCGGGGCCTGGCACTAGGCTTGGGGCATGAGCACCGGCCCCAAGGTCTGCGTCGTGGGTTCCGTCAACATGGACATCGTGGTGCGCTGCCCACGCCTGCCCAGGCCGGGAGAGACGCTTCTGGGAAGCTCGTACAAGGCCTTCCCGGGCGGCAAGGGGGCGAACCAGGCGGTGGCGGCGGCAAGGCTTGGCGCGCGGGTCACCTTAGTCGGCGCCGTTGGCGATGATGCGCACGGACGCGAGCTGTTCAAAACCCTTGAGGGCGAGGCGATCGACCTCTCGCACCTGTTCGTGCGCTCCGGGCGGGCCTCGGGGCTGGCGATGATCACGGTGGCCGAGGGCGGCGAGAACACCATCATCGTCGCGCCGGGCGCGAACGCGACGCTCACCGCGGACGAGGTGTCGTTGGCACGCGTGGCGATCGAAACCAGCGACGTGCTTCTGATGCAACTCGAAACTCCCACTTCCGCGGTGCTGGCGGCGGCCAAGATCGCGGCCGACGCGGGCAAGCCCGTGATCCTCAACGCCGCGCCGGCCCGCGCGATCCCGCCGGAACTGGCGCGATTGGTGAGCGTGCTGGTCGTGAACCGGACCGAGGCGGGAATCCTGGGCGGATTGGACCCGAGCGTGGAGCCATCGCGGCTGGCGCTGCGCTTGGCGGATGCCGGGCCGACGGCGGTGGTGCTGACGCTGGGGAGCCAGGGCGCGGTGGTGGCGTATCGGAATCGCCCCAAGCGCGTGGGGAGTTTCTCGGTGCAGGCCGTGGATTCGGTCGGCGCGGGCGATGCGTTCGCCGGCGCCCTGGCGTTCGGCTGGCCGGCGGTTCACGCCGCGTTCAGGGCCAAGAGCCCCGATGAGTTCGCGCTCCTCGACCTGGCGCTGGCGATGGCGTCGGCGGCGGGGGCGCTGGCGACGACCAAGGCGGGCGCGATCCCGTCGCTCCCGCACAAGGGCGAGGTCGATGCGCTGGTGGCCCAGCACGCGGGGAGCATGTCATGAGCAGGACGATCGATCTAGGCGGCGCGTGGCGATGCCGTGCGGATGCGGAGGATCGCGGCGCGCGCGAGCGCTGGTCTGCTTCCACGCCGAGCGAGGGCTGGAGTGTCATCGACCTGCCCGCGCCGGCCCAACGAACGCTCGGGCTGGATCACAAGGGAGTCTCGTGGTATCAGCGGCAGGAGCCCGCGCCGGTGCTCGAGCCCGGCCAGCGGCTGTGGCTGTGCTGCGAATCGGCCGCGAACGACGCGGAGTTCTGGGTCAACGGCACGAGCCTCGGTCGGAACGTGGGCGACTACATCCCGTTCCAGTTCGAGGTGCCGAACGAAGCTGCGAGTGGAGCCGCGAGCGGGACGCTCAACATCGTCGCGCGGGTGGACCAGATTCACGCGCCGCCGCCCGCGCCGGGCGTGCTGGTGCAGAACGGGCACATCACCAAGGGCTTCCACGACGTGCTGAGCCTCCAGCACGCGGGGTTGTGGGGGCGTGTGACGCTGCGCGTCACAGGGCCGGCCGCCATCCGTCCCGGCGGCGTGCGGATCATCGCGGACCCGGAGAGCGGCAGGGTGCGCGCGCTGGTCGAGCTGGTCGATGCGCATCCCGCGTCGCTGCGGGTCCGCATCGCCGATCCCGAAGGGCACGAGGTCGCGACGCTGGAGGGAGAGTTCGAGCGCGGAGCGACGGCACTGGAACTGTGCGGGTGCGTGGTCTCTCCATCACCCTGGAGGCCCGATTCGCCGTCGCTTTACAACGCCGGCGTCGAGGTGCTATGCAACGGCGTTTGCTCGGATTCGCGCGACCTGCGCTTCGGTTTCCGCAACGTCCGCGTCGGCGGGACCAACAACTCACGCATCCTGCTCAACGATCGCCCCTTCCAGATCCGCGGCGTGCTCCACTGGGGGCACGAGCCGGCGCACATCTCGCCCGCGCCCTCACGCGGCCAGGTGCGGGCGGAGTTCGCGATGCTCCGGCGCATGGGATTCAACTGCGTCTGCCTGTGCATGGTCTACCTGCCCGAGTATTACTACGACCTCGCGGACGAGATGGGCATGCTGATCTGGCAGGAGCATCCCGTCTGGAAGTCGCCCATGGGCGACGAACACATCCCGGAGTATCGGCGCTTGTTCGCGGAGTATTTCCGGCGCGATCGCAACCATCCGTCCATCATCCTCGTCAGCGGGAGCTGCGAGCACGAAAACTTCAACAAGAAACTCGGCGCGTGGTGGTGGGATCGCGCCAAGGAGGAACTGCCCGATCGCCTCGTGCAGGTGCAGACGGCGTTCATCGACTGGGCCGACCCCGATCGCGTCGATCTCTACGACGAGCATGTGTACGACAACTCGGGGCGATGGATCGATTTCCTGGAGGACGTGCAGGCCAAGATCGCGGGTCTCACGCCCCGCCCGTTCATCATGGGCGAGACGATCATCGCCAACGCGTGGCCCGACACGAAGGCGCTGGCGGCGCTGGCCGAGCGGTCGCCGCGTCCGTGGTATCTGACCAAGGGGCTGGAGGAGTGCGCCGCTCTTGAGACGCGGATCGAAGCGCGGTGGGGGAGCGAGACGCTCGCACGGTTCCGGCGCCAGGCCGACGCGTTTGCGATCGGCATCCGGAAATTCCAGGTCGAGGCATTCCGCGCCTATGAGAACCACGCCGGCTGGGTTATGAACCATATCCGAGACGTGCCGGCCTGCCGCTGCGGGTACATGGACGACCTGGATCGCTGGCGCTACACAGCCGAGCAGACGCTCCCCTGGCTCGCCGACGCGACGCTGCTCCTGCGCACGCCCGGCCAGTCGCTGGCGGCGTGTCCGGGCGCGGCGACGATCGCCATTCGCCTGGCGAACTTCGCGGGGCGCGACATGCTCGGGGAGGTCGAGCTCGCGGACGATTTCGGCGAGCGCCGGTCGGCGAGCATCCGGGCCGAAGCCGGGCGAATCTCGGACGCCTTATTCACCCTTGACCACCCCGAGGTTCGCGTGCCGACGAAGCGGACGATCGAAGCCAGGCTCGCGGGCGCGCCCCCGAACTCCTGGGGAATCTGGGTCTTCCCGAAGCGCCACGACTACCGGGCGAGCGACGGCGTGCGCGTGTTCGCCGGCGCGCCTTTCAGCGACGATGAGCGCGAGATCGAGTTCGAGGAGCGGTCGTACAGCAGCGGGTGGGGCTTGAAGTGTCGGACGTGGACGCCGCGGTTGCCCGATCCCGCGGCGCTCCTGCCGGGTGTGGCGGCGTGCGACGAATCGCATCTGGACGCCAACGTGCTGGTCACGCACCGGCTGACCAGCCGGATCACAAATTGGATCGCGCTGGGCGGGCGCGCGGTGTTGCTGGCGTCGAGATTGAAGGGTGGCATGGAGTCCGCGTTCATCAATTTCTACGGGCAAGTGCCGCTGGTCATCGAGGGGAGCGAGCGGGCGTGGCCGATCTCTCCGGGCGAGAGCGACTGGATCGTGGACCTGATTCATCACGACTTGTCGCGGCGTTCGGCGCGGGCGATCCCGACCGAAGCCCGCGGGCTGCTCGGGCAGGTGGAGCCGATCGTGCGTCTGATCTTCACGCACGACTCGGGGGTTCCGCGGCACTTCGACGCGGTCTTCTCGACCAGGGTCGGGCGCGGGATGTTGGTGGTGTCGTGCGTGGATCACGCGTCGGTCTCGGGCGGCTATCTGCTCGATCGGCTGGTGGCGTATGCGGGAGGCGGCGAGCTGCCGAGCCCGGAACTGAGTGCGCCGGACGCGTTCGCGGTGGAATCGGCGTGATCAAGGGCGTGCGGTTTGCCGACGCCCGTCCGCGGGGCTAATCTTTCCGTCCACACCCTGCGGCTGTGGCGGAACTGGCAGACGCGCTAGATTCAGGTTCTAGTGGGGTAACACCCGTGGAGGTTCGACTCCTCTCAGCCGCATTTTTTCGATTCACGCCTCTCGGAGGTCCTCGTCATGGGCTTCGATGACATGGAAAAGAGCGACAAGATCAAGCTGTTTGTCGCCATCGGCGTGCTGGTGGTTGCGATCGGCGCGATCGGTTGGTATTTCTTTGGGTCGGGCGGCGGACCGTCGCCGACCGATACCCCGGCCGCGGCTCCCGCGCCGGATGTTTCGAGCAAGGACAAGAATGCCCCGAAGCCCGCGAGCAACCGTCGCACCGCTCCCGGCGGCAACTAGAGGCGAAGTGGTTTACGCCGTTCTTTGCGACGCTTCGGCGCGGTAGGCTGTCCGCGTGTCGCTCCTCTATGCCGGTATCGATGAAGCCGGGTTCGGCCCGCTCCTGGGCCCGATGTGCGTGGCGCTCTGCGCGCTCCGCATCGATCCCTGGCGCGACGGCGATGCCCCGCCCGATCCGTGGGCGATGCTGGCGCCGATCGTCTCGCGCGAGCCCGCCCGGTCCAAGAGCGTGACGCCGATCGCGGTCGCGGATTCCAAGCGGCTCAAACTCCCAAACTCGGTCGCCAGCGGCAAGCCCCTGCTCCACCTCGAACGCGGCGTGCTTGCTTTCCTTCGCGCCTCGGGAATCGAGCAACCCGCCGATGATCAGGCGCTCTTCGACGCGATCAAGCTCTCGATCCCCGGGCATCCGTGCTACCGCGGCGAGTCCACGCCGCTCCCCACCGCGTGGCGGCCCGAGCAGCTCTCGATCGCGGTGAACCAGCTCATGCCCGCGATGAATCGCGCCGGTGTTTCGCTGGCCGGACTGTCGTGCCTCTCGATCGACGAGCCGCAGTTCAATTCGATCATCGAAAAGACAGGCTCCAAGGCGTCGGTGTCCCTGTGGGCGGTGCGTGAACTGATCCATCGGGCGCTGGCGCCGAGCACCGACCCGTCGGAGTCGATCCGCATCGTGTGCGACCGATTGGGCGGACGCGAGGATTACACCAAGCCCCTGGAGCGAATGCTCCCGGGCGCGAGCGTCACGCCGCTGGAACACGCCGAGCACCACAGCCGATACTCGATCACGCTCACGGATTCGCGCGTGGTCATCGTTCACTTCCAGACTGAGGCGGAGTCGGCCCATTTTCCGGTCGCGCTCGCCTCGATGACGGCCAAGTACGCGCGGGAACTCCTGATGGCCCGTTTCAACCGATACTTCGGTGCGCGGGCGCGGGACCTGGGCGTCGAGCTCAAGCCCACCGCCGGCTACACGCTCGACGCCCGACGCTGGCTCGCAGACGCCAGAGATATTCTGAGCGAGGCCGAGCGATCGGCGATCGTCCGCAACGCGTAAAGTCACCCGATGAGTCTCGCCAAGCGCATGCTCGACCTTGCCGCCCGCCACGCGCTGCGTGCCGCGGGCGATGTGGAGCCCAATCCGCTCGTGGGCTGCGTGATCGCGCGGAGCGAACAGGTTCTCGGTATCGGGCATCATCGCAAGTTCGGCGGGCTGCACGCCGAGCGCGAGGCGCTGGCGTCGTGCAAACGCCAAGGGTACGAGCCGCGCGGCGCGTCTGCTTATGTCACGCTCGAGCCCTGCAATGGCCAGGGCAAGCAGCCGGCTTGCGTCGACGCGCTGCTCGAGGCCGGGATCGCGCACGTCGTGTATGCCGTCGCCGACCCGAACCCCGCCAAATCGGGCGGAGCGGCCCGCCTGTCGTCGCACGGCGTGTCGGTCGAATATTCGCGCGAGAGCCCGCTGGCGTGCTCGCTGGCCCAGCCGTTCTTGCGGAGATTGGCGACGGGCAGGCCCTGGGTGATCGCAAAGTGGGCCCAAACGATCGACGGCCGCGTCGCGACCCGCACCGGCGAATCCAAGTGGATCAGCAATCCTCGCTCGCGCGCCCGCGTGCATCGCTTGCGCGCACGCGTCGACGCGATGCTGACGGGCATGGGCACGATCCTGTCCGATGATCCGATGCTCAACGCACGCGACGTGCGCCGGGTTCGCCGCCTGGCGCGGCGTGTGGTCGTTGACAGCGACCTCGATATTCCGCCCGAGTGCGCCATCGTGAACACGGCCTCGGAAATCCCGACCATCGTCGCGTGCGATCAGGACATCTCGAGCAGCGGCATCACGGCGCCGCGCCGCACGATGCTGCAAGACAAGGGCGTCGAGATCATCGGCGTTCGCGCCGACGAACGCGGCGGGATCGACCTCGGCCACATGCTCGAGCGGCTTTCCGCGGACTTCGGCGTCGCGAGCGTGCTGGTCGAGGCCGGGCCGCGCCTCCTGGGCTCGCTGATGCGTGACGATCTCATCGACGAGGCGGTGGTCTACATCGCACCGCTTCTTTTCGGCGACGAGATGGCGCGATCATCGATCGAGGGGCACATCGTGGGCTCGCTGGCGGGCGTGCCGCGCTTTGGTGTGCACCGCGTCACGCGCGTGGGCGACGATATCGAGGTGACGTACCGGCGGCGCTTCGACTAGGGCGCCGCGCTACGACCCGCGTTTCCAGAACGCCAGCGATTCCTGCACGCTCGCCTTGATCACGCCCGCGCTGGTCTGCACGCTCAGCGCGGTCCCGCTCGTGGATCGTTCCCACTTCACCTGCGCAAAGCAGACCGGCGCCGCGCCCAGCATCGGCGCCACGGTCGAACTCGTCACCGCGCCCACGACTGTTCCCGCAGCATCTGGTGCACTGGCGCCGTCCAGTACCGGCGCCCCGCCCGTCGGGAGCGCAGGCTCGCCCGCAGCCTCATCGATCACCCGATCAAGCCGCAGCGCGACGAGGCACTGCTTGGGATGCCCGCGGCTGTGCATCCTCGCCACGATCTCCTGCCCGAGGTAGCACCCCTTGGTAAAGCTCACGCGATCCGCGAGCACGCCCGATTCCGCCGGGAGCGATTCGGGCCCGAAATCGATGTTGTAGAGAGGCGTGCCGGCCTCGATCCGCGCGATGTTGAAGGCGTGCCAGCCCACGCGAGCGAGCCGCACACGCCGATTTAGAGAGGTCGGCTCCCCCGATCGCAACGCAGCCGCCCCGGATTCCCGCTCACCCGCCAGCTCGAGCAGTGTTGTGTACAGGCGAGCCGCATCGTCCATCCCGCACAGGATTTCGACGCCGATGTCGCCCGTTGCGTCGAACCGCCACAGGGTCACGGGCACTTCCGCCAACTGCGTTTCGATCGCGTCGCCCACCGGCGGGAGCGACGCGCCAAGCCCCGCGAGCAATTCCGCGGCCGTCGGCCCGTGAATCGCCAGGCGATACGTCTCGCCCGACAGGTCGCGCAGACTCACGTCCTCCGTGATGATGAACGACGCGAGGCTCCGGGCGGTGCGCTCCAGCGCCAGAATGTCGACGTCGATCAGCGTGCGACCCGCCATGTGCACGACCTGCACGTCCGCGTCGATCCGCCCCTTGCGGTTCAGCCAGAACGCACGACGAACCGAGCCGGGCTGAACGCCCTTCAGTTCCTGCGTCAACATGCGGTTGAGAAAGTCGAGGCGATCCGCGCCCGTCAGTTCGATCGTCGCGCGCATCGCCTGGTCGAGCAGGCCCGCGTGCTTGCGGATCGCGGCGTACTCGATCTCAAGCTCGCCGAAGATCTGCGGCACGTCGACGGGCACGCCGCCTACGCCTTCTGTCGGCCCGTACACCGCCAGCATCGCTCCGGCCTGTTCGTGAAGTGGTCGCAGCGGTGTCCGGCGTCCCATCGCGTTCTCCCGTCGAAATCGGCAACTTCGTCCCCGGCGCGAGGGTATGCTCATCCACCCGCGCGAGTGTGCGGCATTGATTGAAAGGCTCTCTCGTGAACATCGATCTTCTCAAGCGTCTCTGCGAAACCCCCGGCGTCCCCGGCCGCGAAGAACGCGTCCGCAAGCTCATCGAATCCGAGATCAGCGGCCTGTTCGACGAGGTGCGCACCGACGCCATGGGCTCCCTCATCTGCACCCGCCACCCGCGCAAGGGCAAGAAGCCCGCCAAGAAGAAGTCCGACGCCCGCCCGACCCGCGTCATGCTCCTCTGCCACATGGACGAGATCGGCTTCTACGTCACCGCCATCGACAGCAAGGGCTTCCTGTGGATGAACCCCGCGGGCGGCTTTGACACCCGCAATCTCTTCTCGCGCCGCGTCCTCGTCTGCGCCGACTCCGGCGACTACAAGGGCGTGATGAACCCGGGCGGCCGCCCCGTCCACATCTCGTCGCCCAAGGATCGTGAGAAGGTGCCGGAGGTCAAGGAGTTCTTCGTCGACATCGGCCTGCCCGGCGATCAGGTCAAGAAGAAGATCAAGGTCGGTGACTACGTCGTCATGGACGAGCCCCTGATCGAGGTCGGCAACAAGATCGTGAGCAAGGCGCTCGACAACCGCGTCGCGTGCTGGCTCGGCATCGAGTCGGTGCGCCAGCTCGACAAATCGGGCGAGGGCAACTCGTGCGAGGTCGTCGTTGCGTTCACGACCCAGGAAGAAGTGGGGCTCCGCGGCGCCAAGACCGCGTCCCACGCCGTCGCGCCCGATGTCGGCCTGGGAATCGACGTCACCCTCTCCTGCGACACGCCCGGCGTGCCCGAGGAGGAAGCGGTGACCGTGCAAGGCCGCGGCTTCGGACTGCACATCAAGGACTCGTCGTTCATCAGCGATTACGCGCTGACGGCCGAGTTCGAGGACCTCGCCAAGAAAAAGAAGATCGCCTACCAGCGGACCATCCTGGCCGCGGGCGGGCAGGACGGCGCGGCGGCCCAGCAGGCGGCTGCCGGCGCTCGGGCCCTGGGCATCACCGTCGGCACGCGCTACATCCACACCGTGACCGAGATGATCGACAAGAAGGACCTGGCCGCGGCCCGCGACATCCTCGCGGCGTACATGGCGAAGGCGTAAGCGACGATTCGATCGCGGACCTTCGCGATTCGAGCAATAAACGAGTCATTGCACGGGCCCGACTTTGGGCCCGTGTTTCCTTTTGGCAGCGTTCGCGTCGGTCTGCGCGACGCAATCCGCGATGATTCTGCGCTCGATGCCCCCAAAAGAACACGCCGACCACCCTCCCGGCGATCGGCGCGCGTGATTCCCGTGATGGATGTGCGCTCGCGCGATCACCGCGCGACGCATGTGGACCGACCTTGTCTCAATGCACCAAGTTCGTCGCCGCCTCGATCGACTCGATCACCTGGCGGAGTTGGAACGGCTTCTTGAGGAATCCGTCGTAGCCCTGCCCGCGCAGGCCGTGGGCCTGCCCGTCCGTGAGCTTGCCGCTCATCGCGACGATCTTGGTGAACTGCAGGTGTTCGTTCTTGCGGACCATGTCCATGAAGGCCTTGCCGTCGCCCTCGCCTCCGATGTGGAGGTCGAGGAGGATGCAATGGGGCTTGAAGCGTTCGCACTCCATGCCGGCCTGGAACCCCGAGAGCGCGGTGCGCACCTCGTAGTTGGTCTGCTCGGTGAGGATCTTCTCCATGGTCTCGACGATCTCGCGTTCGTCGTCCACGATAAGCACGCGCGTGCGGCCGCTCGAAATCCCCTCCAGCGGGATGTTGTGCGCTTTCATGAACTTGATGAGTTCGGCGGTCGGGATGCGTCGGTCACGCGATCCCGGAATCCGGTACCCCTTGAGGGTGCCGGAGTCGAACCATTTGGAGACGGTGCGCGGCGCCACGTTGCAGATCTTCGCCACTTCACCGGTCGTCAGGACTTCTTTTTCGATGGGCATCGTCTCACCTCGAATCACGCAGGGGTGGGCGTGCCGAGCACTCGGCCCCCGGAGACCCCGGTAGATCGGCGTCAATCCAACCCCTCTTGACCGCAGAATCGATCCCGACGGAAAGTTCCCGTTCTGGGACCCTGATTCGTCCCCCGGATTGACATGCCCAAGCACGCCCCGTTACAGTGACCTCCCCTCGATTCCCACCCCCGACGCATCAGCGCCGGGCTTGGTGTCGTATCGGGGCCAACCTATCGGGCGGAACGGGCAAAAAACGCCGTTTCCCCGTCCACGCGATCTGGGGCCAACCACCCCACATGCGTGGCGTTTCCCGAAGATTCCCGTTCGTTCCGGCCTTGCCGAGCAGGAGCCAATCGTGTCGAAGTTCGCCCGCCGCCCGGTTTTTTCCGTCCTGCCCTTCGTTCTTCTTTCTTTGGCCGGTCTGCCCGCCAGCGTCGCGCACGCTCAGGATGCGGCCGCGAGTGAGGCCCAACCGGCCGAGAAGGCGACCCCCGTCGACCTCCTCAAGGATTTCATCTACTACACCCGCATCGACAATTACGAGGTCGCCGCGGGGTATCTGCGCCAGTTGAAGGACCTGAATCTGAAGCCGGTCGAGCTGGTACAGCTTGTCGAAGGCTCGGACCAGAAGGACCGCTTCGAGCAGACCGTTCCCCGGGCCATGCGAAAGGTGGAGCTGGAGGAGCTGGCGGGCTGGTTGTTCAAGACTTACGAGCAGGGCAAGCTCGAGCGGGCCCGTGACCCGGAGCAGATCAAGGCAAATATTGCGCTCTTGTCGGGCACCATCCGCGGACGCCTGCTGGGCAGCGAACGTCTGAAGATGGCGGGTGAATACGCCATGCCGCAGCTACTGGCGGCGTATCTCGATCGCAACAACCCGGCGCTTTCGAGCCAGGTTCGCCAGGTCATCGTGTCGCTGGGCTCCCACGCCGTGATTCCGCTGGTGACGGCCCTGCCGAAGGTCTCCGCCGAGCAGCAGGAATTGGTTGTAAATCTCGTTGCCGACGTTCCTTACGCAACGTCGATCCCGTTCCTTTCCGATCTGGCCGCGACCAGCGCGGTCCAGCCGGTGAAGGACGCCTGCCAGCGCGCGATCGAACGCCTGGGCGGCGCGCCCGCCGGCGCGGACGTCGCCGGGCTGTACCAGTCGCTGGCCGAGAGCTATTACCAGGAACGGAAAGAACTTACGAGCTTTGCGGGCGAGGATTTTCAGCTCCTTTGGTCGTTTGATCCCGGCACCGGGCTGCTCATGAGCGCGATCCGCACACCGGTGTATCACGAGGCGATGGCCATGCGACTGGCGACCCGATCGCTCGAGCTTCGGCCCGATAACCCCGATGCGCTCGCCTTGTGGGTTTCTTCGAACTTCTCGCGCGAGATCGACACGCCCGCCGGGTATGAGAACCCGACCTACGCCAAGGGGCGCCGCGACGCGATGTACTACGCCGTTGCTTCGGGCGCCGGGGTTGGTCAGCGAGTTCTCGGACGTGCAATTTCGACCAACGACACCCCGCTGGCCCGCCGGGCGATCGCGGCCATCGAGCAGACTGCGGGCGGAAGTTCGCTGTGGGCGGACATGGCCGGCCAGCGCCCGCTGCTTTCGGCGCTGACGTATCCGAATCGACGCGTCCAGTTTGACGCGGCCTTGGCCCTGGCGGCGGCCCAGCCCAACACCGCGTTCGACGGCTCGGAGCGGGTGGTTCCGATCCTGGCCGGCGCGATCCACGAGAGCGCCAACATGGTGGCGGCCGTGGTCGCCCCGGATAACGAGACGTACCAGGCCGTGCGCGGGATGCTGGAGCGGATGAAGTTCTCGGTCCTGGCGTATGGCAAGACGCTGGACGAGCTGGCGCCCGCGATCGCGGAATCGCCGAGCATTGATCTGGTGGTGGCGGCCAATCTCGCCGGCGACGCGACGCCCGCGTTCATCGATCAGGTCCGCGGCACGCCGCGTGTCTCGGCGGCCCCGATCATGGTGCTGACGCGCGCCGACGTGTATCAATCCCTGCGTCGTCGTTATGAGACCGACCAGACGGTGTCGGTGCGTCAGAGTGCGCTGGCCGAGGCGACGGTGGCCAAGGCGGTGCAGCAGCTCATCGATGACGCCTCGGGCGGCGCGCTCTCGACCGACGAAGCCTCTTCTTACGCGAAGCGCTCGCTGGCGGCGCTTCGGGACCTTGCGGTGTCCGGTAACTCGGTGCTGAACGTGTCGGAATCGACGACGGCGCTGATCGCGGCGCTGGGCGAGCGGAAGGGCGCGATGCGCCTGGATATCGCGGAGATCCTGGCCCGCATCGGCCAGGATCGCTCGCAGATCGCGCTGATGGACGCCGCCATGGCGTCTTCGGGCGCGGAGCGCGTCGCGCTCATGCACAAGGTGACGGCGTCGGCGCGGCGTTTCGGCTCGATGCTCCAGCCGCGGCACGTTGATCAGATTGCCGAGCTGGTCGCCAAGGGCCCGGACGCGGAGGCGAATGCGGCCGCGGCGCTCTTGGGCGCCCTTGGGATGAAGGACAACCGCGTGGTGCCGCTGATTCTTGAGCACGCGAAGAAGTAGGGAACGCCCCAAGCGACGAAACTCGGACCTGAAAAGGAATGAACCCGGGCTTATCGGCCCGGGTTTTTTCATTCTCGGGCGTGCCACGCGGAGCCCGGATCGAGGGTGGGGGCGTCGCCGTCGTTACAGAGCGCATGACCGGCGCGCCGCGGGGGCGAGCGGAGTGTGCGGTCGAAAGTGCGCCGTGGCTACGGCCGATGTCATGGGTGCTCGTGACGAGGTGTCACGAGATTCCGTCGGGCGCCGCGAGCGTGCGATGGGGATTGAGGGTCGGTCGTGTGTCGCGATCGATCGTTCGGCTTGCGGACCAGTGGCCCGCGGCCCGGTCCGAACGCCCGGAATGAGGAGTCTGCAGCATGCGTACCCGCCGTTTGAGCAAGGCCTTCACGCTTGTCGAAATCCTGATCGTCGTCGTCATCCTCGGCATTCTCGCCGCGATCGTCGTGCCGCAGTTCACGAACGCGACGCAGGACGCCCAGGTGGGCAACCTGCGTGCCCAGATCAAGAGCATCCAGAACCAGCTCGAGCTGTACCGGGCCCGCAACAACGCGTACCCGACGCTCGCGCAGCTCACGGCCGACTCGGCCAACGCCGACTTCGCCGACCTTGGCTGGGGCGCGATGATCGACGGGAACTACCTGAAGGCTCCCGCGAAGAACCCCTACAACGGCTCGTCCATCGTCGCCGCCGAGGCCACGGAAGGCAACGGCTGGCACTATGACGAGGATACCGGCGTGCTCGGCGCCTGCTACTACGACGAGACCACCGAGGCGATGACCCCCGGTACTCCGTAAGCGTGTGCTGATCTGAGTTGAACCAGAACGGCCGGACCCCTGACCGGGCCCGGCCGTCTTTGTTATCCGGGCTTGAGTGGTGATTCCCGACGGGAGCGACGCGAATGCAGCTACGGCGCGCCTTCACGCTGGTTGAGATTCTGATCGTGGTGGTGATCCTGGGCATCCTGGCATCGCTGGTGGTGCCGAAGTTCAGCAACGCGGTGCAGGAGAGCTCGGAGACCGCGACGCTGGACCAGCTCGACAAGGTCCGTCGGGCGCTGGCGGTGTATTTCGTGCAGAATCAGAGCGCGTATCCGGCCATCACTGAGGGCGAGGGGACGTGGGCGGAACTGCTCCCCAACTACATGCGGACGCCGCCGGTCAACGCCTGGGTGAGGCCCGAGAACGCGAAGAAGATCGTGATCGGGGATCACGCCGACGATGCGTGGCAGGGCGACTACGCGTGGATCTACAACCCGGAGAACGGGCAGGTCTACGCCGGCGGCTTCAGCGCCCAGGACCAGCCATTCCCGCGCGAGTGACCCTTACTTTGGCGAGTTCTCCTGATCGCGGGCCCGCGAACGCCCGATGAGCCACTCATGGAATCCAACACACCCACCCCGCGCTCGCGCCATGCATATCACAACCTGATGCTCACGCTCCTGGTCGCCGGCGTCGGCGTGCTGATCCTTGATCGCGCGCCCTCGGAGCCGCGGCTTTTGGACGTGTCGAGCGCGATGGCGCAGCCGCCGGAAGAAGAGAGCGTGGAGTCGACGGGCGGGCGTGTGAACCCCGCGGACCAGCGCAAGCAGATCATCGCGGAGCTGAAGACGCTGAACACGAAGGTGTCTCAGCTCGAAGCGACGCTGAAGAAGGGCATCAAGATCACCGAGATGCCCAAGCAGAAGGACGCGGCCGACGCGCCCACCAAGGCAAACTGAGCCGGAAGGGGAGGGAGACATGCGTCGTCCGTCGGCGCGTGCGTACACGCTGATCGAGCTCCTGATCGTGATCCTCGTCCTGGGGATCGCGGCGGCGCTGATCGTTCCGTCCATGGGCGGCACGGGTTCGCTGCGCGTGCAGGCGGCGGTCCGAACGATCGTGGCGGACCTGACCGAGGCGCAGTCCGACGCGCTGGCGTTCCAGAAGGGGCGCGCGGTCGTGTTCGACGCCGACACCAACAGTTATTCGATCGTCGACGTCAACAGCGCGGAGCTGGACGTCGAGAACGACCTGATCCGCCGGACCGTCATCCAGGGCGCGGAGTTCGGCGACGCGCGGATCACCAGCGTCGACTGCGACGACGATACCACGCTGGTCTTTGACGAGATGGGATCGCCCGTGCAAGAGCCGATGGGCAGCGACCCGGCGGCGAACGGCACGATCGTCGTCTCGGGCTCGGGCCAGGAGTTCACCATCACCATCGAGGCCTACACCGGGCGCATCACCGTCGCCCGCACCGGAGGCTGAGCACGCGTGCGAGAGTCACGGTCCAAGAACCAACCAGCGCGTGTCCGGCCGTTCGCGGCCGTGCTCGGCATGTGTGCCCTGGCCGCCACGCTCTTGCTGTGGACCAAACTGCGCTTGGTGAACGGGATCCCGCGGACGGCGGTGGCCGAGCCGATGCCCGAGATGGTGGATTCCACGCCGGCGAGTCCGAACGCTGAGCGTCCCTCGCTCCCCAAGGGCGATGCTCCGCCGGGGCCCAACGAGGACTGGTCGGAGCGCGACCGCATCCCTCCGTTTGAATAACCGAACGCCTGCGCCCACATGCCACGCTTTGCGTCGGTCGTCCTATGGGGCGGCGCGCGGCCACGTTGTCGTCGCGCGTTGAGCGTACGCCGCGCGAATCTCTGCCGCGACAGGCGCGGTGCTTCACATCGCGCGCTCATCCGTTCGCGCAAACTCTGCTTCACGACGTGCTTTCCCAAGCCGCACAGTCGCGCTGTGCGTTCGAGACCGACCACGCGAAGGAGCGAAAAGCGATTGTTCGCCAAGCACGCGTGACAACAGGCCGAAAACGAAGCTGCTCCGTGGGCGGATTCCGTCCATGCACCGTCGCCCAACTCCGGGCGAGCCGGCGGAAAGGCCGCCGATCGGGAACCATCCACGGGCAGACAAGAGGAAGACTCGTCATGCGGCACCAGCCCACCGATCGGCGTGAAGTCAGCGGCCGTTCCAACCGTCAGGCGACCTGGTCGGCGGTCGCGACCGTCATGATCGCCGGCACGAGCGTGGCCCTCGCGCAGTCCGCGACGCCCGCCCAGCCCCCGGTCAACACCGGCCTCTCCAATCTTCCCATGCTCCCGCCCACGCCCAAGCAGGCGACCGGCGGCGGCGCGAGCCAGAACCGGAACTTCACGCCGCCCACGCCGAGCGAGCCGCCCGCGGGCGAGCCCATGTATGACGCCCAGGCCGCCGGCGAGCCCGGCAATGAGCCGGCGCCCGGTGACGTGAAGGTCGACGATAACCTGATCGTGGACCTGCATCTCAACAACGAGGACCTCTCCAAAGTGCTCGAGATGCTCTCCATCCAGAGCCAGCGCAACATCGTCGCCTCGGGCGGCATCAGCAACGCCAAGGTCTCCGCCAACCTGTACGGCGTGACCTTCTACGAGGCCCTTGACGCCATCCTGCACCCGAACGGCTACGGCTACATCGACCGCGGGAACATGATCTACGTCCACACGCTCGAAGAGCTGAAGCAGATCGAGCAGGCCTCGCGCGTCCGCGTCTCCAAGCTCGTCACACTGAGTTATCTCAACGCCATCGACGCCGCCGAGTTCGTCAAGCCCCTGCTCTCCGAGGGCGGCTCGATCAAGACGCCCGGCAAGACCAAGGACTTCTCGATCCCCGGCGAGACGCCGACCGGTGCTGACGAATACGCCCTGGACGCGACCCTGGTCGTGTACGACTACGAGGAAAACGTCGCCGAGATCGAGAAACTCTTAAAGGGCCTGGACACCAAGCCCGCCCAGGTGCTGGTCGAGGCGACGATCGTGCAGACCGCGCTCAACGAGAACAACGCCTTCGGCGTCGACTTCTCGCTCATCGCCGACATGAACTTCGCCGACTTCTCGGGCATTGGCGGCCCGCTCAAGGCCGTTGATTCCATGATCTCCGGCAAGGGCGGCCAGCTCACCGGCGGCAGCAGCGTCCCGCTGCAGGTGCCCGCCGACGACGAGGGTCGCGGCCTGGTCAGCACGCCCGGCAACACCGCCGGCCCCGGCACGCTGAAGCTCGGCATCGTCGATAAGGACGTCGCCGTCTTTGTCAAGATGCTGGACGAAGTCTCGGACACGACCATCCTCTCGAATCCGAAGATCTTGGCCGTCAACCGCCAGCCCTCGCGGGTCCTGGTCGGCCGCAAGGTCGGTTATCTGAGCACGACCTCGACGGACACGACCACGACGCAGACGGTCGAGTTCCTCGACACCGGCACCCAGCTCTACTTCCGTCCCTTCGTGTCGCTCAACGACAACATGATCCGAATGGAGCTCAAGCCGCAGGTCTCGGAAGCGGTTATCCGCGACGCGACCGACGTCACCGGCGCCGCCGTCACAATTCCCGATGAGATCACCAACGAACTGGTGACAAACGTGATGGTGAAGGACGGCCAGACGATCGTACTGGGCGGTCTGTTCCGCGAATCGACCCAGTCGAGCCGCAAGCAGGTCCCCTTCCTGGGCGACATTCCGCTGATCGGCACCGCATTCCGGGGGCACGAGGATGAGGTGCAGCGCTCCGAGATCATCTTCCTCATCACGCCCTCGATCGTGAAGGATGAACTCCTGGACAGGCACGGCAAGGCGGCCAAGGACTACATCGACCACGCCCGCACCGGCTCGCGCGAGGGGCTGCTCCCTTGGAGTCGCGACAAGATGACGGGCATGAAGCTCATCGAGGCCCAGAAGCTGGCCGCGGCGGGCGACACGGAGAAGGCGCGCTGGAAGCTGCAGCAGTCGCTGTCGCTCAACCAGAACCAGCCCGATGCGATCGGACTTCTCAAGGAACTGGGCGGCGACGTGACGACGTGGTCGAGCCGCAGCCTGATGGAAGACATCATCAATAACGAGGTGAAGACCGAGCTGAAGACCTCGAAGTTCGAGTACGACCCGAATCACTGGCCGACGCCCGAGAATCACAACGGAAGCCACGGGGTGAACCACAGCGCCTATCAGGGCGAGCCGGTTCCGCCTCAGACCAACGCGACGGATGACAGCGCGAGCGTGACCTTCACGCCGGGCGACGCCCCGTCGAGCCAGCCGACGACCGAACCCGCCGTCGATCTCGTGCCGACCACCACGGATGGCACTGACCCGAACACGGACGGCTTTGCGACGCCGGATTCGAGCATCCAGCCCAACACCGGCAGCCAGACCGAGCCGACGCCGACCGATGCGAACTTCGATAACTCGACGCAGCCCCAGGCCGATCCCCAGACTGAGCCAACGCCCGAGCCGACGCCCGCGAGCAACGAGTTCGTGCCGCCCACCCCGAATGAGACCCCGAGCGACACGACCAACCAGACCACTCCCGCGACACCGGAGAGCGACACAACCGATCAGGGTGTGAACACGACGGGCAGCAGCACGTCCTATGACTCGGGCTCGATCGCCGGCTCGACGACCCCGGAAACCGCCACCAACTCGCACACCGACACCACGACTTCAACCAACACGACCAACACGACCGACTCTGGCGCGACCACGAACACCGATACGGCCATCGCCGGCACGCAGGCCGAACGCCAGGTTGCCCCCACGGATGCTTCCAATACCAACACCGCCACCAGCGTCGCCGAATCCAGCACGACCAGCTTCACGCCGGTGAACACCGATTCCGGTGCGACCCCGACCCCCGACCAGGCCCCCGACCCGACTCCCGGCCAGACCTCCGACGCCGCGTCGAACGCGACACCATCGAGCACCGACTCGTCGCCCGCCAACACAACCGAATCCAGCCCGACCTCAAACACCACCAACTCGACCACCGCGCCGACGAACAACACGAACAACACCGACACCACGGGCGCCTCGTCGCCGACGGAGAGCGCCGCGACCGAGCCGACCGCCAACTCCACGACCCCGTCTTCCGATGCCGCGGGCACCATGCCGACCGAAGCGTCGAACAGCACCAACCCGTCGAACACCGACGCCACCACCGATAACACGAACACGAACACGACCACGAGCGCGAGCACCGACACAACCCCGACCGACTACGCCAACCAGCCCAATTCCGGCTTCGAGGCCAGCGAGTCCACCACCAGCCAAACGGCCAACGCCTCGACCGCCGGCGCCACGAATGAAGCGTCCGCTGGCGTCGTCCACGGCGAGAAGTCCAACCTTGACCTCCTGACCAACGCCATCAACACCCAGGGCGGCAATCAGGCGAGCACCTCGGAAAACGCCGAGAACTCGCCAATGTCAGAGAACTCGTCGTCCCAGAACGCCGACAACAACACCGCGGCCGGCTCGGCGTCGGACGCCCAGTCCACGTCCCAGACCCAGAGCCAGACCACGAGCAAAGCCTCCGCCGCTTCCAAGTCCAAGAGCAAGACCGGCAAGGAAGCGACCACCAAGGAACTGAAGCCCGGCAAGTCCGACGCCGCGACGAGCAAGACCACCGCGAACTCCAAGACCGCCAAGGCCAACACCAAGGCGAACACCAAGGACAGCAAGGCCGCCAAGACCAAGGCCGCGCAGGAAGCCAAGAAGAAGAAGTCCAGCTGGGGCATCTTCGACTTCCTCCGTCCCAGCGATGACGACGAGAAGCCCGAGACAACCGTGACCAAGGGGCAGGACGACACGGGCCCGCCCGGTGAACAGAAATAGAGCCCGCGACGATGGAGCGCGGGCGCCAGGAGAACCGACCATGGCTTTCCAGACCCGCCGCGTTTCGAAGTCGCTCGACAACAAGCAGGTGTGTGGGGGCCTCGACACGCTCACGCGGGTCGGGGCCTTTCTCGTTATGACCGCCGGCCTGGCGATCGGCGGGTGTGGCGCCAGCACGGGCGGCGGTTACACGACCGAGCACATCTCGGCCGCCAAAGAGAAGATGAACATCATGAAGAGCGCCACCGAGTGGGAGATGGCCCACCAGGCGTTCCTCGCAGGCGAACTCGACAAGGCCCTCAAGGGCGTTGATCGCTCCATCGCCATCAACGACAACGTGCCCAAGAGCCATGTGCTCAAGGGCCGCATCCTCATGGAGCGTGGCGAGCTGGAGGGCGCGATCGAGTCCTTCAACAAGGCCGCCACGCTCGATCCAACCTTCGTCGATGCGCCGTATTACCTCGGCATCGCCTATGAACGCATCAATCGCCGCGAACCGTCGCTGGCGGCGTACCAGAAGGCCGCCGAACTCGAACCCTCCAACGCCCAGTATGTCATCGCCGCCGCCGAGATGATGATCGACCTGGGACGCAGCGACGAGGCCGAGACCTACCTGACCGAACGCGGCGGGAGCTTCGAGAACAACGCGGGTGTTCGCCAGACGCTCGGGCACCTCGCGATGATGCGTTCGGACTCGACCAAGGCGGTCGCGCTCTTCAACGAAGCTCGCCTGCTCGCGCCCGACGATAACGCCATTCTCGAGGACTTGGCACGCGCCCAGGTCGCCGCGACGCAGTTCGCGGACGCGGAATCGAATCTCTCGCGCCTGCTCAAGTCGCCGGACATGAGGGAACGCCGGGACCTGCAGCATCTCCGCGCCCGCTGCCTGGTCGAAGTCGACCGCAAGCTTGATGCACGCGAAGCGCTCATCGCGCTGACGCAGGGTCAGGCCGGCGCCGCCGACACCGAGGCCTGGGTGCAGCTCGGCAATCTCAGCTACGTCCTGAAAGACGCGACGCGCACTCGTCAATGCGCCGCGCGCGTGATCGCGCTGGCGCCCGATCGCGTCGACGGCTACGTGCTCCGCGGGCTTCAGCTGCGGCGCGACGCCAAGCCCAAGGACGCACTGGCGAGCTTCGACAAGGCCCTCGCGCTCGGCGCCAAGTCCGACGTCTTGATCCTCAAGGGCATGGCGCTCAAAGACCTGAACCGCACCGACGAAGCACGGGCCGTCTTCGCGCAGGCGCTCCAGACCAACCCGCAGGACCCCGCGGCGGCGGCGATGCTGACGCAGGTGGACGAACAGAACTGAGCCGGCCTGACTATTCCGCGATCCGCAAGTCCAAGAGCTCGGGCTCAACCTGCCCGTTCCAGTCCGAGAGCTTCGGCGACACCACCGCCTCGATCATCGTGCCCGCGCGGATGTCGCCCGCGAAGCGATTCCACAGGTTCGCCCAGTTCCACGCGACGACGCGCACGTGCCGCCCGCGCTCGCCCGCGAGCTGTAGCGAGAGGTGCTTGCCCTGCGTTCCCAGCGCTCGAGGCCTATCGACCACGCGCGCCCGCGTCAGGCGCACCCGCACCGACGGATTGCTCTGACCGAACGGCGCGAGGGCCGCGAGCTGGCGAACGGCGCTTTCGCTCAGTTCTTCGATCGCGGCGTGCGTGTCCACCCACAGCGAGCCGACCAGACGATCGGGCGAGATGGCGCGATTGGCGATCTCGATGAACGCCTCCGTGAACTCCGCGATGCGCGACGCATCGAGCGACAAGCCCGCGGCCATGGCGTGCCCGCCGCCCGACTTCAGCATCGGGCGGCATGTCTCGATCGCCTCCGCGAGGCTGAAGCCCTCGACGCTCCGGCCCGAGCCGTGATACAAATCGCCGTCGCGCCCCATCAGAATGGTGGGGCGGCTGAATCGCTCGACCAATCGCGAGCACACGATGCCCACGACGCCGCGATGCCATGATTCGTGCGCCAGCACGATCGCGCGCCGATCGGGCGAGGTCATGCCCGACTGCTCGGCCAGCTGCGCCGCGTGCTCAAAGATCTTTTTCTCCGTGTCCTGCCGCTCGCGGTTGAGCTTGGTGAGGTTCCGCGCGATCTCCCGGGCGCGATCGGGCGACGCGACCGTGAACATCTCGACCGCTTCGCGCGCGTGCCCCATGCGCCCGCACGCGTTGAGCCTCGGCCCGAGCTTGAAGCCCACGTCCTCCGAGCTCACCGACGCGCCGTCGAGCCCCGACGCCTCCACGAGCGCCTTCATCCCCACCAGCGGCGAGGTCTTGATCCGCGAGAGACCGAACCGCGCAATGACGCGGTTCTCGCCGATCAGCGGCACGACGTCCGCGATCGTTCCGAGCGCCGCCAGCGCCAGGAGATCGAGCAGGAGCGCCCGCATCTTCTCGCTCACCTTGTCGCCGCCGGCGTGCGTGGTCGCCAGGCGCCACGCCAGCTTGAACGCGACGCCAGCCCCGGACAAATCGCCGAACGGGTACCTCGATCCCGGCACGCGCGGATGCACGAGCGCGAAGCACTCGGGCATGTCCGCGGCGCTGGCGGGCGGCGTGTGATGGTCCGTGATGATGAGGTCCACTCCACGCTCGCGCGCGACGCGCGCCGGCTCGACCGCCGTCACGCCGCAGTCAACCGACACGATGACCTTTGCCCCGCTGCTCGCGAGCTCGCCGATCGCCTCGCCCGAAAGGCCATAGCCCTCGTCGAGGCGGTGGGGGACGTAGGTGTCGATGATCGCGCCGGGCTCGAGCGTCCTGAGCGTGTGATAGAGGATCGTCGTCGCCGTGACCCCGTCCACGTCGTAATCGCCGTAGATCACGATCGGCTCGCGCGACGCCGCGGCGTAGAGAAGTCTTCCCGCGGCCTTGTCGATCTCCGGGAGCAGGCCCGGGTCGTGCAGCTGCTTGAGGCTCGGCTCGAGAAACTCGCGGGCCGCCGCCGAATCCGCCAGCCCCCGCGCCGCGAAGACACGGCCTACGAGCGGCTCAAACTCGGGCGACGCGGGCACCTCGACCGCCCTCCTGATCTTCCACAAGCGCGTCAGGCCGCGAACGATGGCGCCCGCCTCGTCGGCGCGACGCGCCGGCGTTCCCGCGTTCGACGTGACATGAGCCGCCGGCGCGTCAACGATGTTTGCGGATTGCTCGCTGGCTGAGGTCGACATCCGTTCCGTCTTCTCCCCGCCGCGTTCCGTCGCGGCAACTCAGAATAGCGTTCCCGATCCGCCGCGAACATCACCGCGATACCACAAACGGAGGCCCCGATGGTCAAGCTCAATCGCATCTACACCCGAACCGGCGACGACGGCACCACGGGCCTGGCGACCGGCGAGCGCGTCGCCAAGGACGACCTCCGCGTCGAGTGCTACGGCACGGTCGACGAGGCCAACTCTTTCCTGGGCCTCGCGGTCGTCGCCTGCGCCGCGATTCCCTTGCTCGCCGAGATGACCGGCGTGCTCCGCTCCATCCAGCACGACCTCTTCGATCTCGGCGCTGACCTGGCTACGCCCGTTTCGCCCGATGAAAAGCCCGGCCAGCGCCTCCGCATCCAGCCCGCTCAGACCGATCGACTCGAGCCCCTCATCGATCGTTTCAACGACGGCCTCGCCTCGCTCAACAGCTTCGTGCTCCCGGGTGGAAGCCCCGCGTCGGCCGCCCTTCACGCGGCCCGCACGGTCGTCCGCCGCGCCGAGCGCCTCGCGGTGCAACTCCGCCGCCACGATTCCCAACACACCAGCGCGGAAACCGTGCGATTTCTCAATCGCCTGAGCGACCTCCTGTTCGTGCTCGGGCGCGTCGCCAACGACATGGGTGCCGCCGACGTACTCTGGGTTCCGGGCGCCAACCGCCCCAAATCCTGATCCCGCCACGGACGCCGTTCTTGCCGGTATCCTGTTGAGGCCGCTCCGGCGTCCGGTGTCATCCATGGCCAGCAACCACAACAACAACCCCCGAACTCCGCCACGCCGTCCCGCGCCGGACTCGCGCAGCGCCGCGTTCACCGCCGACATCCGCCACGAGTTCGAGGCCGAGACGACCCAGCTCCTCCGCGGCAAGTTCCTCCTCTTCAACGCCCTCCTCGGCCTCGTCTGGCTGCTTTTCCTCATCCTCTCTCTTTACGCCCTCGGCCTCCAGCTCCTCATCAAGACCGGCGGGGTCGAGGGTCTGAACTTTTCCTCCGCGTGGAGCGCCCTCTTCAACATGCCGCGCGGCGTCGTGCCGCGCCCCTTCTTCGACCTCGTCGCCATCATCGCCTATTCCGCTTCGTTCGTCGCCGTCCGCCGCGGCAGCGTCACCGATCAGGACCTCCTCAAGCTCACCTTCTGGCTCGTCTTCCTCGACGGTGCGCTCCGCATCGTCATGGGCTGGCTCGGCGTCGGACACGGGATCGGCCTGGGCGGCGTCATCCTCTGCCACGTCATCGCCGCCCTGACGCTCCCCTGGAGCGCCCGCGACGCGTTCCGCCCCATCGCCCTCATCCTGGCGCTCTACGCGATCGTCCGCCTCGTCCGCACCGACCTTGATTGGTCCGAAAAAATCTGGGGCGTCGTGTGGAGCCTCTTTCTCGCCGCCCCCGGCACCTTCATCGCATGGCTCCGTCATTCGCGCCGCCTCGATACCTACCGCAATCGCTTCTTCCAGCGCCGCTACGGCGAACTCCGCCGCGAACTCGTCGACGCCCGCCGCATCCACGAGGCCCTGTTCCCCGCCCCGGTCACGCAAGGCCCCCTGCGCTTCGCGTATGAATACGAGCCCATGCGCCAGATCGGCGGCGATTACCTCTACGCCACCTCCGCGCGCCAGGGAGACCAGGCCGATCGATTCTCCGTCGTCATGCTCGATGTCACCGGGCACGGCATCCCCGCCGCCCTCACCGTGAATCGCCTGCACGGCGAGCTCGAACGCGTCTTTGCCGAGAACCCCGACGCCGCCCCGGGCGACGTGCTCAAGCTCCTCAATCGCTACATCCACCTCACGCTCGCGAACCACTCCGTCTACGTCACGGCCCTCTGCCTCCGCGTCGATTGCACCCGCGACCACCTCGAATACGCCAGCGGCGGACACCCGCCCGCGTTCCTGCGCGCGGTCGACGGCACCGTCCACGAGCTTCCCTCAACCAGCTTTGTCCTCGGCGCCTGCGCCGACCCCGACTTCGAACCCGATCCAAAGTCCATGCGCTTCGGACGGGGAGACGTCATCATTGGCTACACCGACGGCGCCATCGAAGCCCGCGACCGCGCCGGGCGAATGCTGGGCGTCAAGGGCTTTGCCAAGCTCGTCGCGTTCACCACGCCCGACCCGCAGCTCGGTTGGACCGGCACGCTTCTCAAGGCGGTCGAGCAGCACCGCTACGGCCCGCCGGCCGACGACACGCTCGTCATCGAGATCGCAAGGCCCGTGACCGCGTGATGCCGCGCCCGTGATTGGGTTTTCTTGTCGAGTCAAAACCGGGGCACAAACGCACAACGCCGCCGTGCCACGAAACGCTCGTTTCTTCTTCCCTCGTGCCAAGTGCCAAGTGCCTCGTCCCCCGCCTAATCCTTCACTCCCTCAACTCCCACGACCGTGTACTTCTGGAGGGCCTTCTCCAGGTCCACGCCGTTGATGTTGGCGAGGGTGGTGAGCCAGGCGATGACGTCGGCGAATTCCTCGTCGAGGTTGGCGCGTTCCTCGGGGCTGGGTCGCTTGCCCGGCGCGTTGTTGTGGAGCGCGGTCGCCAGTTCGCCGACCTCTTCCATCAGCCACATGAACGTGCCGGGTGTGCCCCGGGCCGAATCGGTCTTGTAGTAGCGGTCGTGGATGAGTTTCTGAAACGCGGCGAAGGTGATGGGCTGCGACATGAAGCAAGCGTAGGAAAGCGATCCAGCGATCCAGCGACACGGCGACACGGCGACACAGCGAGACAGGGAGAACGGGAGTTGGAACGTCTTGGGCAAGCGGTCCAGAGGACGGCCCGTTCGCTGGCAAGTCATTCGCTCGAGCCCGGCGAGCGAGTCAGGCGGCACTGCAGGATCGGGCAGGCTTCTCCGTGCCGCTTCTCCGGATCGCCCCGTCCGTCCATGTTCGGCGTTTACTCCCCTGCCTCGCTGGCTTGCTGTGTCACTGACCCCTTTGGATTTGCCATTCGCCCATTTGTCTCCCCCTTCCTCCCGGCTAACATTCCCTCCCTTGCCCGGACGCGGTTTTCCTCCGCCCCGGCACTTTGAGAGCGACCATGCCGACGATCAATCAGCTTGTCCGAAGCCCCCGCCGCCCGCTGGCCAGCAAGTCCAAGGTCAAGGACCTGAACCTGTCCCCGCAGAAGCGCGGCGTGTGCCTCATCGTCCGCACCACCACCCCGAAGAAGCCCAACTCCGCCCTCCGAAAGATCGCCCGCGTTCGCCTCTCCAACGGCAACGAAGTGACGGCCTACATCGGCGGCGAAGGACACAACCTTCAGGAGCACTCCATCGTGCTCGTCCGCGGCGGCCGCGTCCGCGACCTCCCGGGTGTCCGCTACCACATCGTTCGCGGCTCGCTCGACTGCCTCGGCGTCGAGAACCGCAAGCAGAGCCGCTCCAAGTACGGCGCCAAGCGCGGCAAGAAGTAATCACGCACCCCCGCGCGTTGCGGGGGTGTTTTCGTTTTGGGCCGAGGACGTCTCGGCCCGGCAGTAATCTGGCGTGGCTTCCCCAGGCACGCCGGGTGAACCGAGCCCCGCAACCGTGCGGCTCGCAGCCAAAGGAGTTTTCAGATGGGTGGAAGAATCACCGCCGCCAGCAAGCAGCTTCGCCCCGACCCGCGTTTTAACGATCGGGTTGTCTCGCGTTTCATCAACTGCGTGATGCAGGACGGCAAGAAGGCCGTCGCCCAGCGCGTCGTCTATGACGCCATGGACGCCATCGAGGCCAAGCTCGAAAAGGAAACCGCGCCCGACAAGCCGGCCAACGCCTTCGAACTTTTCCAGAAGGCCATCGAGAACGTCAAGCCGTTCGTCGAGGTCCGCTCCAAGCGAATCGGCGGCGCCAACTACCAGGTTCCCATGCAGGTCAACAAGAAGCGCCAGCAGTCGCTGGCCTTCCGCTGGATCCTCGAGGCCGCCCGCGGCGAACGCGGCCGCCCGATGCACCAGCGCCTCGCCGAAGAGCTCTACAACGCCGCCAAGGGCGAGGGCAAGGCGATGCAGACCCGCGAGCAGACCCACAAGATGGCCGAGGCCAACCGCGCCTTCGCCCACTTCGCGAACTGATCGCGATCCGCAAGCCGTTCGCGAAACCGACAACTCCCGATCGACCCCGCAGCCCCCGAGCAATCGGGGGCTTTTTCTTTGACGTGGAGGCGGACCTCGTTATTGGGCGCAGTCCCCGTCTGAGAATCTCCCGCGCAGCGTCCGATAGCGCCGGAGGCTGGAGGGTCTATGCCGGATTGGCCGCGCCACATGACGTCCGCCCATCGCATTTCCATTGATGGAACTCAAGGTATCGGGCACACTTGATCGGGGAGTGCCGCCGTCCAGATCGCTCGGCGCGCGTGCCCCGGCGCGATGCCCCATGGCGTCGCGCGCGATCCGCCGGTGGTTCGAACAGTTCGGCGTGCGGGCGTTGGCGAGACAGTTCAAGAACAGGGTTTGAGAGAGGATCGACCGATGAAGACCGTGATCGCGTGCGTGGCGGGCGTACTTCTTTTGTGCGGCTCGGCGGCCGAGGCGCAGACGCGCGTGGAACGCAACTTCCGCGATCGTGATTCACGCCCCCTCGCGACCCGCCCCGCCTACCCCCACGGACGCGCCGACGACGTCCGCCGACCCGGGTTCAACGGCAAGGAATGGCGCGGCGAGTCCATCGTCGGCGGGCGCACGCAGTGGCCCGCGGCGTGGCGCGATCCGGGCCCGGCCGCGTACGGCGCGCTCGGCCACGAGGACGCGATGGTCTACGCCCGTGTCGGCGAAGTTGTCGTCGCCTTCTCGCCCTGGGAGCATCCCGGCAATGATCGACTGGAATACGCCCGCCAGTCGTGGCTGAAGGAAAACGGTTATGTCGGCGGCGTGCGCACCTTCGTAAACGACACGCTCAAGCGCCCCGAAACCCTTGCGAGCGCCGAGCCCGCGGCCAAGAAACACGAGATCGTCCCCCGCGCGATCATCACCATCCCGATCGACATCCCGCGCTTCAAGGGCCATCAGGAAGTGAAGGCCGACGAAGAGGCGACGCCGGCGAGCGCGACAAACATCGACGCGAAAACCGAGACCAAGCTCGCGGACGCGAAAGCGGGCGAGAAGCTCAAGATCTCCTGGCCGAGCGGCGCGCCCAAGGACGCGATCGCGCGCACCGAAAAGCCGAACGACGTGAAGATCGCAACGAAGCAGGACGATGCCAAGTCCGAGCCCAAGCCGGTCGCCTCGGCGGAGAAATGAGAGGAAGTCACGGAGTCACGAAGAGACGAAGTGGGGGCGGGCGGTTCCGCGCGTCGTTCGCCGCGGAGCGAATGCCGCGGTGCAACATACAACCTCTGTGTGTGCGAGGGGAGGTCGGAGCCCCCGAGTCAAATCGGGGGCTTTCGTTTTTGACCGGGCGAATCAAACGGCGCCTCACAAACGGTTGATATCCTCTCGCCGTGGAGCGATTGCCGTTTGATCCATCCAAGATGTCGGGCGCGGCCGACAAGCCCAAGGCGTCGAGCGCCGCCAAGCGTGCCGAAGCCAACGCAGAAGCCAAGCCCGACGACCATGCCGCCGCGTCAAGCGCCCGCGACGGCACGCTCACCGTTACCCAACTCGCCGGCGCGATCGATTCGGCCCTCAAATCCGGCGTTCCCGCCCGCGTCCGCGTGATCGGCGAGGTCAGCGGTTTCCGCGATCGCACCCACTGGTACTTCGATCTCAAGGATGCCAACGCCGTCGTCTCGTGCGTGGTCTTCCAGTTCGCGGCCAGGAAAGTCGGCTTCACCCCGGAGAACGGGCGAGAGGTCGTCGTGTCCGGTCGCATCGATTTCTACGCCAAGGCCGGAAAGGTCTCGCTCATCGCCGACAAGGTCGAGCCTATCGGCGCGGGCGCGCTCGAGCTCGCGTACCGCGCCCTGGTCGAAGAGCTGCGCGGGCTGGGATGGTTCGACGTCGCGAGAAAGCGCCGCGTCCCGAGCTTCCCGCGCAAGATCGCGGTGGTGACGAGCCGGACCGCGGCCGCGTTGCAGGACGTGCTCGTCACTATGAAACAACGCTGCCCCGCCGTTGGCGTGCTGCTGGCCGACGTGCGCGTGCAGGGCGACGGCGCCGCGGCGGAGTAAGGCCAGATGGCACATAAAAAGGCAGGCGGCAGTACCCGCAACGGCCGCGACTCGGAGTCCAAGCGCCTGGGCGTCAAGCTCTTCGGTGGCGAGGACGTGGTGGCGGGCAACATCATCATCCGGCAGCGTGGCACCCGCTACCATGCCGGGGCGAACGTCGGCATGGGCCGCGACCACACGTTGTTTGCCAAGGCCTCCGGCACGGTGGCCTTCCAGCGCAAGGGCCCGAAGAACCGCCTGTTCGTCAGCATCGTTCCCCAGCAGGGCTGAGGCAGCCCGCGCCGGGTACGCCAGGAACCCCGCTGCGGCGGGGTTCGTCGTTTCTGGATCCAGGCCAGCATGAAGTTCGTCGATGAAGCCACGGTTCGCGTGCAGGCCGGCAATGGCGGTGCCGGCTGCGTCAGCTTCCGTCGCGAAAAGAACATCCCCTGGGGCGGGCCCGACGGCGGCGATGGCGGCGACGGCGGCAGCGTCTGGCTGGTGGCCCGCGAGGGCATCAACACGCTGGCGGATTTCCGCGTCAACCGCCGCTACCGGGCCGGCCATGGGGACCCGGGTTCCGGCGCCAACTGCAGCGGCCGCAGCGGCGAGGACCTCGAGGTGCCGGT
>JABWBC010000227.1 GCA_013360695.1 Phycisphaerales bacterium
TCTCCTCTCCTCTCCTCTCCTCTCCTCTCCTTCTCCTCTTCCCTCCTTCTCCTCTTCCCTCCGCGACCTCTGCACCCTCTGCGTTGAAACCTCTTCCGTATTCTCTTCGCCACTCACCGGGCACGCGTCAGCAACCGTCGGCCACTCTGAGTGCCATCAACCGTCGCTCGGGGAGTCCCCCACGAGGGGATTTTGATAAAGGTCCGGCGAACAAAGTGAGTTGCGGCCGATCGTCGTCGGATGGTTGAACTTGTTCGGCAAGGACGATCAGGACCGAGCGTGGCGGGGCTTTTCCGCGAACGGCTCGGGTGCTTGTTCGGCCCGTGTGTGGTGGCGAATCGCGCGGGGATTTCTGGCCGGTTGAGCGTGAGTTCTCGCTGAGTGGGTGTTGGGCGTGCCGGAACTGGTCGGCGGCCCGGAAGCACACACCTGTTTCGAGGAGAGCATCGATGAACCGCACACTTTCGGCCGCCCTGGTGCTGGCCACCCTGTCGGGAACCGCCGCCGCCCAATGCAGTTCGTGGCGATACGGCGTTCCGGACTTTGACCAGCGTCGCAGCGCGCTGGAGACCAACGGCAACAACTACTGCGTGCCGACGGCGCTCTTGAACTGGATGGGGTACTTCGCCAATCACGGGCTCCCCAATGCGATGGGGTATTCGAGCTCGAACTGGGCCGCGTCTTCGAACTACAACACGGTGACGAGCCGCCTGGCGGTGATGGGGAACTACTGCGATACGGACCCGGACGGGGGGACGAGCCTGGGGGACGCGGTCGAGGGGTGCGTGGACTATCTCGACGGGTTCAACGTCGGGTATCCATTCATCGTGTACGGGTATGCGGCCAACGACGAGTGGACGCCCTCGCCCAAGAAAATGGCCGCGTGGATGAACCTCCACGGGTTCGTGAACATGCACTATGGGCACTGGGAGTGGGACGGCGGGGAGTGGGAGCGCAACGGCGGGCACGCGACGACGCTGGTGGGCGTCTTCTCGTACTGCGGGAACGACCCGATCGTCGGCTTCAACGATCCCTGGACGAAGAACGACGACTCGAACACGACGCAGTCGGCGTTCAAGGTCAAGTACTGGGCGCCGGAGAAACTCTTCGCCGATTACGACGGCGACGTGATGCACCGCTGGATCAAACGCACCGACGATCCCGACAAGATCAAGGTCCTCGACAAGTACATCGTGATCTTTCCGATGATCGCGCTGACCAACGACACGGTGGCGCACCAGGTCGACTTCTACGCGCCAAGCACACTGAACACCACGCCCGATCTCCATCAGAACATGAGCATCGTGTCGCCGACCGGCGGCGCGATCCTCGACGCCCTGCTGCATCCCAGCGACGCCCGGGTCATCGTCGGCGTGGGCTCGGGGCGGGTGCTCCCGGCGGGCCTCTTTGCCTTTGATCCGTCCGATGAAACCACCGTGAAGCTCGTCGATCTTCCCTGGGAGCCCAAGATGGTGAAGAACGACCGGCACGGAAACGTCCTGGTGCTGGGCGACGGGAGCGTCCGCAAGTATCGCGTGCTGGCGGACGGGAGCGTCAGCCTGATGCAGGAACTCGCGACGCGCACGCCGTATGACGCGATGTGCGTCGATCCTTCCAACGACGACATCTACCTGCTCGACGTGGGCGGGCGGCGCTTGAAGCGATTCGACGGCGGCGACCTGCTCGGCACGCCGTACAACGGCCTGCTCCCCACCAACATCACGATCACGGGCCTGCCCTCGATCGACGTGAGCGCGGTGCAGCACAAGCCCTTCATCACCTGGTCGGGCGGGACGCAGATCCACCGGCTCGCGCCCCTGGCGACGACGGCGGCGTGGACCATCGACAGCTCGATCAGCGCCGGGCCCAACCCGCGCGCCCTCAACGTGATCGATGGCGATCGCATCACCTACTCCGCCAACGGCGTGGTTCGCGAGCTGGAGCTCGACCCCAACAACCGCTACGTGCCGACGACCCGGCCCCTTCTCAACGGGATGCCGGCCGGCGACTTCCTCTTCGTGCCGCGCTCGCAGACCAACTTCGATCCCGACAAGCACACGCTCCCGGGGTGGGTGAGCAACCCCGATCCCCAGGACGACACCCCGGAGGTTGAGCTGTGCGTCGCCGATTACAACATCGACGGGTTCGTGAACGGCGACGACTACGACCTCTTCGCCAGCGACTTCGAAGCGGGGCGCTACACCGCCGACCTCAACGCCGACGGATTCCTGAACGGCGACGACTACGACATCTTCGCGTCGCACTTTGAAGAGGGATGCTGATCAACGGCACTTGATTCACGCTCGCGCGGCCGGGTCCACACGACCCGGCCGCGTTTTCATTTGCGCGAGATTGACCGCGTTGGCGATTTCTGCCGCTTCGGCATGGCCGGGCGATGAGCGCAAGGCGCGCGTGCCGTGCCAGCTCTGTTACGCCGGGGGGTCGCTCAGCCTTCCGAATCGCTCGCGATACTGCGACGGAGAGATGCGGAACTCCTCCATGAACCATCGGCGGAGCGTGCTCTCATCCTTGCACCCAACGCGTCGGGCGATCTGTGCGACGTCGAGCGCGGTGTCTTGGAGGAGACGGCGGGCCTCGTCGAGGCGGGTGGCGCGAACAAAGCCGCCGATGCTGGATCCGATCTCTTGCTTGAACACGCGGCACAGATTTCGCGTGCTCATATGGCTCGCCTCGGCAAGGCGATCGATCGTGAGGTCCCCGTCCAGGTGGGACGAGATGTATGCCTGCAGGTCTCGCAGGTTCTCGCGTTCGACATCCTGGGCGGCGAGCGCCGCACTGAACTGTCGCTGGCTGCCGGATCGCCTGAGAAAGAGCACCATGAATCTCGCAACGGTCAAGGAACAGTCGTACCCACAGTCCTGTTCGACGAGCGCAAGCGACATGTCGATGCCGGCGGTCATGCCCGCCGACGTCCAGACCGGGCCGTCGCGAGTGAAGAGCGAGTCACCTCGAACTCTCGCCTTCGGAAAGCGGCGTCGGAATTGGTCAAGAACCGACCAGTGTGTTGTCGCGGCTCGTCCGTCGAGAAGTCCAGCCTGCCCCAGAACGAACGCGCCCGTGCATATGGAGCAGACGCGAGGAATGAACTTCCCGTGTTCTCTAATCCAGTGGGCGAAGAAGGCCTCATCGCTGCCCGCAGCGACCCGCGGGTCACCCCCGGCAACGACGCAGGTGTGAGGGAGTCCATGGGTCATCGCGTCGGACAAGGCGAAGTGAGAGGTCAGACCGAGCCCGCTGAGAAGAAGTATGTTCCGATTGCTCGCCGTCACGGTCGCGATGTCGTAGCCCGTGGAGCCGGACAGGAGGGCGGCTCGCCGGAACACCTCAAGAGCGCTGCTAGAGCGTCTTCACCCCAAATCTAGCGCAGTACGGCGCTTGTGAGGTTGCGCCCAGATCGTGGTTGGTGTAGCGTCCGTTGCGTGTGTCCGTGGACGC
>JABWBC010000072.1 GCA_013360695.1 Phycisphaerales bacterium
GCCGTCGGCCGCCCGAGTGACGACGTGCTCTTTGCGGGGCACGCCGGCATGCCATCCGCGCTCGCCGACGAACAACCCAAGGTTCAACACGACCGCGACCACGCGAGCGACATCGCCGCGCGCGTGCGCCCGCGTTGCATGGTGCTGATGCCCGATGCCTTCTTCTCAGCACCCCTGCTCAAAGCGCGACGCGAAGGCGTCGAAGTCATCGCCGTTGACGAAGCAATCGTTGTTGAAGTCGGCGGCCTGGTCCGCGTTCTCGAACGCGCTGGCGAAGGCGTCGAAGTCGTCGCCGTTGAGGAAGCCGTCGTTGTTGAAGTCGGTGTCGCAGAGCTTCGCGGGGTTGGTGTAGACGATCGTGACGGTCGCGTTGGCGCTGGTGCCGTTGGGCGTGGTGACGTTGAACACGATCGAATCGGTGCCGCACGCCGCCGAGCCCGGCGTGATGACGCGATACGCCTTGCCCGCGCCCGCGATGATCGTCGACTTGGCCGGGCCGCTGACGATGGTGAAGGTCGAGGTCGAGGGATCGGCGTCGAACGTGGCGGGGAGCTCGACCACCGTCGTCGAGTTCCGCGGGACGAACCGCGTGTAGCTGGAAGCTATGGGCGCCGTGACCGCGGTGCCGCCGGAGTTCGAGATGGTCACGGGGATCGGCGCGCTGTTGACCAGCGACCCGTCGTCCATGAGCGCCTGGACCTGGACGCTCACCTGGCCCGCGCCGAGCGCCCGCCCGTGCACCGCGAGCGGCGCGACGCCGCTCGTCGCCGCCACCACCCGTCCGTTGTGGACCAGGCGGGTCTCGGCCACGTCGCCCGTGACGCCGGGCGTGAAGGTGTACAGGTCGGTGAGGTTGCCCGAGCCCGGCGACACGGTGGCGCTGGCGGCGTTGCCCGTGTTGTCGACGACGATCGAGTCGACGAAGCGCCCCACGGTCTTCATCAGCGTGTTGTCATACGCCAAGAGACGCACGTCGTGCCAGCCGTCGGAGAGCAGCGCGGTGTTGACGCGCAGCTGCTGGTGCGTGAAGCACGTATCGACCAGCACGCCGTCGACCAGGAGATCGAAGGAGAGTATCGCGGCGTTCGGATTGGGCGTGGTGGCGCCGGGCGTGATGACCAGCGCGCCGGAGACGGGTGAGTTGGGAAGTCCCGGGTCTTCAACAACCGGGATGTACGCGAACGGACGGCACAAGGGATCGCCGACCAGCAGGCCCTGGAACGGGATCGCGGCCAGCGAGCGGAAATACGCCTCGCCCATCGACAGGCCCTGGTAGTAAAAGAGATGCAGACGCGCGTGCGGGAACTTGGCGGTGTAGTTGCAAGGTTCCTCGACCTCGCCCGCCGAGCCGATCGCGCCCTTGCGGATCCAGCTCGTGGTCTTGGTCTGCGAGGCAACGTCGTACGTGGCGGCGTAGCTGGTCAGGTGATCGCAGAACGCGCCGGGCATGATCGTCATGTCGGCCGTTGTCACGCTCGTTTCGGCGAAGCCCGCCATGATGCCCAGGCAGTCGTAGTGCCCGAGGGGCAAGAGCCCATCGAGCTTGGCGGCCTGGCCGCCGTTGGCGACGATCGCGTTGACGATCGCGGTGAACTGGGTATTGCGAACATTGCGAGCGCTATCGCCGGCGTTGTTCATGAAGTAAAACGTGCCGTTGGGGCGTGTGCCGTCGACCGCGACCGCGGTGTCGATGAGCCCGGTGATCTCGGGGACGGTGTTCCCCAGCGCGCCGATCCAGCCGATCATGGCGCCGATGAAGTAGCTGCGGGCGCGCGAGTCGGTGTTGTTCTCCTGGCCCGCGAAGTATTTGACGTTGCTGTCGAACGCGATGGGCAGGGTGTTGCTGGTGGAGTAGTAGCGGTTGCCGCTGGTGCTGGGCACGCCGCCCGGCAGGATGTCGGCGCTGATCTGCGACATCGCGAAGACCGAGCTCATGGAGAACCGGTTGACGGGGAAGCAGCTGTCGGTGCAATAGCCCGAGGCGTTGACGTAGAAGCTCTGCCCGGGCGTGATGAGCACGAAGTCGATGTGGTCGCGGATGGCGCGCCCGACCAGCGTGCCGAGAAACCCTTGCTGGTTGCCGTTGACGAACTCGGCGTAGTTGGCGGATTCGGGGTCGAGGTACAGGATGTTCGACGCGGGCACGCCGCGCTTCTGCGCGTAGTAGTTGCCGACGTACATGGAGTCGGAGCTGGAGGGATCGATGATGATGAGCAGATTTTCCGGGCCGCCCCCGGCGTAGGCGGTGGCGGCGGCGGCGAGTGTCAGCCACAGGGCGGGCGACACGATCCCACGAACTGATTTCATCTTTCTGGCTCCCTCGATACCACATCCGCCCGTCGGGGGGAAAGGTCCACAGATCGTGCCACAAGCCCGGGGCGGTGGCAAGAGAAAAAACGGAATGGATTGTTGGGGGAAAGGCCGGGGTCGGATTCGAACCGACGGATAACGGATTTGCAATCCGTCCCATTAGACCACTCTGGCACCCGGCCGCGGGTGTCCGGGCGAGCCCGGAGACAGGACACTAACGGCGCCGCGTCGCGGGGTCAACCCGGCAGGGGCCTCATCTGGTTGAACTCGTGTCGGCGAGCCCGGAAAGCCCGCAACGGGGGCCAGGTCCGATATGGGCCCGCAGGCCGATATAGGATGGTGCGTCCGAACCCCCGGGAGACCACGATGGTCCGCAACTCCGCTCTTGCCGCCCTGCTCGCCGCGTCGCTGGTGACCGCTGCACCGTCGCTGGCGCAAACCGCCGCTCCGGGTGTGCCCGTTCGACGAGAAGCCGTGCGCGAGGGGATGTTCCTGACCGCTCGCCCGGGCGGGCTTGTGCGCGTGTCGACGGGCGATTGGGTGTTCGTGCCGCAGGACACCGGCGAAGGCCCGCGGCTCCGACCGATGGTCATCTTGCCCAGCCAGACGCTGACGCGACTTGCCGCGGGCGCGCAGGCGCTCACGGGCCAGGCCGCCGGCGTGGTCAGCGGGCAGGTCTTCGTCTACCGCGGGCGTGAGTACCTGTTGCCCACGGCGTATCGCATCATCGCGCCGGAACAGATCAGCGACATCCCGACCGGGCTCACTCCCACCGAGCCGGAGAAGGGCAAGTCCGATGAGGCCAAGCCCTCGGACAGCAAGACCGAGGCGTCGGGCGACACCACGACGGACACCAAGCCCGACGAGAACTCGCAGGCCAAGCCCTTGCCGAAGAACCTCGAGAAGGACCCGTCGGTGGAGGAGTTGGTGCGCGATCTTGAAGCGCGGAAGACGCAGCCGCGGGCGCTCACGCCGCGCGTCGGCGGCGTGGATCGCGTGACCACCAACAAGCCCGAGACCAAGCCCGAAGCGAATCCCGACGTGAAGACCGACGCCAAGCCAGGCGAGAAGACCGACGAGGTTGCGAAGGAAGCGCCGATCGAGTCGCTCCCCGAGGGCAAGCTCATCACGTCGATGCGAGGGCGCGTGACGCGCACCGGCGAGGGCGAACTGGCCTTCTCGCGCGACGGCGATCACGATTCGCCCACGGGCGGCCCGATGGTGCTGCTCCCGTGCCAGACTTTGCAATCGCTCGAGGAACTGACGGCGTGGCGCGGCGAGGCGCTCGTGCTGGAAGTCAGCGGGCGCGCGTTCGAGTTCGAGAATCGCCGCTATCTGCTGCCGACGATGTTCGTCGTGCAGCCGCCGAGCGAAACGCGCCCGACGCAGTGAGCGGAAGTCACGAAGTGAATACTCCGTGAGTCGTGAGTCGTGAGTCGTGAGTCGTGAGTCGTGAGTCGTGAGTCGTGAGTCGTGAAGAGCAAGCGGGAGTGGGGGTTCGGAGTGGTGGGGATGCAAGGGAGCGAGGTTTGAGACCTCGGCGGTAGAGCTCTTCCACTTCGCCGCTTCGCCGCTTCGCCGCTTCGCCACTTCGCCGCTTCGCCGCTTCGCCGCTTCGCCACTTCGCCACTTCGCCACTTCGCCACTTCGCCACTGCTTCTCTGTCGACTTCAGCTTTGGCGATGTGCGGCCGCGTTCACCGCGCGTGCAGGCTCTGCACGGGGCGATCTTCCAGCGCCACGGGATTGGTCGGGCCGGTGATGACCTTTTCGCCGGGCATCGGGCTGAAGCGCGAGCCGTAGAGCGGCAGGCGCTTGTTGGTGCTCGGGATTCCGACGCGGCTCTGCAGCGCGGTGAAGACCAGCGCGACCGCGACGTTGGCGATGAAGAGCTGCCACGGCGCACGCCAGTCCATGTACAGCGCGACCGAGATCACCACGACGTGCGCCAGCGCCAGCGGGATGCACACCTGCCACGCGACGGCCATCACCTGGTCGTAGCGGATGCGGGGGAGCGTCCAGCGGACCACCATCTGGAAGCAGATCACCAGCACGACCTTGGTGAAGAACACGACGAACTTCGCCGCGGCCGCCAAGAACGTCGTGGACTCGGGCGACAGAAGGTCAAGGCCCGGGAGCGACGAGCCCGGCAGGTGGTACCCGCCCAGGAAGAGCAGCACGAAGAGCGCGCCGGACGTGAGCATGTGCGCGTATTCCGCCAGGAAGAACAGGGCGAACCGCATCGACGAGTATTCGGTGTGGTAGCCGCCGACGAGCTCGTTCTCGGCCTCGGCGTTGTCGAACGGGGCGCGGTTGGCCTCGGCGAGGATCGCGGTGAAGAAGATGACGGCGGCCAGGGGCTGCGTCAGCACCATCCAGCCGTCGGAGACCTGCTGGCGCACGATCTGATCGGGCATCGTGGTGCCGTAGACGAGCAGGGCGGCCAGGAGCGCGAGGCCGAGCGGGATCTCGTAGGAGATCATCTGTGCGGTGGCGCGGAGGCCGCCGAGGAAGGAGTACTTGTTGTTGCTGGCCCAGCCGCCGAGCGTGATGCCATAGACGCCGAGCGAGGCGATGGCGAGCATGTAGATGATGCCGACGCCGATGTTGGCGCCGGCGACCTGCACGGGCCCGCCGTCGATGTGCCAGTTGAGGATGGGGATGGTGAAGTCGGGGATGTTCCACACGCCGCCCCAGTTGATGACGGCAAAGCCCATGAGGGCGGGCGTGATGGACATCATGGGGGCGAGGGAGAAGAGGACTTTGTCGACCTTGGAGGGCGTGTAGTCCTCTTTGAGGAAGAACTTCAGGCCGTCGGCGAGGGGCTGGCCGAGGCCGACGACGTTCTTGAGGAAGGAGAGAGCGGGGAGGCCGAAGTCGAGGCCGACGCGGTTGGGTCCGAGGCGGTCCTGGATGTAGGCGGAGATTTTTCGTTCGAGATAGATGAGGTAGGCGACGGTGAGGAGCATGACGTGGATGACCAGCGCGACCACCACGGCGTTGACGATCAGCTGGGCCGTCAGGAATTCGGGCTTTTCCATAGAGGCCCGTACTGTACGCGGACAAAGGACGGACAGCGAGTGGGTAAGGGGGTCTTTGATGGCACGGATTTGTGCCGGTGGAGGCCTGCTGGGGAGCAGGATTTCGCGCGATCGATGGGTCGGAGGGCTGATGGCGCCGGTGTGCTGACGCGGCGAAGAGCTCGGGCTTTGCGCGCCCGCTGTTGTCGGTCGGTTGAGTCATGACGCGCGGGCGGGCACACGGGCCGCGGCGGTTGGGGTGTGAGCGCTGCTCGGAGTGGTGGGGGCTGGCTCCTCAGGCGGTTGAAGAGCGGGCAACGAGGTGGCGCACTGGCACGCAAGTCCTTGTTTCACAATGGCGTCTGCGGGTACACTGGTGCGAAGGCCCCGTCTCGCTTTGGCTGGAACAGACGGGCGGGGAAAGACGGCCGATCTGGCCGCAGATTTGAGACGTCGCTCCTGGCGATGGTTTCGGACCATCGCTGCGGATGGAGACTCAACATGACGCACGCGGAACTGGCACGCAAGGCAATGACGAACGCGGCGCGGGTGCTGGCGCTGCTCTTGGCGGCGATCGCGATATTCGGGGTGGAGAGTGTGGCGCGAGCGCAGCAGATGGAGTGGGTGCAGCCGTATCCGACAGCCCGTTCCTCTCATGCGACGGCATTCGACCTTGTGCGTGAAGTTACGGTCCTGTTTGGCGGTGACCTTGGCAGTGGCATCTACAGCAGCGAGACGTGGGAATGGAACGGGGTTGCGTGGACACGGCGAATGGTCAGTGGGCCCTCGGCGAGGGCGGGCCATGCCATGGTGTATGACTCAGCGCGTGGCGTTGTGGTCCTCTTTGGAGGCGCGACGAGCAGCGTCACATACAGCGCCGAGACCTGGGAATGGAATGGGACCACATGGACGCGGCGTGTAGTGAGTGGTCCTTCGGCGAGGGCCGGACATGCGATGGTGTACGACGCCGCACGCGGAGTCACCGTGCTATTCGGAGGTTACGACAACGGCAGTGTTTACAGCGCCGAGACCTGGGAGTGGAATGGCACAACGTGGACCCAAGGGGTGGTCGTCGGGCCTTCGGGGAGACGTGATCCCGCGATGGCGTATGACACGGTCCGGGGCGTGACCGTCCTCTTCGGGGGATACACGAGCACTGGCCGCAGCGCCGAAACGTGGGAATGGGACGGGACAATGTGGACCCAGCGGGTGATCAGCGGCCCCTCAGGCAGATACGTCCACTCGATGGCATTCGACTTGGTCCGTGGGGTCAGTGTCCTATTCGGAGGAAGCACCAGCGTTGGTAAGAACGCCGAGACTTGGGAGTGGGACGGGATCGCGTGGTCCCAGCGGGAGGTCAGCGGGCCCTCGGCAAGAACCAACCGCGCAATGACCTTTGATGCGTCCCGCGGTATCGCTGTCCTCTACGGAGGCACCACCAGCAACGGCGGCAGCTACGAAACTTGGGAGTGGGACGGGATTGCGTGGTCCCAGCGGGTGGCCCCTGGACCATCGGCGAGAACCCTCCACGCGATGGCCTACGACTCGGCCCGCGGCGTCACCGTTCTCTTCGGAGGAGTGAAAGGCAGCATCAGCAATGCGGAGACGTGGGAATGGAACGGGGCGACGTGGACCCAGCGGGCGGTCAACTCACCCCAGGCGAGGACCGGCCACGCGGTGGCCTATGACGCAGCGCGTGGTTTCACCGTCCTGTTCGGTGGAAGTGTCGGCGGCTCCCGTAAGGCCGAGACGTGGGAATGGAACGGGACCGCATGGACCCAGCGGGCGGTCAGCGGCCCCTCGGCGAGGATCGGCCACGCAATGGCCTATGACTCGAATCGCGGCGTCACGGTTCTCTTCGGAGGATTCACTGAAACCGGCCACAACGGAGAGACGTGGGAATGGAACGGGACCGCGTGGACCCAGCGGGCGGTCAGCGGTCCCCCTGCAAGAAGCTATCACGCTATAATTTATGATTCAGCGCGAGGTATTACCGTCCTATGTGGTGGAGCCACGAACAGCGACTCCTACAACAGCGACGTCTGGGAATGGGACGGAGCATCATGGGCGCAGCGGCTCGCGAGTGGACCGACGCCAAGAAATAGTCACGCGATGGCGTTTGATGCTGTACGCGGCGTCACGATCCTCTTTGGGGGTCTGACAAACGCGGGCATCAGCGACGAGACATGGGAATGGGACGGGACGGTGTGGACCCAGCGGTTGGTCAGTGGACCCTCGGTGAGACAACGACACGCCATGACGTACGACGCTGCCCGCGGCGTTACGGTCCTTTTCGGGGGACAGACTACCTCCAACTTGCCCCTCGATGACACTTGGGAATACGGCCTCAAGCCCTGCCCCGCTGACTTTGATCACAACGGCTTCGTCAACGGCAACGACTACGACGCGTTCGCGGAGTTGTTCGATGTCGCGGACGCGGCCGCGGACTTCAACGGCGATGGGTTCGTGAATGGAAACGACTACGACGAGTTCGCGGATCACTTTGATGTGGGGTGTTGAGGAGGAGCGGCACTGGGCACTGGGCACTTGGCACTAGGGAAGAAGCGAGACAGGGGAAGAGAAGGCACGGAGGCGAAAACGCGTCTGTGGAAAGGCGCGTGGCCAACGGGTCGGCCACGCCACCCGGAGCGAGCACGCGACGAAGCGCATGACCCGATGGCAGGTCCGTCGAAAGGCGCGTGGCCAACAGGTTGGCCACGCCACCCGGAGCACGTGTGAAACGAAAGGCACGGACCTGAAGAAAGGTCCGTGGCACGTGCCTTGGGCACACGCGATTACTTCGCGAAGGCGAGCACCTGATCGATGATGTCGCGGCCGCTCGCGCAGCGCGGGCACTTGTGCTGGCCGCCGAGCTTGCCGCGTGATTCCATCCAGCGATGGAACGTGCCGAGCGCGAGCGGCGTGACGGTGGGCTCGGTCATGCCCAGGTCGCCGGTGCGCTTGATGCCGTAGTCCACGCACTGTTCCTTGAGCGCGGCGTCGAACGCGGGAACGAAAGCGGCGAGGCGCTCGGGCGATGCGTTGGCGGCCTCGACGGCGAGCTCGAGTCCGGCGCGGCGGCCGGGGCCGGGATAGACGGGCGCGGCGGTGAACTCGCCGACGATGAGGCCGGTCTGGCTCGCGGCCCTGGCGACGGCGTTCTCGATGTTGTCGACGATGAGGTTCTCGCCGAACGCGTTGATGAAGTGCTTGTGACGCCCGACGATGCGGAGGCGCGAAGGGCCGTCGCCGCCGGAGCCGTCGGGGCGCGAGGGGATGGTGTCGAACTCGACGACGTCGCCGAGGATGTAGCGCCAGAGGCCGGCGCAGGTGGTGAGGACGACGACGTACTTCTGTCCTTTTTCGACGGCGTCGCAGGTGAAGGCGGGTGCGTCGGGGCGCGCGATGTCTTCGAGCGGCACGAATTCGAAGAAGTTGTGGTTGTCGGTGAGGAGTCGCAGGCCGGGATCGCTGCGGGTGTCCTGGATGGCGATGAAACCTTCGGAGGCGGGGTAGAGCTCGAGGCGGAAGGGGATGTCCGGGCCGTCGGGCGCGCCGCTGTAGGCCTGGCGGACGCGCGGGTCGAAGGGGGCGTATTTCACGCCGCCGTGGACGAAGATGGTGAAGTTCGGCCAGACATCGTGGATGGTGTTAGCGGTGCGGCCCTGCTCGCGGGCCATGGCGATGAGGCGCTCGAAGAGCACGAGGGCCCAGGAGCACATGCCGCTGACCATGCGGACGTCTTGATCGAGGCAGGCCTTGGCCATGGCGTCGATCTTGGACGGCCAGTGGCTCATGAGCGCGATTTCAGGGCCGGGGAGATAGACCTCGCTGATGGGCCAGCGGATGAGGGGCGTGACAATGCCGGAGAGATCGCCGGTGCGGATGCCGTGGGTGTTGGTGGAGAGGTCGGTCGAGCCGCCGAGGAAGAGCGACTTGCCGGAGCAGAGGGCGGGGAGCGGGACGCCGAAGCGGGCCATGTGGGAGAAGATGTCGAGCGAGGCGCGGAAGTTCGAGGCGAGCATGTCCTTGGAGACGGGGATGAACTTGTCGCCGGCGGTGGTGCCGCTGGTCTGGGCGTAGTCGCGGACGAGGCCGGGCCAGAGGATGTCGGGCTCGCCGCCCTCGCGCATGCGCGCGACGCGGTCCTTGTAGGCGATCCAGTCGCCGATGGGGACGGCGTCGCGAAAGCCCTTGAGCATGTCGTCGTCGGGGAGCGCGGAGAGCCTGGCGTAGTTGGACGTGCGGCCGATCTCGGTGCCCGCGGCTTCGGAGAGGAGCTGGCGGAGCTGGCTGCGCTGGATGCCGGCGCTGTTGCGTTTCCAGTGGGCGATGTTGGAGAGGAGGCGGATGCGCCGGGATAGATACGTGCGCATTCCGACGCCGATCAGGCCCCGGAGCCAGGATGAGCGGGGGTGTGAGGTCATGGGGGTGCTCTAGCGCGGCGAGACGGCTGTGGCGGCGAGCGAGCGATTGAACTCGATGAGGAGCGCGGCGAACGGCTCGGGCTGCTCGATCATCGGCGCGTGCCCGCAGCGATCGAGCCAGGCGAGCGTCGAGCCGCGGATGAGCTTGTTGAACTGCTCGGCGGCCTCGGGGGGCGTGACGGCGTCCTGCTTGCCCCACACCAAGAGCGTGGGCGCCTTGATCTCGCCGAGGCGGTCGCCCATGTGATTTCGGCGGGCCGAGCGTGAGAGCTTGACCATGGCGCGGGCGCCGCCGCGGCGCGAGAGTTCCCGGTGGGCGCGATCAACATCGCCCTGGTTCATTTTGGAACGGTCGAAGAAGAGTTCGCCGATTTTTTCGACGAGCCACTCGCGCGAGGGGCGGAGCTGCACCTCGCGGACGGTGGTGCGCTCGGTCAAACCCGAGGAGCCGGCGAGCACGAGGCCCGCCACGAGCTCGGGGCGCTCGACGGCGACGCGGAGTGCGACGTGCCCGCCGAAGGAGTTGCCGACGAGGACGGCGGGCTCGCGGACATGGCGCTCGAGGAAGCGGACGGTGAGTTCGGTGACGCCGTGGATCGAGCAGTCTTCGCCCTGGAGGTCCAGGAGGGGGAACTCGAGCATGACGGCGCGTGCGTGTGGGGCGAGGGCGTGGGCGGACTGTTCCCAGTGGTCGTTGAGGCCGACCAGGCCGTGGAGGAACACGAAGGGGCGCCCGGAGCCGAGGTCAACGACGCGCGTCGGGACTTCGCGACCTTCGAGGCCGCGGAGCGAGAGGGCGGCGGGCGATGGATGGATGTTGGTGGGCGCGGTGGTCACGAGGTGCAAGGCTCCCGGCGGATGCTGCGGCGATCATATGTTCGCTGGCGGCGCGGAATCGTTTGGGAAGTGTCAAGGGTGAGTAGGAAGAGTCGTAGAGACCAAGAGACGGAGAGACGAAGTGAAGAGGGAAAGCGGGGGTCACGCCTCGCTGACGACCTTGCCGTCGCGGAGGTGAACGATGCGGTCGGCGCGGGCGGCGGTCTCGGGGTCGTGGGTGACGACGACGAGCGTCTGCCCGGCCTTGTGCAGGCCCGCGAGAAGGTCGAGAATCGAGCCGCCGGTGACGCGGTCGAGGTTGCCGGTTGGTTCGTCGGCGAGCAGCAGCGTGGGCTTGTTGACCAGGGCGCGGGCGATGGCGACGCGCTGACGCTCGCCGCCCGAGAGTTCGGCGGGGCGGTGGTTGAGTCGATGGCCGAGGCCGACGTGGGTGAGGATGTCGCGGGCGCTGTTGATGGCGTCGTTGCGGTGCTGGAGGTAGCCCAGGCGCCCGTGGAGCACCATGGGCGAGAGGAGCACGTTTTCGAGCACGGTGAGTTCGGGGAGCAGGTGATAGAACTGGAAGATGAAGCCGACGCGGGCGCGGCGGTAGTGGTTGAGATCCGACGCCGACATCGCGTCGATGGCGCGTCCTTCGAAGGTGATGGGCGAGGCGCCGGGCGACTTGTCGGCGCGGTCGAGGGCGCCGAGGAGGTGGAGCAGTGTTGACTTGCCCGAGCCCGAAGCGCCGAGGACCGCGAGCCACTCGCCGCGCTTGATCTCGAGGTCCATGCCGCGGAGGACGGGGACATCGACGCGTCCGAGGCGGTAGGTCTTCTTGAGATCGCGCACGCTGACCAGCGCCTCGGCGTTGCGGGGAGCGGCGGTCGCGGGGTTGGCCTGGGCGGAGGTCATGTGGTGGTTTATTCGAATCGGAGCGCCTTTACCGGGTCCATCGACGCGGCGCGGACGGCCGGGATAAGCGCGCCCAGCACGCTGGAGATGATGCCGCCGGCGAGCACGATCGCGGCCTTGGAGGCGTCCATCTGGCTGGGCACTTCGCTGAAGTAGTAGATTCGCGGATCCCAGATGTAGAGATCGAACGTCTTGCCCAGCCATTCGTGGATGGGGTTGATGTTCTTGACGACGACATACGCCAGCGTGCCGCCGAGGCCGGAGCCGACCACCCCGATCATCATGCCGTAGGCCAGCCACACGCCCGCGATGCCGGCGCGGCTGGCGCCGACGGCGCGGAGGATGCCGACGTCCTTGGTCTTCTCGCTCACCATCGACCAGAAGATGGCGAGCACGAGGAAGACGGCCGTCAGCGAGATGAAGCTGAAGATGAAGAGCACCAGGCCGGTCTCTTTCTTGACGGCGTTGATCATGGTGCGGTTCTGGTCTTCCCAGGTGAGGATCTTGATGTCCTCGGGCGCGGGGACCTTGCCCGCGTGGTCGTGCTCGAATCGGGCGTAGATCGCCGCGACGCGCTTCTTGAGTTCGTCGGCGCTCGTGCCGTCCTTGGCGCGGACGTAGACGTTTGTGACGCGGGCGGGGTCTTCGGCGACGATCTGGGGCGTGACGATGCGCTCTTCGCCGGTCGCGGGGTCGATCTCGATGCGCGCGCCGAGGCCGTTGGACACGCGCTCGGCCTTCACGCCCTGATCGAGGTGGAGCTTGCGCTGCAGTTCCTTGAGCGGCGCGAAGACGACGCGGTTGTCGGTCTCGTAGATCCCGCTGTGGACCTCGTTGGCGACGGGGAGCGACCAGGAGACCATGTCGATGGTGCGTCCGCTGGCGTCGAGCGGGATGAGGTTGAGCGTGACGCTCATATTGTCGGGAGCGAAGACGCGAGCGGGTTCGAGGTCGCCCTTGACGGTGCGCCGATACGGCAGGCGCGGCTCGAAGTAGCCTTCGGGGCGGCGTGAGTTGAAGCCGCTGACCTCGATGCCCAGCACGGCGGCGGGCTTGAACTCGCCGGACTTCTCGTCGCGACGCTGGAGCTTGCGGCCATTCTCAAGGAACCGCTTCCAGTCGAAGCCCTTCCAGAACGTGTCGTCGGCGACGCGCGGGTCATCGCGCTTGACGTCTTTGCGGAGCGGCGTCTCGAGCGGTCGCCACCAGAGGGTGCGCTCGTACTCGGTGACTTTGGCGTAGCCCGGGCCGTCAATGCCTTTGACAAGGATGCCCTCGCGACGCCCGTCGGGCAGGGAGATCAGGCCGAAGGTCTCGATCAGTGGTGTCGCCGCGGCTACCGACTCGTCCTTCTCGAGGCGGTCGATGAGATCTTCGTAGTGCGCAAAGCCGGTGGATGGCCAGGAGATGTTGACATCGCCCAGGAGCGTGCGCCCGGAGTTGAGCAGCATGGCGAGGAAGCCGCCCATGACCGACCAGGTGATCAGCACCATGGCGGTGCAGAGGACGACGGCCAGCGACGCCAGCAGCGGCATGACTTTGCTGGTCAGATATTTTCGGGTCAGCAGCGCCTGATACACGGAGCCCCCTGGTCGTTGGCGGACCAGTGTAGGTCGTGATCCGCGTCAGCAGCCCTGCTCGAACTCAACGACGAACGCGTCGAAGTCGTCGGCGTTGACGAAGCCGTTGCGGTCGTAGTCGGCCGCGGGGAGCGCGCCGATCCAGTCGACCACGAAGTCGTCGTAGTCGTTGCCGTTCATGAACGCGTCGTGGTTGTAGTCGGCGCGGCAGAACGTCTTGGCGAGGGCGAGGAGCCCGGCGTAGATCTCCTGGCCGCTGGGGATGATGTCGGTGGGAGGCGGCGCAAAGCTCCCGCCGCGGAGCTCGGGGCTCCACATCATGACGTTGCGGTCGCCGTACCACCAGTCGAGGTTGCCGCCGCTGACGGGGTAGAGGGTGGTGTAGCACGGGCCGTAGGTGAATGTCTTGTTGTGGGCGCTCTTGATGGCGGCCTGCATGATCTTGCCGTACTTATTGAAGAATGGGAGGGCGGCGGGGGGCGTTGCGGTGTAGCCCCAGGGCGAGAGGAGATACTGGCCGTAGGTGTGAACGTCGAGAGCGATGGCGATGCCGGGGGTGGCGAGGACGTGGTCGCGCATGACGGCGGTTTCGGGCTCGGAGAAGGGTGCGGTTCCGCGGTAGACCTCGCTTGAACCGCTCCCCGATGAGCCGTTGTCGCTTCCCCAGGCGAAGCCCCAGTTGCGGTTGAGGTCGACGCCGAAGTTGCCGTTCCCGTTGTCGCGCCGGTTCTTTCGCCAGTAGCGCTGCGTCGTCCAGCTGTAGACATATCCATCGACGTTGACGACGGGAACGACCATGACGGTGAACTTGTCGAGGAACGCGGTGGCGTCGGGGTCGGAGGCGTAGCCCGCGATGAGCTGCTCGGCGACGTACATGGTGGTCACGGGGGCGAGCCACTCGCGGGCGTGCTGGGTGGAGTGGATGTAGATGACGGGCTTGATGGTGCCGGCGGGGCCGGGCGTGGGTGAGTCGATGCGGAAGCCGAAGATGGTCCGGTTTTCGAGGGACGGGCCGACGTTGAAGCGGGAGACGAGGTTGGGGCGGAGCGCGACCAATTCGTCGACCTTGTCGGAGATGGCCTGGAGGTTTTTGTAGTCGTCGTACCAGCCGCGGGTCTGCGGGGAGTTGAGGCGGGCGCGCTCCGCGGCGACCACGTCGCCCATGTCGGGCACGATGATGTCGAAGGAGACACCAAGGGCGCGGAGGGCGTCGAGCCCGCCGGGCGGGATCAGGAAGTCGACGGGCTGTTCGAGACGCGGAGTGTGGGTCCAGCAGTCGCCGGAGATCGCGAGCACGCGGTTGAACTCGGCGTGGTCGCGGACGACGGCGCGGACGAGTGAATATCCGCGGTAGGTTTTGTAGGGCTCGGGCGCGAGGAGAATCGAGGTGTCGTCGGCGGGCGATCGGGCCGGATCGAAGGCGTGCTGGGCCAGCGCGGGCGCCGTGAGGGATGCCAACAAGATCACGAGCGGGAGTGAGCAGCGGCGTGACATGGCGACCTCCGACTGGGAGCGGGCGGGGGAAAGAGGCGAATGAAGTGCAGTTTCGCCGATTCCGCGCGCGGAGGCAAGCGCGAAGGGGCGAAGAAGGCGCTGGATCGGGCGGGTTCTACGATTGGCCGATGGCGACGCGGGAGGTTGCAACGCTGAAGCTCGGGCACGTGGAGCTGGCCACGCCGCTGTTGCTCGCGCCGATCGCGGGATATTGCGACTTGGCGTTCCGGACGGTGTGCCGAGAATACGGCGGGGTGGGGCTGGCGTGCACAGACCTGCTGAGTCCGCAGGGTCTTCTGCGCGGGACGGCGACGAGCCTGGACCTGGCGCGCACAAACGAGGTCGACAAGCCGATCGGCATGCAGCTGTACGGGAGCGACCCGGAGATCATGGCGCAGGGAGCGCGCTGGGCGGTCGAGCACGGCGCGACGATCGTTGACATCAACATGGGTTGCCCCGTCGACAAGGTGACAAAGAAGGACGGCGGGAGCGCGCTGCTGACGAACCTCGATCGGGCGGTGAAGCTCGCCGAGCGCGTGGTGCGCGAATTGGAGAAGTGCCCGCTGGACGCGGAGGAGTGGGGGAAGCGGATCGGCGGAGTGAGGCGTCAGGCATCGGGCATCGGGCATCAGGGTTCGGTGTCGCTCGGCGCTTCTTCCTCTCGTCCGGTGCCTTTGACGTGCAAGATGCGGCTGTGCTGGTCGGACGCGGACTATCACGCCGGAAACGCGTGCTCGCCCCATTTGGCGCGGATGCTCGCGGATGTGGGTGTGGTCGGCGTGACCGTGCACGGGCGGACGACCGAGATGAAGTTCAGCGGCGTGGTGCAGCTCGCGGGCATCGCGCGGGTGGTCGAGGAAGTCGGCGGGCGGATTCCCGTGATCGGCAACGGCGATGTGCGCGAGCCGGAAGACGCCGTCCGCATGATGCGCGAGACCGGCTGCAACGGCGTGATGATTGGGCGCGGGGCGCTCTCGACGCCGTGGCTGTTCCGCGATACATGGTCGGCGATGTGCGGCGAGGCGATCCCGAGCACGCCCGATGACGCGGAGAAGACCGCGATGATGCGCCGCTACTTTGAGATGATGCGCGAGTATCGCGGCGATCACTACGCGATGACGCAGATCAGAAGGCGCATCGCGTGGTTTGCCAAGCGGATGATCCGCAAGGACCCGGTGACGGGTCGGATCGTGGGCGTGAAACCTCTCAAGGAAGCGATCCGCGTGGCGGTCGGTCCAGCGGATGTTCATGTGGCCTTTGATCGATTCGCGGCGGGGGAGTTGAACCAGTTTGCCGAGGTGGACGAGGCGGAGTCCGGTTCTGTGTGATTGATCTTTGTTCGGGTCCGAGATTGTGAGATTCAGGTCTCGGCGCGGGCGAGGTTTATGGCGCGTGTTTGTGGGTTGCGGGGATGAATCCGGGCGTTGGATTGATATGCTGAGGGGGTCGTGAACTCGTTGGGTGGATGGTCCGTCTGAAGAGTCATTCGGGCGCGGGTGGATGCGCGCCATGTTGGTAGAAGGAAGTCTCGGGCGCGCGGCCCGGGTTGAATCGGGGAGTGCATTATGCGTCGGAATATTGGTCATTCGTGCGGCGTGGCGTTTGGTCTCATGGCGCTGGTTTCGGTGTGCGGGCTGGCGACGGCGCAGGACGCGGCCCAACCCCCGGCCCAACCCCCGGTGCAAACCCCCGCACAGGCGGGCGAGCCGGCGCTGGGCAAGGTCGACACCGGGACGTTGATCTTCGAGACCGAATCGGTCGACCTGGGCACGATCATCCAGAACGAGGTGAAGCCGCTCAAGTTCAAGTTCAAGAACACGGGCAAGGCGCCGGTCACGATCAAGGAAGTGAAGAAGTCGTGCGGCTGCACGCAGGCCAAGGTGGTCATCGAGGGGAGCGACAAGGGCATGGAGCCGGTGGAGCACGACCAGAACACGTGGTCGGTGATCCCGGCGGGCGCGAGCGCCGTCATCGACGCGGAGTTTGATCCCAAGGGCAAGCTCGGTTCGCACAGCAAGACGATCACCGTCGTGTCGGACGACGCGGATCGGTCGCAGATCGTGCTGACGCTGACGGTGGAGGTCGAGGCGACCGTGGTGGCCGAGCCGTCGGTGCTGAACTTCGGCACGGTGGAGCGCGGCGGCTCGAAGATGCTGAAGCTGATGGTGGTGGGGCGCACGCCCGAGTTCGAGGCGACGGGCGCGACGCTGGCGCTGGGCGAGTTCTTCGACATCAAGAAGGTCGGGACGCAGGAGGTGGATCGCGGCGGCAAGAAGCACCGCGCCACCGAGTTTGAGATCACGTTCAAGGCCATCGGCAAGAGCGGGCGGATGAACGATCAGCTCCATGTGCGCACCAACGATCCGCGTGAGCCGATGAAGACGGTGAGCGTGACGTTCAACACCCAGGGGTTGCTGGCCTTTGAGCCGACGCAGCTCAGCCTTTCGACGGCCAAGCCGGGAGAGCCGATGAACGGCGAGGTCATCCTCAAGCACCGCAAGGACCAGGCGTTCAAGGTGACGAAGGTGGAGGCCGCCCCGGTGGCGGCGGGCGCGCCGGTGCCCGAGTTCAAGCTGGAGTTTGAGCCGGTCGATGCCGCGAACACGAACAAGTGGCGGATCAAGGCCTCGACCACGGCGCCGACGGATCGCCCGAGCATCAACATTTTCCTTCGCATCACGACCGACGTGGGCGGCGAGGAGCTCTTGCAGGCGCGCTGCTATGGAG
>JABWBC010000073.1 GCA_013360695.1 Phycisphaerales bacterium
TTCTCGATCGCGATCGTCGCCCACTTGAAGGGCGACACGCTGCTGATCTGCTGCATGAGCTTGGGCATGAAGAAGAGCGGGATCGACCCGCCGCCGATCAGCGCGAGCACCAGGAGCAGCGCCCGCCCGAGGCCCTGGGCCGCGCCCTCGCTCCGCGACAGGCCCGCGAGCAGCATCATCACGCCCGTGAACCCGATCGACGACGAGAGCACGGCCGCCACCATGATGGCCGGGTGCCCGATCCGCACACCCATGAGGCGAGCGACAAGAAGTAATATTATCTGCACGAGCACGCACGACACAAAGCACGCCGCGGCCTTGCCCAGCAGGATCTGATTCCGCGAGATCGGCGCGACGCACAGGCGCAGCAGCGTACCGCGACGCCGCTCCTGCACGAGCGAAACGCCGAACGCCATCACGCACCCCATCAGCCCCCACACCACGCCCTGCGGGAACGACACCGCGAACGAGTTGTTGGGCGAATTGGGGTCCATCTGGAGTTCGTGCATCGTGACCGTGACCGGGCGGAATCCGCCGCCCGCCGAATCTCCCGCGCCGTCCTTGCTTTCGCCGCCGGATTTGCTCGTGACTTCCTTGGTCAGCGACGACACGCTGTCGAAGAACGTGCCGAAGATTCCTTTCTGCAAGGGCGAGAGCCCGCTTGATTTCGACACATCCTCCCGCGCCGAATCCAGGAACGAGTTCATCATCGATGGATCGGTGAATGTCCGCGCGAGCTGCCTGAATCCGAGCTCGTTCAGCCTTCCCTCGAGGAGTCCCGCCTCGGCGGCACGCTTCGGGTCCACGATCGCCTCGAGCTGCATCCCGCCGCCCGAGAATATTTTCTTCGTCGATTCCTGAAACCCCTTAGGCACGATCACGCACGCCGCGGCATCGCCCTTCCGCACCAGGCTCTCGCCCGCGGCACGGTTCTCCGCGTTCTTGGTCTCGATACCGCCGGCTTTGCCGAGCTGGTCCACGAACCACGCCGAGGCCTCGCCGCCGTCCTCGTTGACGATGGCGATCGGCATCGCGCTCTTCTCGCCACCCCCGCCGCCGAACACATAGCCGAAAAAGAGAGCGATCAAGAGTGGGAACACAAACGTGAAGAACGCGTCGGCCCGGTCGCGCAGGAGCAGGCGGAGGTCTTTCATCGCGATTCGGACGATGGCGTTCACTCGGCACCTCCATCGCGCAGGGCGCGCCCCGTCAGGTTGAGAAAGACCGATTCAAGGTCGGGGCGATCGATGCGGAGGCCTGAGCGCACGCCGCGTGCGATCAGATTCGCGACTTCACTCGCCGGGTCGCGTGTCACGATCTTCTGCTCGCCCTGCTCGTCGTGGTACACGACGACCGAATCCCCGCCGTGCGCCCTCAGCAGTTCGTCGATCGTGCCCACCGCGAGCATCGAGCCGCGGTCCATGACGCCCACGCGGTCGCACAGCTTCTGGGCTTCTTCCATGTAGTGCGTGGTGTACACGATCGTCGTGCCGCGCCCCTTCAGCGAGCGCACGAGCTCGATGATCGAGTTCCGCGACTGCGGGTCAACGCCCGCCGTGGGCTCGTCGAGCAACAGCACGTCCGGCCCATGCACCAGGGCCGCCGCCAGATTGAGCCGGCGCTGCATGCCGCCTGAAAACGTCTTGGACCGATCACCCGCACGATCGCGCAACCCGACCATGTCGAGCGCCGCATCGACCGCGGCGTTCAACTCGCGGCCGCGCAGGCCGTAGAGCCCGCCGAAGAACTCCAGGTTCTCACGGGCCGACAAATCTTCGTACAGCGCCAGCGCCTGGGGCGCCACGCCCACGCGCCGGCGCAGCGAGGGGTCGTTCACGAGCGACTTGCCGTCGATGTGGACGTCGCCGCCCGAGGGCGCGAGCGTGCCGATCACCATCGAGATGGTCGTGGTCTTGCCCGCGCCGTTGGGGCCCAGCAGCCCGAACACCTCGCCGCGAGGGATTTCAAGCGACAACGAGCGCACCGCCTCGCGCTCGCCAAACTTCCTGCTCAGCCCTTCGAGTCGGATCATGAGGGGCATCCTACGAGAAAGCGGGGTTGGCGCTCCAACGCGGGCGATTGGGGCATGGTTGTTTCGTCTTCCGCGCCGTCCTGTGGCTCGAGCTTGCGCTGCTCCGCGGTGCGGTGAGATGACCGCGGCGAGGTCCCAGATGGCTGGTGCGCGGTCAGTTCATGATCGTCGAGACGATGGTGACGTCGTCGGCGAGGGCGATGTGGTCGGGGTAGCTGGCGGCCTCGGGCGGCACGGCGAAGTTGAGGAGCGCGTCGAAGAGCGCGGCGACGTCGCGGTCGGGGCCTGTGGAGTTGGCGAGGGCGGCGAGGATGCGCTCCAGGCCGAACTCGTCGCCGTTGGAGTTCTGCTGCTCGGCCAGGCCGTCGGAGTAGAGGATGAGGCGTGAGCCCTTGGGGAAGGGGATTTCCTCGGCGGCGTAGTCGAAGGTGGCATCGACGCCGAGGGGGATGCCGCCCTTGGCGAAGACACGCGAGGCGGGCTGATCGGGGAACTTGACGAGCCAGTGTCCGTGGCCGGCGTCGACGAAGGTGAGGAGCCCGGCGGCGGGGTCGATCACGCCGACCCAGAGCGAGATGAACTGGCCTTCGTTGGAGTGGGCGGCAACGTGCTGGTTGACCTCGATGGCGGCCCGGGCGGGGTCGGGGTTCATGCGGAGCGAGGCGTTGAGGTGGGCCTGGGCGGTCGCCATGAGGAGCGCGGGGCCGACGCCCTTGCCCGAGACGTCGCCCAGGAGGAGCGCGACGCGGCCGTCCTGCAACGGGAAGATGTCGACAAGATCGCCGGCGACAAATCGGCCCGGGCGAGAGCGGAGCGCGTATTGCATGGAGCCCAGGTTGCCAGTGGGCTTGGGCATGATGAGGCGCTGGGCGCTGCGGGCGGCGTTGAGGTCGGCCTCCATCTGTTTCTGGCGGCCGGCGAGTTCGAGGCGTTTGAGGTTGGCGAGCGCCAGGCCGCAGATGCGGGCGATTGCCTGGCAGAAGGCGGGGGCGTCGGCCTGGACGATGCCGGAGCCCGGGGCGCGTTGTTCGGAGCGTCGGGCGTCGAGGTAGAGGAAGGCGACGGCGGCGGAGTCGACCATGACGGGGGCGCAGATGGCGGCTTGGATACCCAGGGACATGACGGACTGGCCGTAGTCCTGCACGCCGCTGTCTTCGTCGAGGCGGACGACCTGCCCGGCGGTGGCGGCTTCGATGAGCGAGCGGCTGAAGGTGAAGGAGGATTCGCCGTTGGGTGACTGGCCGCGCGAGGCGACGAGCTCGACCTGGCTGGCGCCCAGGCCGTCGAAGGTGGTGGCGCGACGGACAAAGGCGGCGCGAGCGAAGCCGGTGCCGGCCATGAGGGCGTCGAGGACGGTGGCGGCGAGTTGTTGTTCGGACGTGGCGGCGGTGATGGAGGCGGCGCAGTCGATGAGGAGTTCGAGGCGGTGCTGGGCGCGGAGCATCAGCTCGGCCTGGGGCACGCGGTGGATTCGTGTGCTGACGACTTCGGCGTCGGCCTGGGTGGTGAGCATGCGGGCCGCGGTGTTTGGGCCGCCGATGCGGAAGGAAAAGGGCCCGAGGCGGATGACGTCGGCGTCGTTGAGGGGGGCGGATTCGCCGGGGGGGACGTGCACGCCGTTGAGGTATGAGCCGTGCTTGCTCCCCATGTCGGTGAGGATCCAGGAGCCGCCCATGTAGGAGATGGAGGCGTGACGTCGGGAGACGGATTGATCGGGGAGGACGGCGTCGCAGCCGGATTGGCGGCCGATGACGGTGACGCGATCGGACGACGCGATGATGCGTTCGGTGGGCGGGCCACCGACGGGCTCAAGGCGGATGGTTCGGATGATCGCGGAGTTTGCCATGGGGCGGAGCGGATGATACGGGGGATTGGGGGGCTTGGTCGTGAGTGGGGCGGCAACGCGGGCGCACGGAGATGTCGCGGGACATCGTCCTTGTCCAGAGATACACGCTAATGCGTGTCCGGCGCGCGGGAGAGCAGAAACACCCGGGTTTGTCCGGGTTCGAGTTCGATCTGTGCGGAGGAGCCGGCGGTTATGGGCGAGCTCGCGGGGAGCGGGGCGTCTGAAATCGTGAGCTCGCGATCAATCGTGAGGCCTGGCGGCAGGGTGATGGATGGGGACGCCGAGCCGGGGGGCGTGGCGGCGGTGCTGAGGCGGACGGCGACGAGCACGGACTGGTCGGCGGTGGCGCGGAGACAGGCCCACACGCGTGGGTCGGAGGATTCGAGGGCGCGATAGCCACCGCGGCGGAGCGCCGGAGTTTCGCGCCGGAGCCTGATGAGCGCGCGGTAGGTCTCGAGGAGCGAGCCCTTGACGTTGAGCTGCTCTTCGACGGAGCGTGTGTCGCGGTCCTCGGAGTATCGGTGGGCGCTGGCGTCGGCGTGGCGCGCGAGGTAGTTGGTCATGGGGAAGGAATCGACGGCGTTCCACTTGAAGGGCTCGCGGCGCGGGATGTCGTTGGCGTCGGAGCCGAATTGGGCGGCAACGCCGAGCATGCCGAGTTCGTCGCCGAAGTAGATCACGGGAGGGTAGGGCTGGGTGAGGAGCACGCCGGCGGCGGCCTTGAGGCGCGGTGCGGTGCGGGGCGTGGTGGCGCCGAGCGCGGAAGCGAGGCGATCGACGTCGTGATCGCCGAGCGTTGCGAGAAGCGTTCGCGCGGGCGGTTCGCTCGCGGGAGATTCGAGGATCGCGGCGATGGCGCTCTCGACGGCGGCGTGGAGACGCGCGGCGCTGGATGTGCGGATCGCTTCGCGCGCGGCGAAGAGGAAGGGCTTGGCGAAGGTGGCGTCGTGCGCGGGATGGAGGTCGGTGCCGAAGGTCTCCCACTTGGCTTGTTCGGCGAAGGTGAGAACATCGGGGTGGGCGGCGCGGAGGGCCTGTTTCCAGGGCTTCCAGAAGTTGTTCACGGAGTAGCCCCAGCCGTCCGGGCTGTCGGGGTAGCGGGCCCAGACGTGGTCGAGGCGATATCCATCGACGGCGGCGGTCCGATCCGCATCGCCGCGTGGATCGAGCCACTTGAGGGACCATCGCGTGACGAGGTCGCGGGCGCCGGCGTTGCGAAGATCGAGGAAGGCGAAGGAGACTCGCTCGCCGGTGCAGGTGCGGTAGTCGTAGCCGAAGGGCGCGCCGGCGGCGGCATCTTTCATCGCGATGAAGCCGGCGAAGGGCGAGGCGGGGTTGGTGGTTGCGTCGCGGTAGAGGGCGCTGTCGCGGTTGATGCCGTAGGCGACGAGGTCGATGAAGACGCGGAGGTTGGCGGCGTGTGCGGCGCGGTTGAAGTCGAGGAACTGGGATTCGGTGCCGAGGGCGGGGTTGACGCGATCGGGCTCAGCGTGCTGATAGCCGTGGTAGGCGGGCGAGGGGAAGATGGGCGTGGACCAGAGGCCGGTGACGCCGAGCGTGGAGAGGTAGGGGAGTGCGGCGTTCATGCCGCGGAAGTCGCCGTCGCGATAGGGATCGGCGGCGGCGCGGGCGGGCGCGTCGGGGCTTGCGGGATCGTGGTCGGAATCGCGCCAGGCGATGGGCATGACCTGATAAAGGATGTCATCGGCGAGCGGGCTTTGGGCCCAGGGCGCGGCGTCGGCGGGACGGATCACGGTGGTTTCCGATGCGGGTGGTTGCGTGGGAGGAGGCGTGGGTTGGGCGGAGGATGTCGCGGCGATCGTTGCGAGCGTGACGCGCGCGAAGAGGCTTGAAAGGTGTGGCGAACTGGTAGACGGCTTTCGCACGGATCGAGCGTAGCAGAAGCGCCGACCACGCATCCCAGGCGCGAGGATTGTGGTATAGAGGCGCATGGCGACTCTTCAAGCAAAGCCGAGATTTCAGATCGTCACAAGGCAAGCACTGAAGCGGCTTGCGGTTCTGTTCGGGGTGATCGCGATTGGGCTGTTGTATGGCTGGTGGAGCATGATCCGGATGCCGGGCGAGAGCTTCCGCGGGGCGCTCCCAGCGGCCACGGAAGCCCAGCGGGCGCTGGCGGGGGAGTTGGAAGGGCATGTGCGCACGCTTGCTGGAACGATGGGTCAGCGGAGCACGTTCAATGCGCGGCAACTGGCGGAAGCGGGCCTGTATGTGAAGGGGAAGTTCGAGGCCGCGGGTTACGAAGCGCGCGAGCACAGCTTCGTCTCGCGCGGCACGACCGTGCCGAATCTCGAAGTGGAGATTCGCGGGAAGGTGACTCCTGACGAGATCGTGGTGATCGGTGCGCACTTTGACTCGTTCCGGGGCACGCCCGGCGCGGACGACAATGCGTCGGGCGTGGCGGCGTTGCTTGCGTGGGCGGCGCGCGAGGCGGGGCACGCGCGGGCGCGGACGGTGCGGTTTGTGGCGTTTGTCAACGAAGAACCGCCGGCGTTTCAGACGGCGGACATGGGCTCGTGGGTGTACGCCAAGAAGTGCCGCGAGAGCAAGGACAACATCGTCGCGATGCTGAGCCTCGAGGCGATCGGGTATTACAGGGATGAGGAGGGATCGCAGCATTATCCGTGGCCGCTCGGCGTGTTCTACCCCGATCGCGGCGACTTTGTCGCGATGGTGGGGAACTGGTCGTCGCGCGAGCTGGTGAGGAAATGTGTCGGGACGTTCCGGAGCACGACGAAGTTCCCGTGCGAGGGCGCGGCACCGCCGGGCTTGATTCCCGGAGTTGGGTGGTCGGACCACTGGGCGTTCTGGCAGGAGGGATATCCGGCGCTGATGGTGACGGCGACCGCGCCGTTCCGCAACGCAAACTATCACCAGCCGACCGACACGCCCGACACGCTGGACTACGAGCGCATGGCGCGGGTGGTGGAGGGGCTTGAGCGGGTGCTGGATGAGCTGGCGGGGGTGAGGGAGGTCGGCGCGAGGGCGCCATGAAAAACCCCGGCCGGCGCCAGGGTTTGAGGGATGCGATCGCGGGATGTCGCGGTCTTGATGGGGTCAAACGCGGCGACGGCGCACGGCAAAGGCGATGCCCGCGAGGGCGAAGGCCGCGGCGCCGGGGGCGGGAATGAACGTGCCGCTGACGAGAATGTTGTCGAACCCGATGTTGCCGGAGGCGGACGAATATCCGCTCATGGTGAAGCGGACGTAGGCGGCGGCCTTGTTGTTGAGGATGGAGGAGGAGGAGAAGTCGATGGTGCGGAGGCGGAAGGTGCTGTCGCCGGTGGTGGCGAAGCCGCCGAAGCTGGTGAAGTTGACACCGTCGGACGAGAGATCGAGGGCGACGTTGGTGGGACCGGAGCTGGTGGTGCGTTCGGCGAAGTCGAAGAAGATGTCCTTGTAGCCGGTGGAGTCGAAGCGGAGGGTCATGGACTTGCCGTTGGAATCGAGGTTGGTGTTGGCGCGGAAGGAAAGGCGGGAGCCGACGGTGAAGGGCGCCTGCAAGTTGACCGAGGAGCCGGAGAAATACTGGAAGCTGCCCTGGCCCATGGAGTTGGGGGGGTTGGCACTGCCGTCCCACACCGCGGCGTTGGTGGTGATGTGGGCGGGGCCGGAGAGCAGCTTGGCGTCGGCGTTGAGCGGCCAGGTGATCTTGAAATTGTCGGCGCTGGGCGGCACCGGGTCCGGGAACGCCCAATAGGCGAGGCTGACACCGGCCTGCGCGACGCCGGTGCCGGCGAGCAGAGCAACGATACTGACCACGTTTTTCATGGATCTCCCTCCAAACAGATGGTGTCCCGTGCTCTCAAACACGGGGGAGGGGCGCGTGCGGAATCCGCGGGTACCCTCCACGGGAAGCATAGAGGAACCCGAGATTGCAAATCTACAGAATCAGGTCGATTAGATCGAAGCTGATCCAAGCGTTGGGATCGCGATAGGCCCAGATGACGTGGTCGGCGTCGTTGATGCCGATGAGGCGGCTGGACTTTTGTGAGTAGCGATCGGGTGCGAAGCGGTGGACCGGCTGGGCCGTCACGTCGTTCTCCGGGTATTCGGCGCGCCAGGTCTGGTTGGTGGTGCTCCAGGTGTAGACGGTGACGCGGCCGGACTCATTGGTGCCGACGAAGTTGAGGGATTGGGTGGATTGGTTAAACCAGCTGTCGATGGCGACGCTGGTGTCCCAGGCGGTCTGTCCTTCGCCAATGAACGAGACTTCCCAGTTGCCCGGGCCGAGCTCGGGCGCCCACCAGAGCGTGGTGAGGCGGCCCGAGTTGTCGAGGCCGGTCATGTTGAAGGCGTTCCATGTGGTGATGAAGGAGGTGACATATCCGGCGAAGGGTTCGGCGCCGATCCAGGCGGTGAGGTCGGTGCTCTGCCAGCCGGCGAATTCGGGGCTGGTCCAGAGGGTCCAGACGTGGCCGTCGGCGTCGACGCCGGTGATGTTGTGGCTTCCCCAGGGGCTGACGAATGCGGAGATGGCGCCCTGGAAATACGGCGCGGGGTTGTGACGGTCGCGCAGTTCGTTGGTGAGGTTGTACAGGTACGTGAATGAAAACGGGTTATGGATGGTGTTCTGGACCTGACCGATGAGATACAAGTTTGAGCTCGTGTCCTGAACCGCGAGGATGTTCAGGTTGTCCGGGCGGACCAGCACCACCATGTTGTTGATGAAATCGGGGTAGGCATAGGAGTCGATTGAACTGCCGTCACTCCTCGTGAGCTGCGCGGGGCGGGTTTCCCAGAGCAAATAGGGCTTTCGGGTTGTGAGGCCGTCGGCTTCAGGGAAGCTTGCAATGTGGACAATCGCGAATCTGGTGCTCACGCCTGCAAACTGTGGGCGGTTGGTGAGAGGGTCGACCCAGCCGATCAGGGCGGAGTCACCGCTGAAGAAGTCGTCGCTGTAGGCGGCGTAGCGGAGTTTCCACTGGCCGTCGCCCTCGTCGATGGCGAGGGTGATTCGACCGAGCTGGTTGACGAAGGCGATGGCGGTCCAGGTGCTGCCGCTGGCGGTGGCGGGAGTCGCGCCGGGCGCGGGCGTGGTGAGGCGTGAGTCGAATCCGACCTTGAAGTAATGGACGCCGACCGGGTTGTATGGGTCGGGGTGGCTGACGATGAAGCCGTGGTCGGGAGCAAAGGAGACGGTTGTTGAGATCATGCTCGCGCCGAAGGTGGTGCGGTAAGTTGGGATGGCGCCGTCGGCGGCGTCGGAGCTTGTGCCGCTCTCGGGGTCGAAGATCTGGAGCGTGCCGATGGTCCAATACCAGTGCTCGCCGGCGTACTTGCTCTTGTCCTCGGCTTGGAACCACAGGAGGCGGGCGTCGGAATCGAGCGCCTTGGGCCAGAGCGTGTCGGCGTACTCGGCGTCGGGGACGGCGAAGAGGGTGGTGAGCGTGGCGTCGGGATCGCGCTTGACGAAGGACTTGGTGGCGTAGTCCACGCCGACGATCACGCCGTCGTCGGTGATCGCGGCGGCGTTCTGGATGGAGGCAATTTCATCGAGGCCCGTGCCAACGCGATAGAGCATGGTGGTCCAGGTTCGGTCGTTGGTGTCGGCGTTGTAGGAATCGAGGCGGCGGCCGACTGCGCCGTAGGCGGAGTGGGCGAGGTACTCGCCCTGCCAGAAGTAGGTCGCGGTCGTGCCGTCAAGACGCCAGATGGTGCGGTTGACGAGTTGGTTGGGCGTGCCGGAGTTGTTGCGGAGGCGTTCGACGAGGACGGAGCCATCGGCGAGGATGGCGCGGGGCGTCATGGCGGAGTCGAAGGTCCAGCCGTCGGGCGTGCCGACGTAGGTGGTGATCGCGGCGGAGAGGTTGGTGAGCGTGCCGGCGGAGAAGAGCCACGCGGCGCCGGAGCGGCTGATGAGGACGCGGCCGGTGTTGTCCACTTCGACGAACGTGCCACCGACCATGACAAAACTGTCGTCGATCCTGGTCAGCGTGCCGCGGTGCGCGAGGAACGAGCTGTTGGAGTTTCCCGGATGGACGACCTGATACGTCACGTCCGGCGAGATGCAGAGCGGTCCTTCGGCGTCGGAGAACTCGACGGAAGTGAAGAGGGAAACCCTGCCGCTGGAGATTTCAGTCGGGTCCGTGGCGATGCTGGTGATCGAAAGCCCGGACGAGATCGCGACGTCCAGGAATCCATCGAGGTTGAAGTCGCCGGCGGCCATGGCAACTCCGAAGTTCGTGGTGCCGCTGACGCGGATCGTGCGAACAAGAGTCGAATCTACATAGATGGCGTAGGGGTCACCGGGGGCTGGGATGTTGTGAACGTAGACCTTTCCGTTGTCGGCGGCGCCGGGAGCACCGATGATGATGCGTGAGGCGCCGGCGTCGAGCGAATACCCGAATCGGCTACCGGTTTCGGCGGAGGTGATGTAGGCGCGTGGACCCGCGAGGCTCGCGTCGATCTCATAGATGCTGACGATGCCCGTGTTTCGCCTGGCGGAAAGCTCGCCGCTAAGCCAGACATTTCCGCCCGGGGATCCCACGGCGAGACGGCGCACCCCGGCCTCGGTCGGCGGGAGAGAGGCGAGTGAGATGCCGAGCATCTCGTTGTTGGCGGCCCCGACCCAGAACTTGTACTCACCTGAATGGCTGACGATGGATACTCGCCCGAGGTTGATGAGATCATGATTTGAAACGGGCCAGCCCGGTCCGCCGATGGCCAGATACTGCGGGCCTGGGGTTGGCTCTTCGATGAACTCAAGACTCCAGCCGAAAAGCTCGCCAGCGCGCGCGCCGGTGATTGTCTGCGCCGAGGAGTTGTCGGCGCCGTCCACGACATACACGCGACCCTTGGCGTCTTCGCCATCGGTCGGCGCGCCGATCGCGAGATCCTCGGTCTCATCGGGGTTGAAGAGGCCCGCGGCGAGTGACCAGCCGAAACGCGCGCCGGAGATTGCGTTAAAGGTCGAGCCCAGGATGGTCGAGACGAGCGCGCCGGTCGCGCCGTTGTAGATGAAGACCGCGCCGGTGGCGTCGTGGAGGGGCGAGCCGATGGCGATGTCGGCGACGCCGTCGTTGGTGGCGTCGGTGATCGCGGTGATGGCGCGGCCGAAGCCGATGTCGGCGCCGGCGGCGGTCCAGAGGTGCGTGCCGGTCCTGCCGCTGAAGAGCTGGACGAGGCCGACGGCCGATCCGCCGCCGGGCGCGCCGATGGCGAGGTCGTCGGCGCCGTCGGCGTTGATGTCTCCGACGTTGACGACGGTGCGCCCGAAGCCGGCGACTTCGCCGCCGGTCTGGGCCTCGATGGTGCTGATGAGGTATGCGAACGCGTCCTCGGCGGGGTTGATGATGGTGGAGGGCGTGTAGAGGAGCGTGCGCGGCTCGAGCGAATCGATCAGGCGATGCGGGTGATGGAGCGTGCGATGCGGCGCGCGGTCGGAGTTGCGAGAAGTGTGAATCGATCGGGCGGAGCCGCGTGCTTGACGAAGAGAGGCGATGGAGTTCATGGCGACCTCACGAAGGTGTGGCGTGGTGCGGCACGACACGGGAAGGCCCGGACGGAACACCACGCTCGGTGTGAGGCCGAGGCTTGCGGCTGTCGTTGCGCTGTGTGCGAAGGCAGGCCCGCGAGGAGCGGCCACACCCGATATGACATGATACCCCGAAGACGAGGCAACGGATGCGAGTATGCGGTTGATTTCGCGCGAATCGATGGCGGCAAACTGGGAGGGGTCCGAGTCGGTGGTGGGAGAGAAAACGCGGCGTTCGCAAGGTGTCAGCACAATCAGCGTCGCGACCCGCGGTCGAGGAGGGTTCGCGGATCACGGCGCGACGTACCGGACTATTCAGCACCGGGCGCGGGCTCAGGCGATCAGATCTGTGATGTCCTCGAAGGCCCAGGTGGCGACGTCATCGGTGCGATAGAACCAGAGCAGATGGCCCGATGCGCCCAAGCCGACGGCGCGGCTGACGCTCGGCGTGCCGCGATCGGGCGAAACACGCGCGACGAGGTCGGCGGCGTTCGTCGGTTGCACAATCTCAGATCGCCAGTTCTGATCGGCGACGCTCCAGGTGTAGCAGGTGAACTGTCCGGTCTGGTCCTTGCCGACGAAGTTGAGCGATTGTTCGACGGCATTGAACCAGCTTTCGAGCGAAACGCCGGTGTCCCAGGTGGTCTGGCCCTGGCCGATGAAATCGACCTGCCAGTTGCCGTCGCCGAGTTCGGGGGCCCACCACATGGTGATGAGTTCACCGCTGCTGTTGAGGGCGGTCATGTTGAAGGCGTTCCAGGAGGTGAGGAAGGATGTGACGCCGCCGGAGATCGGGTCGGCGTGGAGCCAGTCGGTGAGGTCGGTGATGGTCCAGCCGATGAACTCGGGGCTGGTCCAGAGAGTCCAGATGTGACCGCTGGCGTCGACGCCGGTGATGTTGTGCCCGCCCCAGGGGCTGACGAAGCCGGAGATGGGACCGACGAAGGCCGGAGCGGGCAGGTTCTTGGGTTCGAGTTCGCGGAGTGTGAGGTCGTAGAGCAGGTTGAAGGAGAAGGGGTTGTCGGGGGTGTTGTATTGCTGGCCGATCAGGACGACGCGCCCGTCGGACATGCGGACCGCGACGATCTGGAGGTTGTCAGGGCGCTGGAGGATGGCGATGTCTCGCGTGGGTGTGAGCTCCGGGGCGACGAGGCCGTAGCCATTGCCATCGCCGATCGGGCCGTTCAGTTGGGGCGCGATGGTCTGCCAGAGGGCGTGGCGCGGCGTGGTGGAGCCATAGGTCGTGGATTCGGGGAAGCCCGCGGCGTGGACGAAGTTCATGTAGCGGTTGAGGGTTGCGAATTGCGGTCGATGGGAGAGCGGATCGGTCCAGGCGATGAGCGGCGAGTAGCCCTCGAGTGAGTGCGCATTTCCCGTGGCATCGCGGACGTTTCGGATGCGCCACACGCCGTCGCCCTCGTCGGTGAAGAGTGTGAGGCCGCCGAGGGAATTGATGAAGGCGCTGGCGCCCCACTCGCCGGACGCGGTGGCGGTGGCGGCGAAGGCGGCGGGGGTGAGGAAGCGCGGATCGATGCCGGGGTTGTAGACGTCGATCGTGACGTCGTTGTGATAGAGCTTGATGATGACGCCGCCCGAGGGCGTGAAGGTGACGACGGATTCGGTCTTGATGCTCCCGAAAGAGGTCTTGTTGACGGCGATGGCGCCGTCGGCGAGGAGGGTGCTGGAGTTTGTGCCGGGGTCAAAGAGCATGGGCAGGCCGTCGGTCCAGTAGGATGGGGGCGGACCGGGCGGGAGGTTGTTGATGGTCTCGAACCAGATGAGCCGCCCGCTGGAGTCGAGTGCCTTGGCCCAGAGCGTGACGGCGTATTGCGAGTTTGGGCTCGAGAAGAGCGCGGTGAAGTTGCCGCTGGGGTCGCGCTTGTAAAAGGTCTTACTGGGCGCGTCCACGCCGACGATATTGCCGGCGTCATCGATGGCGCCGGCGTTGGAGAGGTTTGGGATGTCGATCACGCCGCCGGAGCGGGTCCAGAGCGTGGTCATCCATGTGAACTCGCCGGTCGCGTCGCTGTAGCTGACGAAGCGGCGGCCGACGGCGCCGGCGGCGGACGAGTTGTGGAACTGCCCGCGCCACAGGAACGTTGCGGTTGAGCCTTCGACGTGCCAAAAGGTGGCGTTGGCGATGATGACGGGCGCGTCGATATCGGCGAAACGCTGCACGATGATCGAGCCGTCGGTGAGCAGGGCGACTGGGGTGACGGAGGTGTCGAAGGTCCATTCGGACGGTGCGCCGACCCAGGAGGAAATGTTGTTGGACACTTCGGTGAAGGAGCCGTCGTGGAAGAGGATGGTGGAGTAGTCGGTGCCGCCGTATTGGTTGGTGATGCCGCGCTGAACGAGGAGTCGGCCGTCGTTGTCGAGGTCGATGAAGTTGAGATTGTGGGCGGGATTCTCGAGCGCGACCCCGGCGAAGCCGTCCGGCCCGGCGAGGAAGAAGTTGGTGCTCCAGGCGGCGTGGAGCAGGCACCAGGATTGGTCGGGCGAAAGTTCGAGGATGTCGGTGGTGGTGGGGTCTTCGACGGCGGAGTAGACGCGAGCACGCCCGGCGGTCGTTTCGTTGAGATCGGTGTCGATCAGGGGCGTTTCGAGCGATGCGCCGACGGCGGCGTCGATCAATGTATCGCCGGTGAAGTCGCCCATCGCGACGCTGGCGCCGAAACCGGTGTCGGCGTTGTTGCGGAGCACGTGGAGGCGCGTGGATTGGATGCGGGCGGCTTGTTCGTAGACGGTTTCGCTGAAGTAGTACGATGTGTCGTGGATGGCGACCAGCCCGCCGCCGGGAGCGCCGGGCGAGCCGATCGCGATGAGGGATGGATAGTGGAAGTAGGAGCCGCCGTCGCGCGGGGCGGTGGCGAGCGAGGCGCCGAACAGGCCGCCGGTGTGCTCGCCCGCGAGCAGCGCCCACAGCCCGCCTTGGCGATCGATGACGCGGACGATGCCGGCGTCCTGCACGATGCGCGAGCCGAGGCTCCAGACATCCGCGCCGGGCGCGCCGACGGCGAGGTGTTCGAGGTATTGCGTACCGGCGACTCTGGACGCGGCGAGGGCGAAGCCGAGCATGTCGTTCGAGTCCAGGCCGAAGCTGGTGAAGAGCGTGTCGTCGGCGGGGCTGAACTGGTCGATTCGGCCGTTGTCTTGCAGGGTTTCGGTATCGGCGCCGGGCGAGCCGACGGCGAGGCTCTCGGGGCCGTTCTCGTTGGCGAGGAGCGCGACGCTCCAGCCCAAGAGCTGTCCGGGCTCGCTGCCGTTTAAGATGCGGATGGTGGCGGCGCTGGCGACGTTGATGAGGTAGACGCGCCCGGCGTAGGACGGGCCGTCGGAGGGCGCGCCGATGGCAAGGTCGGGCGAGGTGTCGGCGTCGGCGTTGCCGGAATCGAGTGACCAGCCGAAGTTGGCGCCGATACCGGCGCCGTGCTCTGAGCCAATGACCTGGCCGAAGAGCGAGCCCGTCGCGCCGCTGTAGATGAAGACCGAGCCGGCGCTGCCGGAGTTTGGCGAGCCGACGGCAAGGTCAGAAATGGAATCCCCCGTCACGTCGTCGACGCGTGCGAGGGCACGCCCGAAGCCGATCGCGTCGCCCGCGACGGTCCAAAGGCGGGCCCCGGTCTTGCCGCTGAAGACATCGACGAGTCCCATGGCCGAACCGCCGCCGGGCGCGCCGATGGCAAGGTCGTCCGCACCGTCCTGATCGATGTCGCCGACGTTGACGACGGCGCGCCCGAAGCCTGCGACTTCTTCGGCGTTGGTGCGCTCGTAGGTCTGGCCCAGGCGGGCGAGAAAGAGCTCGACCGGATTGGCGACGGTTGCGACGAAGAGGAGCTGGCGCGGCTCGAGGGGATCGAACAGGCCGGTCGCCGTGCCGGAGCGGGCGGAGAGACCGCCGCGTTCGACGCGTGCGGCGGCGCGTGGGGCGAAGGAACTCGTGAGTGTCGTCATCTCAATCTCCCCTTGCTCGCGGCGTGTGATTCCCGGCGTGCATCGGAACGAATCGATTGTTTGGGCGGCAGTTTCGGTCACCCACTCGGGCCGACCGCGCAGGCCGTCGCCTCAACCTGCACGCTCCAATCCCGATCCAAACCGCGAGCGCAACGCGACGTTGCATTCGCGATGAATGCGGCGGACGAAACGCGGCCAAGGAGGAGGGCAGGCCGCGCGTCGCGCGCCACACCCAAGTCAGCACAGAGTAGCTGCGTGTGACGCGCGATGCAAGAGGAAGTTCCGGTTGGGGCGCCGGGCAAGCGCCGCAGCGTCATCAACATGGTTCGATCCGGTATCACTCATCCACGAACAAACCAAAGAGACTGGACGACTTCGGCTCCTTGTCGTTGAGAGCGCCGAGCTTGGTGGTGGATTTTTCGCCGCGGGGCGTGGAGTACCAGTCGTTCTTGGCGCCCAGGTCGAAAAGGGCGGCGAAGCTGAAGACCTGGTCGGCGTCGAAATGGTACGAGTTTTCGCCGGGAGCGCCCTGCGTGGCGCTGTCAGGAGCGATGTAACGATCGCTCCCTCCGAGATCGATCAGCAGGCCCACGGCCTGTTGTGCCGCGGAGCCCTGCGAGAGCCCGTCGGCGCGGTAGATGTCGTTGCCGTCGCGGTCGATGAGCATGGACACGGATTGGTCCCACGCCGCTCCCTGCGAGGCGGCGGTCATGCCCCAGTAGATGTCGTCGCCGGCATCATCGACGAGGAGGCCGGCGGCCTGGTGGGCGGAGGAACCCTGCGTGTAGCGGTTGCCGTGGTAGAAGTCGTTGCCGCCCGCGTCGTGGAGGAGTCCGAGGGCGAAGGAATACCCGCAGCCTTGCGCGAACTCGCCGGCCTGGTAGCGATCATCGCCCGCGAGGTCATAGATCGCGCCGACGCCGCCCTGGGCGTAGTTGCGGATGCCGAAGCCGAAGCCCTGAGACATGGAGAGGAAGACGCCGGGTGTGCTGTAAGCGCTCGGGAAGTTCGTGCCGTCGGCGCGGTAGAGGTCGTTGCCGCTCACGTCGATGATGGCGCCGAAGCCGCGCGGGCCGCCGACGCCCTGAGTGAGTTTCTCGCCGAGGTACGTGTCGCTGCCGGCGCGATCGATGACGAGCCCGGCGCCGTCGAAACCCGCGCCGATGCTCCAGCCCGAGGCGGGCCCGAGGTTCTCGTAGCGATCGTCGCCCGCATCGTCGATGAGCAGGCCGACGCCGAAGAGTCCGAAAGCGAGCGAGCCCTGCGAGGTGGTTCGATAGGTGTCGTTGCCCGCGAGATCGTGCAGGACGGAGAGGCCGAGCACGCCGCAGGCCGGGCCGTTGAAATCGCTCTCGGAGATGTGGGTGTCGTTGCCGGAGAGGTCGACGATGACGCGCGTGCCGGCGCGGAGCTTGATGACGGAGTTTCCGGCGTCGGTGGTGATGGCGCGATCGACGACGATCTCGCCGGGCGGGTAGCGGTAGACGTCGTCGCCTCCGACGTCATAGACGCGGGCGATCTTCGACATGTCGTAGACGTTCGGGCCCGGGCCGCCCACGACGAGCGGGCCGATCGCGCCGTTCTCGCCCGCGGTGCCGGGCTCGAAGTAGAGAATGTCGCCCTGCACGGCGGCGCGGATGTCGGCGGGGACGTCGGCCCG
>JABWBC010000074.1 GCA_013360695.1 Phycisphaerales bacterium
CCCTCGCCTCGCGCGCCCCGGGCGCCAGGGCGTCATCGCCGCCGGTCGACGCCAGCACCGCGATCCCCGGCGCATCCATCCGCGCCTGGAACGTCCGCGCCGAGCCCACGGGCTGCAGCGTCACGAGTTCGCCCAGGCGTCCGTCGCCCAGCGCCCGCGCGGTGGTCTTCAGCACAAACGACCCGTTCACGCAGTGAACCCGCACCAACTCGCCCCTCTTCACCACCAGCGGCGCCTGCACGTCCGACGCCTCCAGCACCTTGCCCTGGGGAAGCGCCGCCTTGGCGACGCGCCCCACCGCGTCCTCGACCGAGACGCAGTCGACCGTGTGGGGAAGCCAGCGTTCCTCGCCCGTCAGCTTCGCGGCCGTTACCTCTTCGCCGCGCTTGAGTTCGCCCGACAGCACCGCCGCCACGCGCCGAACCCGAACGCCCACGCGCACTGTTCCCGACGCCGCGATCCGATCCCCCTCATACAGCGTCACACTCACCGGCTGCTCGGGCGAGCTCCCCACCAGGGTGATTTCCGACGCTCGCCCCAGCGTGCTCGTGCGCAGCAGTTCGGCGTCACGATCCTCGAAGGTCAATCTCACGTCCGCCGACGTTACGCCCAGCGCCGCGATGATTCGCTCCTCGATCAAGCGCCGCACGATCGGGCCGTCCGGGATCGGCAACGGCTCCTTGCCCGCCCGCGCCGCCGGCGCCTTGGGCTTGGCCGCCTCCGGTTTCCCCACCCACACGCGGCATGATCCGCCGCGAAGTTCCAGCCGACCCCAGTTCACGTCGTCGCGTACCTCCAGCAGCCCGCGGATCGTCTCGACCGAAACCGTCGATTCGCCCGCGCCCGCGTTGCTCAGCACCACGATCCCGCCGAGCTTGCCCGCGTCCTCGCCCGAGATTTCCGCGACGTCCGCCAGCGTGATCGGGCCGGGCGACGCGCGTTCGACGCTCTCGCGCACCCGGATCGAATCTTGCGCCCGCGCCACGCCGACCACGAGCACGCTCCACGCGCACGCCGCCAGCAGAAGAATGATCCGCGTTCCACGCGTCATGACGCTGTCCCCTGCGCGAGTCTCGGATTACTGGCGGAGCTGCGCGACGCTGCGCAGCGTCTCGTCCGCCGTGCGGATGGTCTGGCTGTTCATCTCGAACGCCCGCTGGGTGCGGATCATCTCGATCAACTCGCGGGTGGGATCGACGTTCGAGCTTTCGAGAAACCCCTGCTTGAGCCGCCCGCGCCCGTCGGTGCCCGGCTCGCCCAGGTTGGGGTCGCCCGACGCCGCCGACTCGCGGTACAGGTTCTCGCCCAGTTGGATCAGCCCCGCGGGGTTGACGAACGTCGCCAATTGCAACTGCCCGGCCTCCTGCGGCTCGGTCGAGTCCGCCGTCGTGTACGTCACCCGCCCGTCCGATCCCACCGAGACACCCGTGGCTTCGGGCGGGATGGCGAACGACGGCTGCACCCGCCGCCCCTGGTCGTTGGCCAGCACCAGCTCGCCGTCGGAGTTGAGCGACAGATTCCCAGCGCGTGTGTAGGCAAATCCGCCTTGCTCGGGCTCGACCTGCACCTGCAGGAAGCCCTCGCCTTCGATCATCACGTCGAGCGTGCGTCCCGTCGACAAGGGCGCGCCCTGCTGGAAATCCAGCTGCGTCCCCGAGACCGCCACCCCCTGCCCGATGTACAGGCCGGTGGGGCGCTGGTCGCCGATCGCGTTCTCTGTACCCGGCTGGGCCTTCTCGATGTAGAGCAGATCCTGGAAGTTGGCGCGGCTGGACTTGAACCCCGCTGTGTTCACGTTCGCCAGGTTGTTCGCCGTTACGTCCAGCGCCGTGTTGAGCGCCGACAGCGCCGTGGACGCCGATTGAAGTGCGTTGATCGCCATTGTTCACTCCCCGCCTACGCGACCCGTCCCAGCGCGTTGATCGCGCGATCCATCATCCGGTCGTGGGCCCGGATCATGGCGATGTTGGCCTCCACCTCGCGCCCCGCGCTGGTGACGTCCATCAACGCCTTCACCGAGTCCACCGCCGACTGCTCCACATACCCCTGACGCACCAATCCCGTGCCCGTCGTCCGCGACAGCACCGCGTTGACCGGCGGCACGAAGACGTTCTTCCCCTGCTTGGGCATCCGCCACGGATCGGGGATGTGCAAGACCTCGATCCGCGCCACCTCGACCCCGCCCTGCTTGACCTTCCCGGTCGCGTCGATCTCGATCTTCCCTTCGCCGCCGAGCGGGATCGGGCCGCCCGCGGTGTCGAGAACCTGCAGCCCCGACGCCGCCATCACCAGGAGTCCGCTGGCGCTGCGCGTGAACCGCCCGTCGCGGGTCACGCGGATGGGGTTGATGGTGTCGCTGGCATCGCGCACCATGAAGAACCCATCCCCTTGGATCGCCACGTCGAGGTCCTGATCCGTCCGCTCCAGCGAGCCCTGTGTAAATGAGGTCTGGTTGGCGACCGGCAGGTTCCCGGCCCCGAGCTTCTCCAGCATCTGGTTCGAGGCCATCCCGAACAGGCCGTCCTCGTCCCGTGCCGCCGCCCGCAGCCGGACCGCCGGGATGTCGGGCTTGAAGCCCACCGTCTGCGCGTTGGCGAGGTTATTGGCCAGCACGTCCTGGCGATACAGGGCCGAGAGCGCCCCCGACGCCGAGATTTCCATGCCGTAGTTCATGACCAGCCCCGCCCGTGGCATCCCTGCCGACCATTCCGCGCCGGAATCCGTTCCGGGCGCGCGGCAATCCGCCGCGGACGGCTTTCTCACAAGCGGCGTGCCAACCCGCCGGCGACCCTTGCCACGCGCCCCGTGCGCCCTTCGCGCAAGCGCTGCGCCGCGCGGATTTCGTCCGCGCGATTTGACCGGAAGCCCTCCGGTCGGGACGCTATCGCGTCGTGGTCGGTCCCCCGTGTTGGGTTGGCGGCGTTCGGTCTGGCGGCGTGGAGTGTTCAATGGCAGTGTGCGCGGGCTGCAAATCCCAGTTTCCCGACGAGTCCAAGTACTGCCCGTCCTGCGGACGCCCCCACGTTCCGGACGCCATGACCCTCAGCGTCCCCGCGCCCATGGCCGCCGACGGTTCCGATCCCACCATGACAAGCTGGGGAAATCAGCCCCCACCCCCCACCTCGCGCTCCGGCACTTCCGGCAGCGGCTCCGACGTCCCCTTCAACGCCCGACAGGCCGCCAGCTTCCAGCCCGATCCGCGCAGCTCGCCCGCCGCCCCCGCGCCCCAGGCCGCGCGGGCCGCGTCCCTGCTCAACAGCTCCACCGGCCTGCCCGAAGGGCGCTTCAACCCCGGCGACGTTCTCGGCGATCGCTTCCGCATCATCGGACAGCTCGGCAAGGGCGGCATGGGCGAGGTCTTCCGCGCCGACGACCTCAAGCTCATGCAGCCCGTCGCCCTCAAGTTCCTCCCCCCACACCTCTCCAACAACCGCGTCAGCCTCGATCGCATGATCAACGAGGTCCGCATCGCGCGCTCCGTCTCACACCCCAACGTCTGCCGCGTTCACGACATCGGCGAGGTCGACGGCCTGCACTACATCTCCATGGAGTACGTGGACGGCGAAGACCTCGCCTCACTCCTCCGCCGCGTCGGACGCTTCCCCCAGGAACGCGCTATCCAGGTCGCCCGGCAACTTTGCGCCGGCATCGCCGCCGCCCACGCCAAGGGCGTCCTCCACCGCGATCTCAAGCCCGCCAACGTCATGATCGACGGGACCGGCACCGTCAAGATCACCGACTTCGGCCTGGCCGGCCTGGCGCAGGAACTCGCCGGAAAGGGCGGCCGCGCCGGCACCCCCGCCTACATGGCCCCGGAACAGTTCTCCGGCAGCGGTGTCACCCCCAAGAGTGACCTCTACGCCCTGGGCCTGGTCCTCTACGAAACCTTCACCGGCAAGCCCGTCTATCGCCCCGAATCGCTCGAACATCTCTCCAAGCTGCACATGCAGCCGCCCCCGAGCGTTTCGAGCGTCGTCTCCGACGTCGACCCGCGCCTGGAGCGCGTCATCCTCCGCTGCCTCGAGCGCGACCCGGAGCGCCGCCCCAGTTCCGCCCTCACCATCGCCGCCGCCCTCGCGGGTGGCGAAGCCATGGCCGACGTCCTGGCCGCCGGCGAAACACCATCACCCGAGATGGTCGCCGCGTCGGGCGAGCGCGGCAGCCTCAAGCCCCCGCTCGCCATGGCCGCCCTGGTGCTCGTCGCGGTCGGCGCGCTGCTCATCGCCCTGCTCGGGCAGAAAACGCGTCTTTTGGCGCAGGTCCCCACCGACAAATCGCGCGAAGAACTCGTCGTCAAGGCCCAGGACGTGCTGGGCGAAGGCCTGCGCCCCTCGACGCGCCTGGATCGCGCCATCGGATTCATAGAGCATCCTCCCACCGCCCCAGAGGCCGACCCCAACGCCGCCCCGCGGGCCCCCACCCCCGGCACGATCGAGTTCTGGTATCGCGAAAGCGCGGCCCCGATGTCTCCGCGTGACGCCACCAAGGGCGTCCAGGTCGACGATCCGCCACTCGCCACCCCCGGCATGACCCGCGTCCGACTCGACATGTCCGGGCGACTCCGCGAATTGGTCGTCGTCCCGGAGCCCGAAGCGATCGGCGCCCCCGCCGACTCGCCCAACGCCGCCGAACCACCGGCCATCGATTGGAAGCCGCTCTACAAAGACGCCGACATCGACGAAACCACCCTCCAGCCCGCGGCCCCCGCGCGCGTCCCACCCGTCTACTGCGAGAAACGCTTCGCCTGGACCTGCAAGGACCACGCCGGACGCCCCCTCCGCTGCGAAGCGGGCTCGGTCGCGGGCAAGACCGTCTACTTCGGCGTGCTCGATGAGTCCGCCGCCCCGCCCCCCTCGGGCGCCAGCGACGCCGGCGCCGGCGGCGCGTTCCTGTTCGTCCTTCTCTTGGTCGGCGCGTTCGGCGGACCGGGCTGGATCGCCTGGAACAACATCAAGCGAGGGCGCGGCGACCGCAAGGGCGCCTTCACGCTCGCGGGCGTGATGTTCGCCGCTTCGCTCCTGCAGGCGGCACTGGGCGCGCACCACACCACCGACCTTGGCATCATCCTCCAGTGGTGCATGGCCGCCGTGGGCGTCTCGCTCCTCAAGGCCTCCCTCATCTGGATCGGCTTCATCGCGATCGAGCCCATCGTCCGCCGCCAGCGCCCCGAATCCATTATCTCGTGGACCCGCCTGGTCAGCGGCAACTGGCGCGACCCACTCGTCGGACGCGACATTCTCGTCGGCACCGCCGTCGGCGTGCTCTGGATGCTCCTCACGGGCGGCTTTGCGATGGCCATCTCCGCCTCGGGCTCCGCCCAGCTCACCCAGGCCACCGATGTTGAATCACTCGTCGGCTTCCGCCAGGCGCTCGGCGTCATGCTCGATGTGGTCTTCTACTCGCTGATCTTCCCGCTCTTCATCACGCTGATCCAGGCCATCGTCCGCCGCCTCATCAAGGAAAACGTGATCGCCCGCATCGTCGAGGCCGGCGCCCTCACCCTCGTCATCGCCGCCCTCATGAGCCAGATCGCCGGCGGCGCAGGCAACCTCCCCCTCGCGCTCGTCGGCGGCGTCGCGAGCATGCTCATCGGCGCCCGCTTCGGCCTGCTCATGCTCGTCTCGGCCTTCTTCGCCGTCGGCGTCATCAGCGCCTTCCCCATCGCGCTGGGCCTCTCCAACTGGGCCACCATGACCGGCGTGCTCGGCCTTGTCGTCATCGCCGCCGCCGCCGTCCTGGGCTTCGTCATCTCCATCACCGGCATGCGCGCCGCCACAACGCGCAGCGAGTTCTGAAGCGCCGACGCGAGCATGCCCGCGCACACTCGGCGCGGGTGAAACAACCATCGGCGCAAGACCGGGGCGCGACGGAGAAATCAGGGCTTCCGAGGCGGCTACTTCGTCGGCATGGGTTTGACGAAGAGGTCCGCGCTCACGTCGCCGATCGCGATGACGTCGGGCTTGAGGTCGCCGCCCGTCCAACGCTCGCTATTGAACCAGGCTTCGGCGGCGGCGGGGAGCGAGAGGCCGTTGACATCACGTTCGGCGGTGTAGCGCATCTCGATCGCGCCGATGGCGCCGCCCTTGCCCCGGTCGCGGTACATCGCGGCGAGGACCCTGCCGCTGGCGAGGTCCAGCACCAGTGTGGTCGCGGTCGAATCGAACCAGACAGTCAGTGCCTCGCCCTTGGTGCCGTTGATGGTGACGGGGCCCGCGGCGACGGCCACGAAATCGTCGCGCGTGCGCAGCTTTGCGATGACGGCGGGCAGGTGATACAGGCCACGCGAGAGCGCGAGGCGCTGCTGCGGGTGCATCTCCTCGACCTTTGAATACGCCATCACGCCGAACTCGGGCGTGACGACCATGGCGTATTTGAAATCGTCCCAGTCGTCGTCGCGCCGGAACTTGTCGGGGAACGAGGCGATCCAGGTGCGGCGGTGGTTGTAGTCCTTGTCGCCCTGCTTCTCGCGCGTGGTTGCCTCCATGCGCAGCGAGGTGACGGCGTCGACCTTGGCCGGGCCGCCCATATGGAAGAGCATGAGATCGAGGAGTTGCCGCCCGCGCGCGAGGGATTCGGGGGTTGATTCTGGCTTTGGATCGGGGCGATCGGCACGGGCCTCGGGGTCTTTGAGGAAGCCGTCCTTGCAGCTTTGCGAGGCGAAGGTGTAGAGGCGCCCCTGGTAGATGGTGTGGATCGAGGTCGCGCCACGCCCGCTGAGCGGGCCCATCTTCGCGCACGCGCCGCCGAGCTGGACCTCGTACTTCTGGTAATCGGCGAGGAACGCGGCGGCATTTTCTTTGGAGGAGAAGAGGTAGCGGTATCCCCAGCAATCGACGGCGAAGTCGGGGTTTCCCGCAACCTCGCGGCCGCGTTGAAGCTCGACGACGTCGATCTTGAAGGTGCGGGCTTCTGGCGGGGCGGGGAGTTCGTGGGTGGCGGGCGGGATCGCCGGGACGGGATCGCGGCTGGTCAGGCCGTGCTGCGCGAGCGCGGGCGAGGCGGCGAGGAACAGGGCGAGGACCGGGGCGAGGGTGGCTCGGGCGATCATGATTGAAACTCCGTGCATGACTTCAAGCGGAACGTGACTCGAACACGCCGGGAGCCGATTGGGGCGCGCGGCGCGGTGTTGGACGATGATGTGCAGGGGGCCCGAGGTCGGCCCGGCACGGTGATCAGCCTGGCTGCATGTTCTTCCACAGGCCGAGCGCGTTGCCCTCGGGGTCGGTGAACCACGCGAACCAGCCCATGCCTGGGACTTCCTGCTGGGGGACGAGGGTCTTGCCGCCGAGCTTCTCGATGTGGGCGAGCGTGGCGGCGATGTCGTCGACCTGGGCATAGACGGTCACGTAGTTGTGGGGCGGATGGCCGAGGGAGTTGATATGCCCCCCGATGCCGTCGGTCGGCTTGGGGCAATGCGAGCCGAGGTTTCCGATCATGGCGGTGGTCTCGCCGAACGCCATGAACTCCCATCCAAAGACGGCGGCGTAGAAGGACTGGGTTTTCGCGAGGTCCTTGCAGCCGATCTCAAAGTGAACAACGGGCGCGGGCATGGGAATCTCCTTGTGTTAGCGGCGGTTTCGCCTGGGTGAACGCGTGCGTGACTCGGGCTTCGTTTTCTTTTGGGCCTTTCGCCGGGCCTTGCGGGTGGCGCCGGGTGATGAAAGCGAGGGGCGGGGCGGGGCCGCGCCGGGCGCGGTCCGGGTTGGTTTCGCGGCGGACCGGGAAGATCCCGCCGATGGTACGATTCGATCCGTGTGCGGCGAGTGTTCGAGTGTGGCCAAGGTGCGCAGGGCGTCGAAATAGGCCCGGAGCTGGGCGATGGAGTCGTCGAAGGGCTTGATATTCCCGGCGGCGCGGGCCTGCATGATGCCGCCTTCCATGACGGTGAGCACGAAATAGGCGAGCTGGCGCCGGTTGACCGAAGCAGGGAGGTCGGCGGAGTCGCTGTGGAGCCAGCCGCTGACGTGGTCGGCCCAGTTGCGGAAATTGGCGTCGATCAGGGTGCGAACCCCGGCGTCGTTATCCGAGACTTCCAGAGCCAGGTTGCCGATCGGGCAGCCCATCTTGCAGCCCCACGAATTCATGTTGGAGCGGTACCAGTCCAGCAGTGCGAAGACGCGCGCGACGGGGTCGGGCGTGGCGGCCTCGGCGGGCGCCATCACAACGAACGACATGGCGGAAAGGGCGTATTCCAGCACGCCGATCAGGAGCGCCTCCTTGCTGGGAAAGAAGTGGTAGAGACTCCCGGCGTTGACGCCCGCCTCGCGCAGGATGGTCGAGATGCCGGTGGCGTGGTAGCCCTGCTCGTGGAAGAGCTGGAAGGCGACCTCGAGGATGCGGGACTTGGTGTCGGGGGTGGTCACGGGGATGGGGAGCCGGGACAGTGGGCACGCGTTGAATGATCGTTCAAGCACAGTAGAACGATCGTTCAAGTGCGTGTCAAGGGGAAAGCGATCGGAAACCGGCGGCGGACCTCGCGGTTTGCGCGGCCCGGTCGCGGGCCGCGGCGGCTCCTCCAACAATCCGCCATGTCAACCGGATCTTCATCGTGCCCCTTCGGGCTCTGGGGCGTCGTGGGCGAGGACTTCGACCAGGCATCGCTCGATCAACTCATGGCGGCGTGCGGGCTGCCCATCGCGGCGGGCGCGGCGCTCATGCCCGACGCGCACGTGGGCTACGGCCTGCCGATCGGCGGGGTGCTGGCCACGCGGAACGCGGTGATCCCGTATGCGGTCGGCGTCGACATCGCGTGCCGCATGAAGCTCTCGGTGCTCGACCTGCCCGCATCGATGCTGGACAAGAAGCACACCCGCGATCAGCTCGCCGCCGCGATCGAGGACCAGACGTCGTTCGGCATTGGCGCGGAGTTCCCACGCCGACGCGAGCACGCGGTAATGGACATGGACTGGGATGTCTCGCCGGTCACGCGTCGATTCAAGGACCGCGCGTGGGCGCAGCTGGGAACCAGCGGCTCGGGCAATCACTTCGTCGAGCTCGGCACGCTGACGGTGCTGCCCAACGCGCCGCGCGGGATCGACCAGCGCTCGGAAGGAGGCTCGCACGCGCGGTTCGATCTGGAGCCCGGGACGTACCTGGCGCTGCTCAGCCATTCAGGAAGCCGCGGCACGGGCGCGGCGGTGTGCAAGCACTATTCCGACGTCGCGATGGGAAAGCGCCGCGGCCTGCCCGACAAGCAGCGGTACCTGGCGTGGCTCGACATGGATTCGGCGGAGGGACGCGAGTACTGGGACGCGATGAACCTGATGGGCGAGTACGCCGCGGCGAACCACGCGTGCATCCATCGCGCGGTGCTGAAGCACCTTGGGGCCAAGACGCTGGCGGACGTGGAGAACCATCACAACTTCGCGTGGAAAGAAACACACGAGATCAAGAACGCGGACGGGAGCGTGTCGCGCGAGGAGGTGGTCGTGCATCGCAAGGGCGCGACGCCGGCGGGCAAGGGCGTGCTGGGCGTGATCCCGGGCACGATGGCGCACCCGGGGTATGTGGTGGTCGGGAAGGGGAGCGCGGAGTCACTTTGCTCGTCGAGCCACGGCGCGGGGCGGGCGATGAGCCGCACCAAGGCGCGTGAGAAGTTCCGCTTCGGGTCGGTGCGAGGCACGCTGCGCGAGCAGGGGATCACGCTCCTGTCCGCGGGCGCCGACGAGGCGCCGGGGGCGTACAAGGACATCGAGCGGGTGATGTCGCGGCAGCAGGACCTGGTGGAAGCGATCGCGCGGTTTGATCCGGCGATCGTGAAGATGGCGCCGGAGGGAGAACAGGCTGAGGATTGAAGGGGAAGAGACGAAGAGACATAGAGACGAAGAGACGGAGTACTGAAGCGCCACAAGGCCGCGGCACAGCGCCTAGTCTTTGCCACCCATGGACAGGGACGATCAGCCCCACGATCCGTACGCAGCACTCCGCGAACGGAACTATGTCCTGTACGCGTCGGGCTACATCTTCTCGGCCGTCTCGCTGTCGATGGTGACGACCGCGCTGGGCTGGGAGATTTATGAGCGGACGCGCGATGCGTTCATGCTCGGGTTGGTTGGCGTGGCGCGGGCGCTGCCGGTGGTCGTGCTCGCGCTGCCCGCGGGGCACCTTGTCGATGTCGTCGATCGTCGCAAGGTGCTGGCGGTCACGCAGGGTGGCTTTGCGATCATCATCGGGCTCATGGCGTTGGTCGTATCCACGCACGGCTCAACATGGGCGCTGCTCGGTCTGGCCGCACTGATGGGCTGCTGCCGCGTGGGCAACGGTCCGGCACGCTCGGCGCTCATGCCCTCGCTTGTGTCCGACGCCGCATTCCCCAACGCGATCGCGTGGACGACCGGGCTCTTCCAGTTCGCGGCACTCTCCGGCCCGGTGCTCGCGGGCATCCTGATCGATCACTTCCACGCGTCGTGGCCCGTGCTGGCGATCGCCGGCTTCGGGTGCGCGGCGTTGGGCGTGACGGCGATGCTGACCAGACCCCGCGACGTGAAACGCGCCACGCGCGGCCTCTCGATCGCCGCCATGGGCGAGGGGCTGCGCCACCTGCTGCGCGAAAAGCTCGTGCTCGCCGCGATCACGCTCGATCTCTTCGCGGTGCTCCTGGGCGGCGCGACGGCCCTGATGCCGGTCTACGCCAAAGAGGTATACGCCGTCGGCGCGCGTGAACTCGGCTGGCTCAACGCGGCGCCGTTCGCGGGCGCGCTGGTGATGTCGATCCTGCTGGCGCACCGCCCGCCCATGAAACGCGCGGGCGCCTCGCTCCTCTGGAGCGTCGCCGGCTTCGGAGCTTGCACCATCGTGTTCGGGCTGTCAAAGAACCTGTGGCTTGGCTTGGCGGCCTTGGTGGCGCTGGGCGCGATGGACTCGGTCTCGGTCTACGTTCGCCACGTCCTTGTGCCGGCGCGCACGCCGGAGGAGCTGCGCGGACGCGTGTCGGCGGTCAATTCGGTGTTCATCGAGTGCTCGAACGAGCTCGGCGCGTTCGAGTCGGGGCTGGTCGCGCGCTTCCTCGGCCCGGTCTTCTCGGTGGTGAGCGGCGGCGTGGGCACGATCCTGGTGGTGCTCGGCGTGGCGCTGGCCTTCCCGCAGTTGCGCCGCCTGCGCGAGATCAAGCCGATCGAAGTGTCGAGGTAGACCCTCGATCAACTCCCACGGTCCATCCGCCCCAATCGCTTCAGCACTTCCGCCTTGAGCGACGCGATCGGGGTCCTGGCCTGGTCCTGCTCGCGGGTCCGCAGGTTCTTGAGCGTCACTTCGCCCGACGATTCGACGATCGCCGCGAAGTGCGCGCCGGACCTCTCGGCCTCCTGCAGGAGCTTTCCGACGTTCTTGGTGGTCTTGCTCGTGCGGCGCGCGTGGAGCGAATCGCGCCCGCGCGACTCGCGCGTGCCGCGCCGAAGATCGGCGAGCACCGAGGGCAGCGCCGCGTCGGCCTCGGGCGTGCCGTTCGAGATCACGAATACGTCGGGCGACTGCCCGGCGATCTGCATCAGCTCCGCGTCGCTTGGCATCAGGCCCTTGTCCTGCAGCACCAGCGAGAGGACGACGTCGCCCATGCCGAAGCCGACCGCGGGAGTCGAAGGCCCGCCGAAAAGCTCGATGAGATTGTCGTATCGCCCGCCGCCGGCGACGGCCCGCTCGCCGTCGACGATGACCTCGAAGACCATGCCGGTGTAGTACGCGAGGCCGCGGACGATCTTCACGTCCTCAACAATCACGCCCGAGGGAATACCCGCCGCTTCGAGCTGCTTCCTGATCGGAGCCAGGCTCTCGCTCCAAACCGAAAAGAGCGCGGCGAGTGTGCCGGTCATTTCACCGGCGAATTGAGACTGATCCCTGTTGTCCGCCAACTGCATGGTGTTGAGAAACCACAACTGGAGAGTGTCCGGAACGCCGAGCTTCGAGGCTTCGGTTCTCCACACTTCGGGCGCGAGCTTTCCGATCCTGTCGAGATGCGCGAACAGCGCCGGGTATGCTTCCGGAACGACCCCGCCCTTCTCAAACACGGCTCCCATCGCTCGCCGATCGTTGATCCTCACTTTGAAATCATTCTCGGTGAGGCCAAGCTCGCGCAGCAACCCCACGCACGCCGCGATCACCTCCGCGTCCGCCTGGGCCGTCGCCCGCGCGACATCCTCCGCCGTCGGCTTCTCAGGCAGCGCCAGCCCGATCACGTCGCAGTTCCACTGCAGGAACTCGCGCAACCGCCCGCGCTGCGGGCGCTCGGCCCTGAAGAACGGCCCGGCGGTGAACCACTTGGTGGGCTTGGGCAAACTCGCCGCGCGTGCGGCGTACATCCGCGCCAGCGTCGGCGTGAACTCGGGTCGCAGCGCATACGGCGCGGGCGCATCTTCGCCACGCGCCAACTTCTCGCCCAGCGCCTTCACGCCTTGCTCGTCCTTGCCGCTGAACACGCCGAAGATCTCGGAGACGATCCCCTCGCCCGACTTCTTGGTATAGAGCTCCGTGGACTCGAACGTCGGCCCGTCGACCTCCTCAAAGCCGTGGTTGATCGACGCGCGGCGCCACGCCTCGGTGATGAATCGGCGCCGCGCCGCCTCGATCGGATACAGGTCGCGCGTGCCGGTGGGCGGTTGAATCGGCTTGTTGTCGGCCATGACGGGCGGGGCTCCGATGCGGTGGAAGCAAGACGGCGAGAGAGCGAAACAGTGAAACAGGGGGGCAGCGAGACAGGGAATGAAAGGAGTTCCAGCGCAGAGATCGCGTCATCCGTTCACGTCCTTGCTCACGATCGGGCTACTGGCCGGAACCTCTGTCGGGCTTGCTCGACTTGATCACGATCTTCTCTTTCCCCTCGTGCGGCGAGCGCTTCTTCGGGAACTTCTGGTGCTCCTCGTCGGCCCACTGATCGCCGATCCGCCACCACACCAAGACGAACGCCGTCGCACCGATCAGCACGATCACCGCCACGACCCACTGGAGTGTTTCCATCGCGATCCCTCGATCAGAGCTCGACCATCGCCATGTCGGGCTCGGCCAGCGCCGGGGCGGCCGGGGGCTTCACGTCGCTCACGAACGCCGACAGCGCCGGGAACGCACGGGCCATCTCCGCCCGCACGTTGGCGGCGTTGAACGCGGCGCCCATGTTGGTCGCCTGCTCCGTGCCCGCGGGGACCTGGCCCTTGGACGAGATCACCACCATCGTGCGGGTCTCGTCGACGGGCGCTTCCGCGCCGTCCAGCACCGCGCCGATGTCAATCGCGTGCTGGCCTTCCGACTTTGACGCGCCCACGCACGGGATCGCCTGCTCGAAGGGCTGGATCATGCCGCGGGCGTTCTCGAACGATCCGGCCTTCTCCACCCAGGTCGCGCCAGGCAGGACGACGTTGGCCTCGTCGACCAGGCGGTTCATGAGCGTGTCGATCACCACGACGAACTTGCCGCCCAACGACTTCACGAGCGCGTCGCTCGCCCACGCGTCGGGATAGTTGCCGGTGAGAAGGACCGCGCCGACGTCGCTCTTTCCCGTGGCGTGCCCGAGGGACTTCAGGAAATCGTCGAACTCAACCACGTTCCCACCGAGCGCCACCAGCACGCGACGCACGCCGCGCGCGTTCGGCGCCTTCTCGGAGTAGACCTTGAAGGCCTTGGGGCTCTTCTCGTCCGCGCCGATCGGGTACACCTTGTCCTGCCCGCGCACCGGAACGGGCCCGACGCCCAGCACGGCCTTGGGATCAAGCCGCCGCGCCAGCGTCGCGAGCGCATACGCCTCTTCGCACGAGAGCATCGGGCTGACGAGCACCGCGAGGCGCTTGCCGATCGACGTCTCTTTGGCAATCCCCTCGATCGTGTCGTCGTAGGCCTTGGGATAGTCGGTCTCGACCAGCGCGCCATACTGGCGACGCATCGGCGTGGTCAGGCGGTTGTCGGCGTGGATGTGCCGCCAGCCGTAACGCACCTCGTCGGTGATCCACCACTTGTTGACCGCGGGATTGGTCCGCGGCTTGACGCGGTAGACCTTGCCCTGGTTGTGCTCGATGAACAGGTTGTCGCCGCTGGCCGTCAGCCCGTCGATCGACGGCGTCGACTTCAAGAACCACACGCGCTGAGCAAAGAGGAAGTCCTTGTCCAGCAACGCCCCCACCGGGCACAAGTCGATCACGTTGGCCGACAGTTCGTTGGCGAGCGGCACGCCCGGGAACGTGTCGATCTCTTCCTTGTTGCCGCGGCCTTGCACGGAGAGCTCGGCGGTGCCCGTCACCTCGCGCGTGAAGCGCACGCAGCGGGTGCACATGATGCACCGATCGGAGTAGAGCAGGACGTGCGGGCCGACGTCCTTCTTGGGCTGCTTGACTTTCTGCTCCTGGAAGCGCGACACGCCCCGCCCGTACTCATAGGAGTAGTCCTGCAGGAAGCACTCGCCCGCCTGATCGCACACCGGGCAATCCAGCGGGTGGTTGATGAGCAGGAACTCCATGACGGCCTTCTGATTGGCGACCGCCTTGGGTGAATCCGTATACACGACCATCCCGTCCGATGCCGTCTGCTGACAACTGGGCAGGAGCTTTCCGCCCATGAACGGCTCGAGTTGGTTGGTCTTGGGGTTGGGCGCCCAAGCCTCGCAGAGGCAGATGCGGCAGGAGGCGACGACCGAAAGGCCGTCGTGATAGCAGTATTGCGGCACGTCGACGCCGTTGGCATTGGCGATCTGGAGGATCGTCTGGCCCGGGGAGAAGTCGCACTTGGTGCCGTTGATGGTGATGCTCGGCATGGCGGGCAATGGTAGCCGAACGTTCCGAGAACGCGACGGATTGGTGACCTCGACTTCACGGACCTCAGCGCGGGAGGATTGTGGGGCGCGTGCGGGCTTCCGAGGCACGACCGGCCCCCGGGAATCCCCGATCGCTGGCGGGGTTTGCCGCGTGTGGCAAGGTTGGGGTGTCGAGCGGGCAGTTCTCGCCGCCCGACAAGGCAAGCCGGATCGTTTGAGAAGAGACGAAGCGGACGGGACATGCAGGCGACCAACGTCGCGGCAGACATGGAGCCCCCACCCACCCCCCCGTCCGCACCGGCGAGCCCGAACGACGCCCGTCTGGGAAGAGACCCACGGGCTGCCAACGCCGTTCCCATTCGGGACGGCGTTGGTTTTTTTGGGGCGTTTCAGCGGAATTATGGAGAGCAATGACCCCTATAAATCGCTGAATTTACAACAGTTACGACAGAATAATGAGTCGAACGCAGAAATTGCGCGGTAAAATGTATGCAGGTCGGGGATCTCTCCGATCTCGGGCGTTTCCGCCGCCCGCCACGGCTGGTTTTCTTTTCAGAGGGAGAGGGAAAATGAAGAAGTATGTTCTCGCTGCGGCGATCGCCGCGGCCGCGTTGGGCAGTTCCGCGCTCGCCCAGACGCGCAGCTCGTTCCAGGATGCCGATCTCATCGGCGGCGTTCAGGTCCAGCTCATCACCGGCTTGACCTACAAGGTGTCCTTGAGCAACCACCCGCAGCTCAAGATCGGCGCCACCTATTACAACATCACCGACGTCTTCGGCTTCTGGGCCCTGTCGGACGACATCGACCTTTCCGGCTCGACGTCGAGCTTCGGGGTTTGGAGCGATTGGAACAAGAACTCCGGCACCGGCGGGATCGTCGGCTGGAAGACCAATCCCAACACCGGTATCACGCCCGGCGGCAGCCAGAACTTCACGTTCGACAGCCTCGCCGTCGGCGACGTGGACCACTTTGGCTTCCACATCCGCGTGGACGGCACGCTGCCCAACGGCGGCAACACCGCCTACTTCACCGATGTGCCCGCCCCCGGCGCCGCCACCCTCGCGGGTCTCGGCCTGGTGGTCGCCGCCCGTCGTCGTCGCCGCTGATCGCGACGCCTGACATCCAAGTTCTGTGTCCACCGGCCCGGGCCTCCCCGGGCTGGTGGTGTTTTTGAGGCCGCCACTCCGGGATCAATCTCGCCTTCCGTCGGCGTTCGCGCAAGGAGCGGGGTCTACACTCGCGCATGAACGGCCTGGGCCCCATCGTTGCGGTCTTCTTCGCCTCGATCGCGCTCCTGGCCGTCATCATTGTCGTGATGCGAAAGACGCTGGGCGGCAAGAACAAGGCGGCGTGACGCCCCCGGCGCCGGCGTCGGCCCGCCGCAGCCGATCGACCTCTCCGTGGTACAACATGGCATGGATACGGGCGCGCTGTTCGTCGGGGCGATGGTGGTCGGGATGGTCATCGCCATCATCGCGTTCTCGATCCGCAAGAACTCACGGAACGCGGGCGTGAGCGAGCGCACCGATGCCGCGGGATCGCAAGGAATCGACCCGGGCATCGCATACCTCATGGCGCCCGGCGCAATGAGCGATGGGTCCTCGCTCGCCAGATCGGGCGGACACTCGGCACACCACGCCCCCGGACATCAAGCCCCCGGACATCACGACGCGGGTCATCACGGAAATCACGCGCACGACGGCGGGCACGATCACGGTTCGCACGCCTCGTTCGATAGCTGCGCGCCCGTCGACTCGGGCGGCGGCTTCGATGGCGGCGGCGGGTGCGACGGTGGTGGCGGGTGCGGCGGCGGCGACTGATCGCACGCAACTTCTCTACTCTTCATTTGGACATTTGACGATTTGGCCATTTGGCGATTTAGCGATTTGTCCTCCCCCCGTACCCTTCTCCGGTGCCACGCTACAAGCTCACCATCGCCTACGACGGCACGGACTTCTGCGGCTGGCAGAAGCAGGAGCCGCCCGCGCCCGCAAGCCCCGCCACCAAAGCCGACCCAACCCACGCCGCGTTGACCGCCCCCTCGCAGCGCGACATCCCCATGCACGCGCCGCCTGCGAACAAAGTGCTGGGCCTGATCGAGCCCGGGTCGGGCGGCATCGCACGCCTGGAGATGCGCACCGTGCAGGCGGTTGTCGAGCGGGCGGTGCGCGAGATCGTCCGCGAGCCCGTCATCCTCACCGGCGCGAG
>JABWBC010000075.1 GCA_013360695.1 Phycisphaerales bacterium
GACGCTTGCGCTGGGCAAGCCCGACGGCTTGAACGTGACGCTGGTCGACATCGACGACAACGGGATTCCGAACTTCAACGACGGCATCGGCAAGATCGTGATCAACAACTCCGACTCGAGGGTGGCGGTCTCGATGTGGGGCGGCTCGGTGACGGCCTATACGGGTCAGGTCGACCCGGACGCGGAGTCCTTCGGGGGCGGCTTCCAGTACATCCGCTCGGAAGCGATCGGCGGCACGCTCGATGTCTTCGAGGGTGCGGGCTTCGGCTATATCTACGACGCGGAGGCCAACGCGGTCGGCGGGCTTCCCGGGGCGGGCGGGTCGCTGGTGATCGGCAGCCCGTTCATCCGGCCGCTGGACAACTACAACGCCGACGGCCTGCCCGCCGGCACGGGGAGCGTGGTGACCGCGGGCTTTGTGAATCCGAATCAGGGTATCTTCGTGACGGGCGGGAGCTCGATCGGGAGCGTGTTCGCGCACGCGGTCATGCACGGCTCGTCGAATTTCACGGGCTCGGTGGGGAGCGCGAACATCGGATACCTGGTGGGATCGATGACGGTCGCGGGTGATCTGGGCTCGCTGGTGGTTCAGAGCGAGGCTGGACGCTGGTCGGCGGAGATCGGCAACCCGACGAATCCGCACCGCAAAACGGGGTCGCAGCTGATCGTCGGGCGCACGCTCGGCGAGGTGGTGATCGGCGGGCGATCGCTGCTGGACATCACGGTGTCGGGCGACCTGACCGACCCGACGGGTCGTCCGGCGCGCGATATTTTCAATTACCAGGAGTCCGAGGCGCCGTTCGCCATCGATCCGGCCAGCACCGAAGGGCCCGAGGCGGCGATCCAGGCGAATCTCGCCAACACGGGCCTGGCGTCGCAGACGGGGCTGTTCGGGCTGCGCGGGGCGGCGCAGGGCCCGCTTCTGGGACAGGGCTTCCGGCGCAACGACTCGCTGCTGTCGGCGGAATGGGTCGGCAACGGGGGCACCGGCGTCCGCATCACGGGCGATCTCTCGGCCCGGGACACGATCAACACCGGCGACGACAACGTCGACGTGTTCGCCTTTGCGACCGACGGCGTGACGCCGATCACGGTGCAGGTGCAGGACACGGTCTCCGCGACGAACTTCACATATTTCCGTCTCGTTGATTCGCGCGGGCGCACCGTGGCGACTCCCGGGAACGTGCGCGGCGTGGGAGATCTGACGTTCGTCACATACCAGCCGAGCGCGCCGGGCGTGCTGTATCTGGTCTTGGGCGATCCCAACGACTCCAACGGGGCCGACGACGGCTTCGGGTTCAGCGACTACACCGCGACGATCCTCGGCATGGCGCCGAGCACGTTCGGGTCGTATCGCACGGTCAACGCCTCCGGCGCCGCGGGCGGCACGGACAACAGCAACACCAACATCGGCCTGTCGCAGAGCATCAATCTTCTGAACGGAAGCGTGGGTTCGATCCGCATCGGCACGGGGATGATCTCCAGCGCCGGCGCCGAGGTCTCGGCCCAGGACTATGTGAATGTCCCGGACGGCGACCAAGATTTCCTGAACTGGGGCGGCGGCACCTGGGGCATCGCGGGCGGGGTGTGGAACATCACGCTCGGCTCGGACATCGACGGCACGACCCTGGTGCCCTTGACGCTGACGATCGGCGGCGACCTGGGCCAGCTGGTGACGGGTCTCTCTCCGCAGACGGGTGTCGGTCCCACCGAGGGCGACATCAACTTCATGAACATGAACGTCGGCGGGCGGATCGGAATGCTCGACGTGTCGGGCGGGATCGGCATCGACCAGGACGCCGAGCCATTCGCCGACGTCGTCGGCTCGCCGAACTTCCAGGTGAAGACCGGCCTGAAGACGGGCAAGGGCGACATCGGGATGATCCGCCTGGGCTCGTACATCTATGGAGACGCGCTGTCGCTCACCACGCCGACGGGCTCGATCATCGGCGCGCTGCTGGTGAACCAGGATGTGGCGCCGACCGGGGCGGCCCGCGAGGGCATCTACTGGGGCGACGACGGCGTTCCGATGAACCTCGGGGCGGGGTCGGACGTGCGCTTCGTGGACACGCCGCGGATCGACCTGCGGTCGACCGTGGACGCCGATTTCGACCTGTTGCCCAACGTGGCGCAGGAGTTCGTGGACGACGGCGGCGGGACGGTGCGGATCAGGCTGGTGTCGGGCGCGACGCAGGTTCCGACCGGTCGCGTGATCGCGCTGCCGGTGAACGGGTCGCAGGGCGTGGCGATCGCGCAGATCATCGTCGACCTGAGCAACGGCGGGTCGCTGGAGATCGACAGCGGCTCGACGGGTTCGGCGGCGGATGTGATCTCGATCGGGCGGATCGTCGTGGTGGGCGCGGCGGCCGATTCCAACATCACGATCAAGGGCAACGTGCAGGTCGACGTTCTGCGGATCGAGTCGGCGGCGGCGCTCAACGCGATCAGCAACAGCACGCCCAACGGCGACATCGTGGCGATCGACGTGGTGGGCCTGCTGGCTCAGACGGGCGCGGCGCTGGAGATCACCAAGGGCCACCTGGGGCGGACGGAAGTGCCGGCATTCGGGCCGCAGCTCTTCGGGCCGTTCATGGGCCTCGCGGGCACGGGGTCGGGGAGCACGATCGCGGCGCCGGCGGTGACGGGCACGTTCAGCGCCGACTACAACGGTCAGGGTCTGCGGCCGGTGACCGATGCGAGTTCGGCGGCGGGCAACGCGTACCTCGACGACATCGGCTCGCCGTTCGATCCGTGGCTGAACGGCCTGCTGGTTCGCACCGGCAACGTGACGGGCGAGGTGCGGGTGGCGGGCAAGATGGGCGACGTGCTGGTGTTGGCGGGCAACCTGGCCAGCCGGGTCATCGCCAACTATGACGCGAGCACGGGCGTGGGCCAGTTCGACGGGATCGTCGGAACGATCTACGCCTCCGGGCGCGTGAACGAGGTGGACATCGGCGACGGGCTGGCGGCCAACACCGGCGGCGCGCTGGCGAGCACGGGCATCTTCGCGGGCAACGACATCGGACTGGTCCTGAACAGCAAGTCCAAGGTCGCGGACATCCGCGGGCCGATCGGCGCCAACAACACGGCGATCGATTTCCCGCTGGGGGACGGGGTCGACGGGATCGGCGAAATCCGCCTGACGGGCGGCGGGGACATCGTGGGCGCCTACATCGGCGTCATGAACATGGACAACTTCTGGTCCAGTTTCCAGTACGGGGATGACAGCCTTTCGACCGGCGAGCTGCGCCTCATTTCCGGCGACAAGGCCGACCTGCTCCGCTCCGAGGTGCGCGGCGCCAGGCTGACCACGATGACCCTGCGGGACGGCTACTACGACGCGAGCTTCACGTCGTTCACGCGCAGCATCGGCACCATCACGGCCAAGGGCTACCGCAACTCGACGCTGGTGGGCGGCGACCTTGAGTTCCGGGTCAACACGATCCAGACCGGCCTGGATCTGGGCTCGCTGCTCACGCAGGACGCGACGGGCGAGATCAACGATCTTCTCGTCGACGTGGTCGGTTCGGTGACCGGGCGTATCAGCGCCAAGAACATGTCCCGCGTCGAGCTGGAGGTCGACAACTCGATCGCCCAGTTCATGCTCTCGGGTGACATGCGGGCCAGCTCGATCAACGCCGGGCGCCTGCCAAGCGTGGCGATCGACGGCGACCTGACGGCGTCGCGCATCACGATCGCCGGCGCCCTGGACAGCCTCACCGTGGGCGACAGCATCGTCAACAGCGAGATCGCGGTCAACGGGCCGTTCGGCAAGATCGTCAAGGTGACGGCCAAGAACGGCATCAGCGGGAAGATCTCCTCGTCGGGCCCGATCGGCTCGATCGAGGCGACCGGCGGCGACATCGACGCGACGATCACGACGATCGGCGCGCTGAGCAATGTCACGTCGATCAAGGCCGGGCGCGACGCGATCCTGGCGACGGACATCGCGGGCACGGTGGATTCGATCGTGGCCGGGCGTCACATCGGCAAGAAGGGTCGGGCGGAGGCGGTCGTGATCCGCGGCACGCTGAAGGAAGCGACCGCGGGTGGGGCGCTCTACACCGACCTGCGCGTGGGCCAGGAGGTCACCAAGGTCACGATCGCGCGGGTCTCCAGCAAGCCCGGCAACAACCTCACCTCGACCGGCTCGATCATCGCCTTCGGCGCGATCAAGGCGATCAAGATCGAGGGCGATTTCGACGGCGACATCATCAGTTATTCCAACAACATCGATTCGATCATCATCACCAACGGCTCGTTCCTCCCCGGCAACACCATCGCGGCGTACGACGGGCACATCAACGGCGTGACCATCGACGGCGGCAACCTCTACGGCGACATCCACGCCGACTGGATCCTTTACGGCGTGAGCGTGCTGGCCTCGTCGGACGGCGTGTTCGGCGACGTGGGCGTGAACGCGGCCATGTCGTCCAACGTCTCGGCGGACGCGTTCCGCAACCAGCTCCCGGTGGGGGTGGCCGCGACCGTGAACGTGGACGGGCCGCGGATCAGCGCTGGCTGGAACGTCGGGCGCGTGTACCTCTCGGGCGGCTCGATGTTCGAGACCCAGATCATCGCGGGGCGGGCCATCGGCTTTGTCGAGGTCCACGGCGCGATCGGCAACGATCCCTTCACGACGACGATCGGAACAAACATCGTGGCGGGCGACTCGATCTACGCGATCGGGGTGGTGGGGAACGGCTCCGAGGCCGGGAATATCTCGCTGGCGATCATCGAGGCCGGCGCGACCGACCTGGGCGCCGACGGGATGCTGATGGGCACCGGCTCCGACGCCGACACCGTCAAGTCCGGCTGGATCAACGACGTGTACGCCAGCGGCGACGCCTACGCGTTGGTCGTGACGGCGGGCATGCGTCCGGGCGCGGACGGCATCTACAACACGGGCGACGACCGCGTCGCGCCGGGCGTGTCGTTCATCAACGTCGTGACGCTCTCCGGCACGGCCGAGTTCGTCAGCGCGTTCTCGGATTCGTTCAGCCTCGCGCTGCTGGGCGACAGCCGCATCTTCAAGGCCGGCCCGGCGCTGCAGCTCGCCGACTCGCGCATCTGGGACGGCTGGACCAACCCCGGCGTGGCGATCACGTCGACGGGCCTGGCCTTCACGAACGGGTCGAACACGGGCACGCTCTACTTCGCCGGCCCGGGCGAGGCCTACTGGAACCAGTCCACGCAGCGCGTCACGGTGGTCAACGGATCGCTGGCGACGGCGCTGACGGTGCTGGTCGACGGGACCAATCCGACGCTCAACAGCTTCGACATCGTCACCAACGACGACTGCTCGATCGGCGCGATCTTCATCGGGGCCAACCTGGCCGGCAACTCCGACATCATCGTCGACGCGTACGTGCAGTCGATCACGGTCGGCACCATCTCGGGCACGGGCGAGATCAACATCGGCGGCGACTTCGGCACGCTTACGAGCAACAGCTTCAGCGGCGGGACGCTGACCGCCAAGCAGACGGCCTACATCAACATCACGGGCGACTTCGGCGCGGCGAACTTCGCGACCCGTGGCGAGGCGACCCTCAATCTCCTGGCCGTCGGCTTCATCAACATCACCGGCGCCGATCGCGGGCGCGTCAACGTCGAGCGCGACCTGACGAGCTTCGTGGTGGGCGGGGCGATGGAGGGCGCGACGGTCCGCGCGGGTTCGTCGCTGGGCGACTTCCAGGCCGGCTCGGTCTCGCGTTCGTGGGTCTCGGTCAATGAGTTCTTCGGCTCGATCAAGGTCACGGGCGATGTCTTCGACTCGTCGATCATGGCGGGCGTCGACCTTGGCTACGACACGGAGTTTGGCGGGAGCGGCATCAACGCCGACAAGCTCTCGTCGGGCTTCATGGGCGACGCGACGATCGGCGGCAACTTCTTCGAGAGCGACCTGATCGCGGGCCTGATCCGCGGCACGGACGGGTTCTTCGGCACCACCGACGACCGCATCGCCGAGGGGCGGAGCACGATCGGCAAGGTCACGATCGGCGGCACGGGCGTGGGCTCGACGCGCGACAGCGAGTCGTACCGCATCGCCTCGACGGGCACGCTGGGCGCGGTCAAGATCGGGGGCTCGAACGGCACGGATTCGGGCAACTTCAAGATCGATCGGAAAATCCTGCCGCCGGCGCCGTTCCAGGTCGCCGACCTCTCGACACAGGACATCGCGCGGGTGTCGACGGCTAAGCTGGTGTTCAACCAGTCGGTCGACTCCAGCACGCTGGCGACGGGCCTGTCGATCTATCAGGTGCGCGGCGAGTCGGGCGAGCAGGAACTCCGCCTCATCAACACGGTCGACTACGCCATCGAATACGACGCGGTCAACAACACCGCGATCGTGCGCTTCTCGCGCGAGCTGACCAGCCGCAACCTGCCCGAACAGGCCGGCATCCCCGGCCCGGGCCTCTACCGCTTCAAGCTCGATGCGTCGATCATCCGCGCGACGCTCGGACGCACGTACCTGGACGGCAACGCCGACGGCGTGCTCACGCCGGGAGACAACTACTCGGACGACAACGTGGTGGGCGACGCGGGCGACAAGCTGACCAGCGAGCGCGCCATCGTCACCGACCCCGATACCAACCAGCAAGTGCTGACCGTTGACTTCTACGCCCCGGTCAACCTCAACGTGCTGCTGGACGACAACCGCACGCCGGACGGGCTGCCCGACGCCAACCGCGTCTTCACGCTGCGGGGAACGATCGGTGATCACCCGGACAACGACTCCAACTACTTCCGCTTCGCGGGCGATACTGACGTGTACAAGATCACGCTCCAGGCCGGGCAGATGCTCCGCCTGGGCGCCCTGAGCGGTTCGGCCTTCCTCACCAACGCCTTCCTGGTGGACTCGCTGGGTGCGCCGGTCAACACCACGCAGATTCTGGCGCTCCCGGTGAACTCCAGCGACATCACCGCGCAGACGTTCGAGCAGAACATGCTCGTCCGCCGCACCGGAACGTACTACATCATCGTCGGCAACGCCGACGAGAACGGCGGGTTCGCCTACGCCACGCCCGGCGCCGTTCCCAATCCCGAGGTCGAGCCGGCCAGCATCGGCGATTACTCGTTCACGGTCCAGGTCTTCGACGACGGCGACAGCGGCTTCCGCGACACGACCGACGCGGGCAACGGCGACAAGGTCGTCAACGCCCCCGCGCCGATCTCGTTCGCGGGCGTCGACGCCGTCTTCGGCACCGGCGACGACGTGAGCAGCATCACCATCGGCAACTTTGTTTTCACGCTCTCGGCGGGCGTCGACGGTGTGCCCAACACCAGCGACGACCTCGTCACAGGCTTCAACAACGCCGGCGCCATCGTCTCCACCCGCACCGGCGCGGGGCTCATGACCTCCACGATCGACTCCTCGATCGGTCCGGCGGGCCACCGCGGCATCCCCAACGACGTCTTCCCCGACGTCGACATCTTCCACCTCAACAACGGGCTGACGGTCGCGACCGGGTCCAAGGTCAAGATCACCATCAAGCTCTCGGCCGACGGCGGCGACCTGGGCAGCCGCAGCCAGACCGGCCTGAACAACGCGTTCAGGACCTCCGTCCCGCAGGACTATCGCGGTTCGGTTCAGTTCGGCGTCTTTGATACCTCGCTCTCAACCGGCGCCGGCGACGCGGTCTTGGTCGCCAGCTCCAGCGAGTTCCTCCCCAACGGCGGGCCCACGGGCGTCATCACCGCCGGCGACAACGCGACCTATGGCTACGACGCCAACGGCGATTTCTACATCGAGTTCCTGACCCCCGGACGCCAGGTCTCCAACACCACGCTCGACGCCTCCTACGCCTTGTACCTGCAGGGCGTCTTCAACACCGACTACCAGATTGTGGTCGAGCAGGACGCGACGAAGTCCCCGACCGTCCTCACCAAGCGGGTCCAGAACTTCCTGATCGAGACCAACGGCGGCACGATCGACTGGCTCGAGGTCGCCGGGCAGTCCACCAGCCTCCGCAAGTTCGACATCTCGCTGCTGGGATACACCGGCACCATGCCCAACGGCCAGACGATCCAGAACTATGTGCTGGGCAAGATCCGCAACGATCTGCAGACCACCTTTAACGCCGCGGGTCTGGCGGTCAACGTCTCCACGAACCCGCTGGACTTTGAGTTCCAGGAGTTCTCGACAATCTACCTGGCGTCGACGAGCGACCCGGTCTCCCTGGTCTTCTCCAACGCCAACTTCGGGGCGCTGCTGGGCCTCGGCGGCAGTGCGTTCCTGGCAACGCAGCCCTACGGCTACTCGCAGAAGATCGACGTGCTCAACGCCGATTCCAACGACGACGCGGTCGTCTTCCTCCCGACGTTCGCTACGCTGGGTTACACGCCGAGCCTGGCGGACATCGACAACCTAGCCTCGTCGATTACGGCGGCGATCGGGCGGCGCGCCATCGAGCTGATGGGCGGACGCGTCACGAGCGACTATTCCGGGCAGGCCTCGCTCCTGGACATCATGGCGGCCAACTCGGTCGTCACCGTTCCCGGCACCGGCCAGACCTACTCGGTGTCGAATCAGTCCAACAACCTGTCGGACACGAGCGACTCGGTCGAATCCACCAACTTCTTCCTGGGCCTGGAGAACACCCGCTCGTTGCTCTCCAAGTTCGTCGAGGCGAGGTAGCCAACCCGATCGACCGCGGGCCACCCGCCGGATCGCGTGTGAAACTCACCAGGCCCCCGGCTCAGCCGGGGGCTTTTTCGTGCGCCGGAATCCTGGACCTGGGAGCGTCGATGTCTCGACTTCGAGACACTCCGCGGTCCACGGGGCCTGGATCTCCGCGAAAGATCGAAGGACCCGATTGCGTCACCCAGTGGCTCAGGACACTTGGTCCCCCGCGCCGGGCTTGGGATATTCGCCCCGCGTCTGCCGCCGGAGCATCGCGCGCAGCTCGCGCCGCATTCCGTCAATCTCCCGGTGCAGTCGCTCCAGCGCCGCTTCCGGGCCGTCTTTCATCAGCTCGTCGTAGGGGATCGGTTGCCCGTACATCACCGCGATCGGGCTGGTGAAGGGCCGCGGCTTCCCGTTCCGCTTCCACGCGTCGTAACACCCTTCCACCGCCACCGGAAGCACCGGGCACCTGGCCCGCTTCACCAGGAGCAGGATGCCGCGTTTCAGCGGCGTCATCGCGCCGGTGAACGTCCGCCCGCCTTCGGGAAAGATCACGACCGCGTGCCCACGATCAAGCCGCCGCACGATCTCGCGGATCGAGCCCGCGTCGCCGCCGTCGCCCGAGACCGGCACGCAGTTGATCGCGCGCAGCAGCGCCCCGAAGGGCTTGAATGAAAAAAGCGGGGCCTTGGCGAGGTAGGAGCAGTGCCGCGTCCCCGCCATTCCGCCCACCATCGGCGGGTCCAGGTACGATTGGTGATTGGCCGCGAGGATCAGCGCGCCCTCCTTGGGCACGCGCTCGGCGTGGTACGCCTCGGCGCCGAAAAACTCGCGCAGCACCGTGACCGCGCCGGTTCGGCACACTTCATACAGCCAGACCCCACCAAGGCCGGGATCGGGCGATCGAGATCGAAGTTCGGAAAACATGGAGGGGAAGAATACTCGCCCGAAACGCGATCGGCCTGTCGCGTTCACCCGTGGCTCTCCGTGTTGCGCTGGAGTGAAGCTTCCGTCGGGCCTGCCGAGATGCGAACCGTGCGATCACCACGCCTGGTGCATCGTCAGGCGATTGAAGTCGCCCGCCCCGATCCCCGGCAGCTCGCCCCGCCTCAGCACATACACCGGCGCCTGTGGCGGACAATTGAACCGCGCCTCGATCACCGCCTGACCCAGCCCGCGGCTCACCGCGCACAGCGTTTGCCTCAGACGCAGAACACCCGTCGCCAAATCCGCCGGCAGGTCGCTCGATGTGTGCGGCGCCAGCCGCGGCGTCACGCGGAACTGCCCCGCGTGCGTGTGCCCCGCCAGCACCAGCGGAATGCCAAGGTCCGCCGCCGTGTAGATCTCGGAGGGGTAGTGAATTAGGCCGATGGTCATCGCGCCGGTTCCGGTGGCCGCGGGGCTTGCGAGCACGCTCGCGAGCAAGTCCTCCGGCTCCTCACTCCCAATCAATCGCAACTCGGGGAGTACATCCCACACCGGCTGACTCCGCGTCAGCCAGCGGACGCCCTCGACCTCGCTGAGCCGCTCTCGGAGCGCCCCGGAGTCGTGATTGCCGACGACCCCGGCGATTCCCAGCCTTGCTCGGCATGCCGCCACGACGCCTTTCAGCGATTCCAGCGCGGATTTTTCGTCGCCGGGCCGGTCCATGAAATCGCCCGTCAGCACCACCAGATCGGCCTCTGTTTGGGCAAGGGCGTCGATCAGGTCGGCGATGGTGGGGGGCGTCGGCCTGTGCTGGCGCACATGCAAATCCGAGATATGCAGGATCGTGAACCCTTGCAGCGCCGCGGGAACCGCGGGGTGAACGATCTCGAATCGCTCCAAGGGCGCCGGCGGCAGGGGACGCCGGAAGTGTGGCACTTTGGGAGTCTCGGGCGTTCCCCGCTTGATGCCGGGCCTTTGTGTCGCTAGCTTTTGCGTTCCCGACGACCTTGGCGACGCGGGCCCGAGACGTTCGGGCCCGACCTGCCCGGGTCCCGCTTGTCCGGGACAAGGCTGATCCGCCCCCGCGGGTCTGGGCCGGGTTTGCTCGTCGGGTTGTCTGGAGTTGGAGTCGCGCATGGCGAAGATGTTCTACACGCTGGAAGAGGCCGCCGCCAAGCTCGGAAAGAATACCGAGCAGGTCAAGGAAATGGTCTCCAGCAACCAGCTGCAGGAGTTCCGCGACCGCGACCGCCTCATGTTCAAGGTCGAGCAGGTCGACCTGCTCGCCGGCGGCAAGGACGAGGACTCGATCCCCCTGGCCGACAGCGGCGAGCTCGAGCCCCTCTCCCTCGCCTCCAGCGGCTCGGCCAGCGGCATCATGGTGTCGCCCGAAAACGCCAAGGAGCAGACCGGCATCAGCATCTTCGACGCCGACGCCACCGAAGAGGCCGATCCTTCGGCCGTCACGCGCGTGTCGAACTCGCCGTCGCTCGCCGACCCCGGCCGCTCCGGCTCGGGCTCCGGCCTCCTCGACATGACCAAGGACCAGGACGACACCAGCCTCGGCGCGAACCTTCTGGATGACGTCTACGGCAACGAAACCGTCGCCCAGCAGACCGCCGTCGAACCCGCCACCGGCGAAGAGGGCGGCGCTCTCTTTGAAACACCCGCCGCCAGCGAGGGCGACGCCGCCATGGCGGCCGCAGGCGCCGCCGCCGTCATGCCCATGATGGCCGCCGAACCCTACGACGGCGCGGGCTCCGGCCTGGTCGGCGGTCTTTCGTTCGGCGCCGCCGTCGCGCTCCTCGTCGCCGCTTTCGCCGTCGTCCTTGGCCTCACCGGCGTCGGCGATGACCTCATCGGAATGCTCGGCGACAACTTCCTCGCCATCGTCGGCGGTCTCGGCGGCCTCACCCTCATCGCCGCCGGCCTCGGCTTCGTCCTCGGCAAGAGGTCCTGATCGCCTCCTTCATCTCGAAAACGCCGCCCACGGACCCGCCTTCGGGTCCGGGTTCCTTTTCGTGCCGACGGCGGTGCGGGCTTCGCCACCCATTCCAAGGCCGCGGTGCATCAGGCATGGTCGTCGCGCATCTCCCCGTGCCCGCGATTCCCGCCGCGCAGCCGGTTCGTCGCGGCGCTCCTCCTCACGCTCGTCACGGCCGAGTTCTTCGCCGTCGGATGGTTCGACGTGTTTATCGCCGACACGCTCGAAGCGCCTTGGCGCGCCGCGTCCAGCGATGCTCGCATGTTTACGGGCGCCTCGATCTGTTCCCGCGGCGGGCGCCCGGTCGTCGACCCTGCCGCCGCGGCGGGCTCTGCGGCGAGGCGTGAGCGCAATCGTTCACGCGATCTTCGCCTCCACGATCTCCACCGTCTGTTCCTGGCTCACCTTCACGAGGTGATTCACCGGCACCGTCTGCCACCCCGGGTCATCGCTCAAGGGCTCGCTCGAAACCAGCACGGCGCCCTGGCCCTTCTCCGGGTCGACCATGCGGCAGATGTTCCCGTCGCAGACATACTTCCTGCCCGTATGCACGTACAGCGTCGACGCGTTCTTGGGCTCGTCGGTCGTGAACCGCAGCGCCACCGACTGCGTGCCGTCGGAGATCGCAATGTTCAGGTAGTTGTACTCGCGCACGTGATGGGCCTCCTGGAGCGTCCGCACGTCGTGAACCGCGCGTAGGAGCGACGCCGCCATCGCCTCCAGCGGATCGGTGATGTGCGAGTGCCACATATGGTCGAGGAAGAGCGCGAAGAGATGCACCGAATCCGTCGAGCCCTGGATGGACGCGAACGCGCGATCCGACAGTCGCTGCTGGATGGCGCGCCGGATGTGCGAGAATCCGCCCACGTCTCCGTTGTGCATGAACGTGAAGCGCCCGCGCGTGAACGGATGGCAATCCAGCTCGCTCACGCTCAGGCCCGGCGTCGCGGCCCGGACGTGCGCCATCACGCAGCGGCTCTTTGTCACCCGCGCCAGGTGGATCAGATTCTGGTTGCTCCACGCCGGCGTGAACGACTTGAACACGCCCGCTTCCTCCGAAAGCTCGGGCACGTACCACGCCACGCCGAATCCGTCGCCGTTGATCGCGTCGTCGCTCTCCCGCGCGCGAAGGCTTTGGTTGATGATCGAGTTGGCCGGGTCGATCACCAGCGACGCGAGTGTCAGGGGCGGGCCTTGGTACAGCACAAAGCGGCACATGGGGAACTCCTGCAAGCCCCGCCCGACCAACCACCCGGAGGACGCGCGACGCCTACCCTCCACCGTTATCGGCCGATCGGGGTCGGCCCTCACGTCGAACTCCCCGACAGGGTGCATCCTCAATGAACAAGCTCTTTGCGTTCGCGGCGGCGTTGGTCGTTTCGGCGGTCACCACCTCGGCCCTGGCCCAGGGAACCAAGCCCGCCGAGCCGCCAGTTCAGCCCCCCGCCACCCAACCAGAATCCAAGCCGGAAACCAAGCCCGAAGCCAAACCCGAAACCAAGCCGGGCGACATCAAGCCCGCCGATGCCAAGAAAACGGAGGACCGCGTGTACGTTCAGCTCTCGACTTCCATGGGTGACCTCGTCATCGAACTCGACAACGCCAAGGCCCCCATCTCCACCGAGAACTTCCTCGGCTATGTGGAGAAGGGCGCGTACGACGGCACCATCTTCCACCGCGTCATCAAGGGCTTCATGATCCAGGGCGGCGGCTTCGACGCCACCATGAAAGAACGCGACAAGGGCAAGGGCATCAAGAACGAGTGGAAGAACGGCCTGTCCAACAAGCGCGGCACCATCGCCATGGCCCGCCTGGGAAATCAGCCTGACTCCGGCTCCAACCAGTTCTTCATCAACACCAAGGACAACGCCTTCCTCGACCAACCCCGCGACGGCGCGGGATACGCCGTCTTCGGCCGCGTCGTCTCCGGCATGGATGTCATCGACAAGATCGAGGGCGTCAAGACCACCACCAAGGGTTTCCACGCCGATGTGCCGGTCGAGGCCGTCACCATCAACAGCGCCAAGAAGCTCTCCGCTGAAGAGGCCGCCAAGCTCGCGCCCGCCGGTGCCAAGCCCTCCGAGCCCGCCAAGAAGTAACAGACTACGGACTCCGCAATCCTGTTCAGAATGGGTGAGGAACCGGCTTGCGTTCTCGGGCCGCTTCCGTCATAATTGTCCCCATCGTCCGGGATCGCGAGCGGCGCTCGTTCTTGGCCCTCGCACACACAGAGACTCGCGAAGACAAGGACCGCCCATGAGGAATCGCCGCGCCGCATTCACGTTGATCGAGCTTTTGGTCGTCATCGCGATCATCGCGCTCCTGATTGCCATCCTGCTCCCCGCGCTCGGCAAGGCTCGCGAGTCTGCCCGCCAGGCGATCTGCCTCTCCAACCTCAAGCAGCAGGCGACGGGCCTGGGCATCTACCAGGCCGACGGCACGGAGTACTTCCCCGGCGAGCACTGGCAGGCGCCGCGCGAGAACGGGGACTGGCTCTTCAGCTGGGTTGGCCGCATCAAGAAGTCGGTCGACAACTCGTACGGGATCTTCAACTGCCCGTCGCGAGGCGCGGACTTCCAGTACAAGTTCATCTCGCGCGACGAGGCGAACGAGAGCAAGGCGGAGAACCCCAACAACCCCCTCGTCGGTTATCTTCCCGAGGAGATGGAATTGCGCGGCAAGCGCAAGCGTGGCTTTAGCTATGGCTACAACGGCTGGGGCGAGTCTCTGCTGGATACCTACGGCGCCGGCAACCACATCGCCCTGGGCTTGGGCGGGCACATCAAGCATCCGAAGGAAACGACGAACGCGCCGGTTCAGGACGACGGCGAGCGGCCGTACTTCGAGCCCAAGCTCACCACGGTGCTCTTCCCCGACAAGATGATCGTGGTGACAGACAGCCGCGCCGATCTTTCGGAAGACATGTACGTGGTCCCGGAGCGAGGCGGACGGACGTCTTGGCCCGGCTACGTCCACAGCAAGACGACCGATGTGATGTGGGCCGACCTGCACGCCACCGCGGTGAAACGCAACGACATCGCGCCGGCACCGGTCGACGAGGTTCCCACCAACGAACAGAACACCGCGGCCGCCAAGAACTGGCAGGATTGGCAGAACGACAAGCCCGAGTGGGTCGCCAAGTGGAATCGCCAGCACAAGACGCTGGAAGACATTCTGGATCGGAAGTGATCGAAATGTGCCGGACAGGGATTGGCTGTCGAGGGCGTCGCGGCCCCGACGCGTCGGTGTCCGCGCACACTCGGAGTATTGAGCTTTGAACAAGACCATCAAGCTGGTGCTGGCGTTTGTGATGCTCGGCGCCGCGGCGTTCTTCGTGTTTCGCTTTGCCAATGCGCCCAAAGAGGGCGACCTGGTGATGGAAGAAATTTCGATCTGGCAGTGCTCGGACACCAAATGCAACGAGGTTTTCCGCGTGAAGCGGGGTGATCTTTTGGCGGTGCAGCGCGACACCGGATCGGCGATCCCGAAGTGTCCCAAGTGCAGCAAGCTCGGCACCGAGGTGTACGAGTGCCAGTTCTGCACGGGCGTCTTTGAGCCCGCGGGGCACGGCTCATACCCGGACAATTGCCCGCATTGCGGCAAGCACCTGGCCGGCGATACGAGCAAGGATCTCGTGAAGCCCAAGCCGATCAAGAAGCCGTCCGGCCACAACTGAACGATCCCTTGGGCATGACTCCGAGGAAACTCGTCGCTCGCGTTCTGCTCAGGCCCGGCCAAGCAGCACGCCTGAAAAGCCGCGATCCCGCCGACACGCTCGGTCTGGACTCCGAGGACGCCGCCCGCGTCCATCAAGCCGCGATGATCGATCGCCTCAACGACCTGCAGTACCGCCTCTACGCCGAAAACCAGCGCTCCGTCCTCCTCGTGCTCCAGGGCATGGACACCAGCGGGAAGGACGGCACGATCCGCCACGTCATGTCCGGGCTCGATCCCTCCGCCTGCCAGGTCACGTCGTTCAAAGCGCCGAGCGCCGAAGAACTCGACCACGACTTCCTGTGGCGGATCCACAAGGCCGCCCCGGCCCGCGGCCAGATCGGCGTCTTCAACCGCTCCCACTACGAGGATGTGCTCATCGCCCGCGTGCGCAAGCTCGTGCCCGCCAAGGTCTGGAAATCCCGCTATGCCCAGATCAACGCGTTCGAAAGGCTCCTGTCCGACAACGGCACCGTCATCGTCAAGTGCGTGCTGCACATCTCCCGGCGCGAGCAGAAGGAGCGATTGCTCGACCGCCTGCGCGATCCGCGGAAGAACTGGAAGTTCTCACCGCGCGACGTGGAGGAGCGAAAGCTCTGGCCCGCGTACATGGAGGCTTACGAGGACGCGCTCACCAAGTGCTCGACCGCGCACGCGCCGTGGCACATCGTGCCCGCCGACCACAAGTGGGTGCGCAACGCGGTAGTCGCCGAGCTGCTGGTCGAGACGCTCGAAGCGATGAAGCTCAAGATCCCCAGGGCCGCTTTCGACGTCCGCGCGATCAGGATCCCGGACTGACCCCGTCACGACGCGCCCGACGCCTCTCCGTTGGGTGCCTGGTCGGACCTGGCATCGCGCGCCGACTCGCCCGGATCGGGTCGGTTGCCGGGCGTAGAGTCCTTTGCAGAAACCCCGGGTGAATCGACCGGGTTCCGCCGCAAGGACTCGCTTCCATGACCACCTCGCTCAACGTCCCCACCACCGAATTCGAGAAGACCGATCGCTGCGCCGACCTGCCTCATCGCCCGCGCGTGCTCCTGGGCAAGATGGGCCTCGATGGGCACGACCGCGGCGTGAAGGTCATCGCCCGCGCCCTGCGCGATTCGGGCGTCCACGTCATCTACTCCGGCCTGTGGCAGACGCCGCGTTCGCTCGCCGTCTCCGCCCGCGACGAGGACTGCGATGTCGTGTGCGCCTCCATGATGTCGAACTCGCACCTGGTCCTGGGCCCGCGCCTCGTCAGCGACCTGCGCGAGCTCGGCCGCCCCGACATCCCAGTCTACATGGGCGGCATCCTCCCGCAAGAGGACGTCCCGAAACTGATCGCGGGCGGCATCGCGCGCTGCTTCACGACCGGCGTCGGCCTGCTCGACATCGTCGAGGCCGTGCGCGGCGCCGTGAGGCCGCGACCCACCGGCGTCGCCGGTTCAAACGCCGTCGCCCAG
>JABWBC010000076.1 GCA_013360695.1 Phycisphaerales bacterium
ACTGTGGACCGACGACAACCTGCCGCCGATCCTCAACCGCAACGCCTGGGACGCCTGCGGCAACGTCGGCGGCACGCCGGGCTGCGTGATGCGCTCGGATATCCTGCGTCTGGAGATCCTGGCCCGCTTCGGCGGCGTCTACCTGGACACGGACGTGAAGCCCGTGCGGCCGCTGGACGAGATGTGCCCGCCCGAGGTCGTCGCGTGGGCGGCGTGCGAGCAGCTCGACATCGTCACCAACGCCGCGATGGGCTTCCCGCCCAATCACCCGGCGATGTGGCACGCCGTGGCGATGGTCGAGGAGTCGTTCTTCGAGCGGCGGTACGTTGGCGATCAGGCGGGGCCGGGGCTCATTGCCCGGGTCGTCACGCAGTACGACGACGTGGCGCTGTATCCGCCGGCGTACTTCCACCCGACTGTCGGAGAGTCGAAGTCGAATCCCGACGCGAAGCACTTCCTGCTGGCCGCGCACCTGTTTGCCGGGACGTGGGTTGAGGACAACCGTCCTCGTCACCGCGGGTTGTGGGCAGCAAACGCCTGGAAGCCACCACAGGGGTCGCATGCCGACACGGGAAGACGAGACAATGTCGCCGTTCGGTGCCGCAGTGATGTTGTGCGAAGCTGCCGGGCTCAATGACGTACCGGGAGCGTCACGCCTCCGCCAGCCCCTCCCGGATAGCCAGCCGCATGAGATCGGCGCGGGAGTCGACGTTCAGCTTGCGCATGATGCGCTTCTGGTGCCCGTCGATCGTCTTGACCTCGCGTGAGAGCTCCGCGGCGATCTGGTTCCGTGTCAGGCCCTTGCCTATCAGCCGGAGCACCTCCACCTCTCGCATCGAGAGCGTGCTCATCGGAGTGACGGGCCTCAGATCGTCCGGGCCCGCGGGGGCTCGGCGTACCGCAAACGATGGTCGGGCACCAGTAGCGAGTGGGGTGACGGGTCGGCAGCGCTCTTTCACCTTGGGCCCGAGCACGAAGGTCCCGTCTCGACCGCAGGCCACTTCACGGATGCCGGAGATGATTGCAGACAGCTCATCGGACTTGGCAAAGTAACCCCACGCGCCGCATTTGAACGCCGCATCGATGTAGCCGTCGCGGATGTGGGCGCTCAGAATGACGACGCGGGTGCGCGGATGCATGTGGCGGAGACGGTCGGCAATCTCGAAGGCGTCTGGACCGGGCATCTCAATGTCGAGCAGCACAATGTCTGGTTTCAGTCGGCCGACCTCCTCGACCAGTCGCTCGGCCGTGGGCAACGACGCGATGCACCTGATGGAAGGGTCGAGCGAGAACTGAGCCTTGAGGCCCTCGATCAGGACCGCGTGATCGTCGACGCACAGCACGCGAATACCGGCTCCGTCGTCGGGCTGCGACGCGGGCTTCACCGGGGGCGTAGTTGGGCGACGCTTTGAGGGCATGACTCGTGCTACTTACCTCCGGGCTCGGACATGGATGCGAGTGCCTTGGCGACCAACTCGCGGATCGCCTTGAAGTCGTCGGTCGGGGCAATGATAAGTCGGCGTGACCCGGCACGCTCGAGGACGGCCTTCCCACGGCCGCGCTTGGGCGTCACGGGGACCGACTCGTCGACCACGCAGAGCACCGCTCGGTCGAGATCCTCTGAGGCGTCGACGATCTGGACACCTGCGGCCTCCAACACGTGTCGGACCAGCGAAGCCAGGCGTGCGTTCGACACCGCGATGACTGCCCGATGCCGGGGCTGACCATCTGAAGGCACCTGAGCTTCGGGCAACCACATCGTGACAGTCGTGCCCTTGCCGAGCACGGTGGCGATCTCGACACGCCCCCCCACGCGCGCGGCCACTTTGTGGACCAGCGGGAGCCCAAGCCCGGTTCCTCTGCCGCGCGACTTGGTCGTGAAGAACAGCTCGAATGCTCGACGCTTGACCTCCGCGGTCATCCCGGTTCCGTTGTCGGAGACGGACAGGGCGATCCACGGAACACCAGACTCATCGCTCTCGGATCGTGCCGTGATCTTCACTCGACCCTGCCGACGCTTGCGGGACGGATCCCGGTCGAGGCTTGGGATGGCCTCGCCCGCGTTGATGACCAGGTTCAGGACCGCCTGTGTCAGCCGGTGAGGTGCGACGCTCACGGCGGGCAGGCGCGGCGGGATCGACGCGGTCAGCTTGACGTGCTTCGGTACCCCCTTGGCGATGACGATCCCGGTGCGGTCCCACCAGTCGCGCAGGTCGGTCGGGGGCCCGTCCGGGTGGGTGTTGTCGGGATTCTGCGCGAGGGCGTGCAGGCCATCCGCAAGCTGCTGCAGATACGCGACACTCGACGCGATGGCGTCGATGGCTGGGCGGATGTTGATCTGCTGGACATTGGAGGCGTCAGTACGGCTGTTCGAGCGGGAAGACACGACAGCGCCTGCTGAGTCCAGGTCACGACTCGCCTCGCGGAGGACGTTGAGCTGCGCGCGGACGGGCAACAGGACGTTGTTCATGTCATGGCCCAGTCCGGCTGCCAGCGTGCCGATCGAAGCCATCTGGTCCGCGAGTCTCAGGCGAAGGTGGGCCTGTTCGAGGGCTCTGGTCTGCTCAGTGACGAGGCTCTGTAGGTCCTGCGACTCCGTCGTGCTCGCCCCACAAGGGCCCTTGGGCCTGCGAGGACGGGTGAGATCACGGATGATCCCCACGAAGAGCGGCTCGGCCATCGTGGGGATGTCGGCCCGGGACACCGAGAGCTCGATAGGGAAACGAGAGCCATCCCGGCAGACGGCCTCGAGCCGCCGCGGGTTGTTGAGAATGCGGGTTCGTCCGGTCGCGGCGTAGCGAGCGAGGTATCCATCGTGGGCCGAACGGTGCGGCTCGGGCATCAGCACGCTGACGTTGCGCCCGATGAGTTCGGCCGGCGACCACCCGAACACGCGCAGGACCGAGTCGCTGGCCGATTGGATCACGCCTGATGCGTTGATGGTGATGATGGGGTCGAGAGCCGCAGCCAGGACTGCGCTGCTATGCGACTCGGGATCGGCGGGCGTCGGCGAACCGGGCTGGGACATCGAGAGCAATCGTATCGCACCGGGCTGCCGCTCTGCCCGTGCAGAGATATCACGGTGAGCCTTCGATGCGAGATGGCGGAAGTTTCCGCATGGAGCGTCCGCCGGGGGCTGGTCAAGATGAAGCGTCCAAAGGAGTGACGCGATGAGCAGCAATCTCGCCGCCGACACCGCCGCCGCCATCATGACCCCGGACCCTGTGTGCGCCGAGCCGTCCACCACGATCCGCCAACTGGCGAGGTTGTTCGACGACAACGACATCTCGGGCTGCCCCGTTGTCGACCACGGAGGCCGGGTCATCGGCGTGGTGAGCAAGACCGATCTGATCCGCCGGTGCTCGGAGGGCACCCGGGACATCCCGCCGGCTTATCTCTTCGAGGTGGTGTGCGAACAAGGAGGCGAGGAGGAGGACGGCGGCGAGTCCCCGATTCCCGAACCGCTGGTGTGCGTCCAGGACTTCATGACTGAGAGTGCGGTGACCGCCGGGCCGGGCACTCCCATTCATGAGGTTGCGGCACTGATGGCGGACCGACGCATCCACCGGGTGATCGTGGTGGATGACGACATGTACCCGTTGGGCGTGATCACGGCGCTCGACGTCTTGAAGAGGTTCCCACGTCCCGGCGGCTGACATCGAGAGTCTGCATCGTCGGGCGATCGAATCGAGAGGACACCGAGTCACAGGAGCAGCGCCATGAGCACCCCGAAGACCATCGTGAAAGAAACCCTGAACAAGGACATCCAGCGCCGTCCGGAGTCGCCGCCACCGATCCGCGCCGGCGCGGGCCGCAAGGTCGGTGAAGAGACGCACATCGAGATCACGCCCGACCGCATCCGCCTGCGGGCCTACGAGATCTACCAGGCCCGTAACGGGGGACCGGGTGATGCGCAGTCCGACTGGGCGCAGGCCGAGCGCGAACTGAACGGACGGGCAACACTCGGGTCTTCGGGTGAAGACACCATCGCCGATCCGGCCGTGCTCGAGGTCAAGACTCGCTCGGAAGCCCAACGCCAGTCCGCAACGCCCGCCCGCGGCGGGTTGTGACACGTGCCCTCGCGGGCCGTGACACTTTTGTTCCCGCCGCACTCGCGGCGCGACCGAACACGTCGCGCCGCGGATTCGCCGGCACCGCCGGCAGACCAATGACCTGCATCTCCGGTCGCGCTGATTCCAAGACACGCGCAAGTGTCCAGAGCGACGAGGTAGACGCAAGGATGAGAGAGAGATGTCACATGATGACGCGCGAGACAACCGAGATGTGCTTCTTCCGGTGCAAGGGCTGGATGATGGTGGCCGCGTCGACCGTGGCGGTGGCTGGCACACTCGCCAGCGCACAGCCTGAAAGAACGTACAGCGTGCAACACAACTTCACGTTTACACCGGGAGGGAATGTCGTTCCCGTTGTGCAAGGGGTGACGTTCGCCCACGCATGGGTTCGCGAACCCGGCCGTAACCTCGCTTCGTACAGCCCGACTGCGCAATGGGCGGCTTGGAACCCGTTCGGAACTGATCGGATGATCTATGGCAACCAGGTCCAGAACTCGGGCCGGTTCGGTGTGCCCGTCTGGACCAACCAGAACGTGGTGCTTGTGCCACCTGCGGGTGGCGTAACCTCAACCACTGCGACGGTGCCCCTTGGGCCGTCATTCGCCACGGCCACCTGACGAGTGCGATTCGACCCGTACGGAGTCAACACCCCCGTCACCGGATCCACGTACTCCACTGGCACAGCCAGGGCCGTTGGGCTCGGCGCAACTGCGTACTCATTCAGCGCTGCAACCGCCCAGGTTCGGAGCCGAAGCATCTTCCCGAACGGTGCCATGGTGTGGGGGCCAATCCTCCGCGACACGGTTTCGGGATCGGGCTTTGCCGTTGGTCAGCGCCCGCCGATCCCGTCGCGTTTCTATGATCCTATCTACTTTCGTCTCTTCGATGATCTTGGCCAGATGACTCTCGAAGAGCAACTCCTGAGCATCGAGTCCGAACTCTTCGGCGACGGCGACTTGGAGTGGGCGGACACGGGTCAGTTCTCCATGATCGGTGACGGTGAAGTTCAGGTCAGCATGAACGCCAACTACATCAGCAATCCGAGTTCGATGCTGTTCCGGGTCGAGAACGGCGTGGTGACTCAGTCGATGGGTACAGGACTGTTCGCGGGCTTGCTGCCGACACTCGGTTCCTCGGGAACATCGTTCAACTTCACGCTGCCCAGCGAACTGACCCTCAACTACACCCTGCCCGCCTTCAATGGGGACGTCGAGTTCGACTTCGGCGGGGCTGGGGGCGGCACAATCCCAGCGCCAGGCTCAGCGGCGGTCATCGCGATCGCGGGACTTGTCGCCATGCGGAGGCGTCGAGCCCACGCCGGCCAAGCGTCACCGCAAGCATGAGTGTCGCTGCGCTCGCGGCGCGACCGAACACGTCGCGCCGCGGCTTGACCGTCTCACGCCCTTCGGAGAACGAACATGCCCGAGACGACCATGAAGTGCTTCGTGATGCGAGGGATCGGCAAGGTCGCCGTGATGGAGAAGCCCATCCCGCGTCCCGGCCCCTTCGACGCGATCATCCGCACGACCGCCGCGCTCATCTGCACCAGCGACACGCACACCGTTGCAGGTGCGATCGGCGACCGCCACGACCTGACGCTCGGGCACGAGGCCGTCGGCGTGATCCACGAACTGGGCGCGGCGGTGGCCGAGTCGGGCCGCTTCAAGGTCGGCCAGCGCGTCGCCGTCAACGCCATCACGCCGTGCTACGCCTGCGACAACTGCCAGCGCGGATACTCCAGCCAGTGCGGCGGGATGCTCGGCGGGTGGAAGTTCGCGAACGTGAAAGACGGCAGCATGGCCGAGTACTTCCACGTCAACAATGCCCTGGCGAACCTCGCACCGATCCCCGCCGCTCTGACCGACGAGCAGGCCGCGTATTGCTGCGACATGCTCTCGACCGGCTTCATCGGGGCCGAGTTTGCCAACATCCCCATCGGGGGCTCGGTGGCGATCTTCGCGCAGGGCCCGGTGGGCCTGATGGCCACGGTGGGCGCGAGATTGCGCGGCGCGGGGCTGGTCATCGGCGTCGAGTCGATGCCCAACCGCATCGCCCTCGCGAAGAAGTACGGCTGCGACGTGGTCGTGGACTACTCGAAGGAAGACCCCGTCGAGGCCATCAAGCGACTCACGGGCGGCCACGGCGTGGACAGCGCGATCGAGGCGCTCGGTTCGCCCAAGACCTTCGCCGCGTGCGTGAGCGCGACGCGACCGGGGGGCACCATTTCCAACATCGGCTACCACGGGGATGGCGACAGCGTGCCGATCCCGCGCCTGGACTGGGGCGTGGGGATGAGCGACAAGACCATCCGCACCGCCCTGTGCCCGGGCGGCAGCGAGCGCATGGGACGCCTGCTGCGGCTGATCGAGTCGGGTCGCGTGGACCCGCTGGCCATGACCACGCACCGCTTCGCGTTCAAGGACATCGAGCGGGCGTTCCACATGATGCAGACCAAGGAAGATGGGATGATCAAGCCGCTGATCACGTTTGGGTAAGCCTGATGGCACGCCGGCTCGCGACGACAGGAGGACTCACGATGGCAATGGTCGAGCACGGCCGGACCAACACGGTGCGCCACACGACAGCGTACGTGATCCCCTTCCGTGAGATCACCAGCTCCGACGTGGGCACAGTGGGTGGCAAGAACGCCTCTCTGGGCGAGATGATCGGGCAACTCGGTTCGCTCGGTGTACGCGTGCCCGACGGTTTCGCGGTGACGGCGGAGGCGTTCCGGCTGCACCTGCGCCAGGCGGGGATCGAGGAGTGGGTGTACCAGCAGGTCGACGGGCTCAACGTCGCCGACACGCGGGCGCTGGCGGAGACAGCCCAGCGGGTGCGAGACCGGATTGCCGGCGCGACGCTGCCGACTGCCGTGCGAGACGCTGTCATGGCGGCGTACCGCGTGCTGTCGCGGGATTCCGAAGCGTGCGATGAAGGCGTGCCATGCCTCGACGTGGCGTGCCGGTCTTCCGCGACGGCGGAGGACTTGCCGACGGCGTCGTTCGCAGGGCAGCACGAGACGTATCTCAACATCCGCGGTGAGGAAGCGTTGGATGCGGCAGTACGCGCGTGCATGGCGTCGCTCTTCACGGATCGCGCGATCGTCTATCGAGTCCACAACGGCTTTGAGCATCGGGCGGTAGCGCTCTCAGTAGGCGTGCAGCGGATGGTGCGGAGCGACCTCGCGAGCGCGGGCACCATGTTCACGCTGGACACCGAGAGCGGGCACCGCGGCGTGGTCGTCATCGACGGCGCGTGGGGACTGGGCGAGACGGTGGTGCAGGGCCGTGCCAACCCCGACGAGTTCTGGGTACACAAGGCGACCGCCAAGTCGGGCAAACGGTCGGTGATCCGCCGGGACCTGGGCGACAAGGCCGTGAAACTCGTCTACGCCGGCGCGGGGTTGGTCGCGGCCCGGAGCGTGAAGGAGGTGCCCGTGCCCGCCGCGGATCGACGCCGCTTCGTGCTCAGCGACGACGAGGCGCTGACACTGGCCCGCTGGGCGATGGTCGTCGAGGACCACTACTCCGCCAAACGCGGCATGGACTCGCCGATGGACCTGGAGTGGGCCAAGGACGGGCGGACTGGGGAGCTGTTCATCGTGCAGGCTCGGCCCGAAACGGTGCACTCGCAGCGGGGCTCGCTGACGACCACGCTCGAGACGTACCGGCTCAAGGGCAAGGGCCGCGCGATCGTCACCGGCAAGAGCGTCGGTGCCCGGGTGGGCACAGGCAGCGCGCGCATCGTCCGCTCTACCGCCGACCTGCACCACTTCAAGCCCGGCGAGGTCTTGGTCGCCGAGATGACCGATCCGGACTGGGAGCCCGTACTCCGCAAGGCCGCGGCGGTGGTGACCGATCGTGGCGGGCGGACCTGCCACGCCGCGATCGTGTCGCGGGAGATGGGGCTGCCGTGCGTCGTCGGCACGGGCAGCGGCACCTAGTCGATCAAGGACGGGCAGACCGTGACGGTGTCGTGCGCGGAGGGGGATGTGGGGACCGTCTACGACGGCGCGGTCCCCTTCGAGCACGAAGAGCTCGGCCCGGCGAGCCTGCCCGTATCGCCCGTGCCGCTCATGCTCAACCTCGCCGATCCGGGCAACGCCTTCCGGCTCGGCTGCCTTCCGGCGTCGGGGGGCGGCGCGGTGGCGGGGGTGGGATTGATGCGGATCGAGTTCCTGGTGTCGAACTGGATCGGCGTGCATCCGATGGCGCTGGTGCATCCGGAGCGGGTGGCCGATCCCGAAGTGCGAGCGGAGATCCGCCGCCGGGCCGCTGCCGCCGGGTACGGGGCCGATATGACGGAGTTCTTCATCGCACGCCTGGCCGAGGGCGTCGCGCAGATCGGGGCGGCCTTCTTCCCGCGCCCGATCATCGTCCGCTTCAGCGACTTCAAGACCAACGAGTACGCGGGGCTGCTGGGCGGCGAGGCCTTTGAGCCCAAGGAAGAGAACCCGATGATCGGGTGGCGCGGGGCCTCGCGTTACTACGACGATCGCTACCGCGAGGGGTTCGCGCTGGAATGCGCTGCGATCCGCCGCGTGCGTGAGACGATGGGCCTGATCAACGTCATTCTCATGATCCCGTTCTGCCGCACGCTGAACGAGGGGCGGGCAGTCCTGGACGAGATGGCCAGGCACGGGCTGGAGCGCGGCAGGGATGGGATGCAAATCTACGTGATGTGCGAGATCCCGAACAACGTCGTGCTCGCGACACAGTTCAGCGAGCTCTTCGACGGCTTCTCGATCGGTTCCAACGACCTGACCCAGCTCACGCTTGGCGTAGACCGCGACTCGGAGCAGCTCGCACACGTCTTTGACGAGCGGGACCCGGGCGTCAAGGCCATGATCGAGATGGTCGTGCAGAAGGCCCACGCGAGCGGCCGCAGGGTCGGCATCTGCGGCGAGGCACCCAGCAACTACCCGGACTTCGCGGCCTGGCTGGCGGGGATCGGCATCGACTCGATGTCGCTGAATCCTGATGCCCTTCCGGGCGTGGCGCGGACGCTGAGGACGCGCCCCGAGGCCTGAGGGTCGTGTCGACCGCACCAGATGGCGGAAGTTTCCGCAACCACGCCATTCGCAGGCGTTCGCTATGAATCTGGCACGAAGGAGCCACCTATGCCCGCTGCCCAACCAATCCCCGCCGCCGAACTCGCCCGCCCGTACTCGTCCGTGGCCGTCGGCACCGACTTCACTCCATGCTCGGCGGTGGCGATCGGTCAGGCCCTACGCATAGCGGCGTGGTCGGGGGCGCCGTGCCGGGTCGTCCACGTCATCGACATCACCGTAGTGACCGAACTGGAAGCCGCACTCTCCGCGTATCAGCAAGCGATCCAGGACAACCTAGTGAAGGACGCCCAAAAGGCGTGGGGCGAGTTCGCGGCGACTATCCCCGGCGCTGCGGGTCTGCCGCTTCACGTCTCGGTCAATAACCGTCTCGTCGGCATCCTGAACCACGACCGCGAGCACAAGGCCGACCTCTTGGTCATGGGTGCCTTCGGCGACCGCCGGCCCGATGTGGGCTTCGGCACCGTCGCCACGGCGTGCGTTCGCAAGAGCATGACCGACGTGCTCCTCGTGCGCGACACGCAGGCCGGGCCCTTCAAGTGCGTGGTCGCGGCCGTGGACTTCTCCGAGACCTCGGCGAGAGCGCTGGCTCGAGCCGCCCTGTTCGCGGTCAGGGACGGCGCTGAACTCCACGTGCTGCACGTGTTCGCCGCGCCGTGGCACCGCCTCCACTATCGGGCCCCCGAACCGATGGCCCCGGCCCACCTTCAGAAGCAGTACCGCGACGCGCTGGAGCGGCGGCTTACCGATTTCGTTGGACCCATCGGCGAAGCCAACCCAGGTCTTCGGGTTCGCCCGGTTTGCTACGACTACGGCGGGCACCGCTCGGGGATCGTCGAGTACGCGAAGAAGGTGTCGGCCGATCTCATCGCCTTGGGCACCCGAGGCCGGACCAATCTCCGCGACATCCTTCTGGGCAGCACGGCGGAGAAGGCCCTCGACGAGTCGCCATGTTCCGTACTCGCCGTCAAGCCCGCGGGCTTCCACCACCCACTCGCGGCGGGCGGGGAGCCGCAACTCTCTGGCTTGCGGCCGCAGTTCTGATCAACCATCGGAATGAAGGAGTTTCCCCCCATGGACCGCCTGAAGACCGTACTCGCTGCCGTCGACTTCTCGATGTGTTCCTCGGACGCGTTCCGTCAGGCCACTCGCATCGCGGCGTGGAATGAGGCGGAACTGCACGCGCTGCACGTCGTGAATGTACCGGCGTATCGGCCCATTCCCCATCCCTTCATTCCCTTCGACCTTCCCACCCAGGATCAGCTTGCCCACGACGCCTATCGACGCTGGGAGGACTTCGCGCCGGCTTGTGAAGGCAAGTCACAAGCCCGCTTCACAGTGGCGGTCGGAAGCCCACGAAGCGAAATCCTGCAGGCCGTCGAGACCCTGAAGCCCGACCTGCTTGTGATGGGAACCACCAGCGTGCTCGACCGCAAGCGGGGAATCGGCACGATCGCGGCCGCATGCGTTCGCCGTGCCGAAACCAAAGTGCTCCTCGTACGCGAAGAACAGAGCGGCCCGTTCAAGGACGTTGCCGCGTTCGTAGACTTCTCCGAGACATCGCGGGAGGCGCTCGCGCAAGCCGTTCGAGTGGCGGCGCAGGATGGCGCGGCGCTCCACGTCGTTCACATCTACGACGATCCTTGGCACGGCGTGCCGCGAACAGGAATCATCACTGCAAACATGCCAGACTTTGACTCGAAGCTCAGGGAATCGGTCGAACAGCGGCTGCGTGAGTTCTGCGAGCCGCTGGCCCACGAGATGAACGCTCTGAAGGCCAACTACCACGGCTTCCAGCACGACGAGCACTGGGAAGGGTACGGGAGCGGGATCACGGGATTCATCGCCCGCCACGGCGTCGACCTCGCCGTGCTCGGCGTCCGCTCGACCTGGAACGCACGAGATTTCTTCATGGGCTCCACCGCTGAACGGGTCTGCCGCGATGCTGGATGTTCTATCCTGACCATCCGTCCCGTGCCCGAGTCGAAGTAGGTCAAACACCCGCGTGGAAGCATGGGACCCCCGAAGCCGGAGCGCCGAATGAGGATCGTGGTCTACTCAGCCAAACCCTACGAGAGGCCCTTCCTCGCCACCGCTAACGCCGGTGCGGGGCACGACCTCGTCTACCTCGACGCAAGGCTCTCAGCCGCGACGGCTGACTTGGCTCGCGGCGCACCGGCGGTGTCGATCTTCGTCGGTGACGACGCCTCGGCCCCTGTGCTCCGTGCTCTGCACGCCGGCGGCACGCGCCTGCTGTTGCTGCGCTCGGCAGGGTTCAACCACGTCGATGTCGTCGAGGCCGAGCGGCTGGGGCTCGCCATCGCCCGCGTACCGGCCTATTCCCCGTACGCCGTCGCCGAGCACGCCGTCGGGCTCATGCTCACGCTCAACCGCAAGTTCCACCGCGCCTACGCCCGCGTCCGCGAGCAGAACTTCGCCTTGGACGGCCTGATGGGCTTCGACGTGCACGGCAAGACCGCCGGCGTGATCGGCACAGGCAAGATCGGCGAGGCGGTCTGCGCCATCCTGCGCGGCTTCGGCTGCCGCGTGCTGGCCTTTGACCCCGTGAAGAACCCCGCGTGCGAGGCGTTCGGCGTGGAGTACGTCCCGCTCACGGACCTCTACGCCGCGTCGGACATCATCACGCTCCACTGCCCCCTGACGCCCGCGACCAAGCACCTCGTCAACGCGGCGGCGCTTGCGGCGATGAAGCCGGGCGTGATGCTCATCAACACCAGCCGCGGGGCCGTCATCGACACGCGGGCGCTCATCGCGGCCCTCAAGCGCGGACACGTCGGCTCGGTGGGCCTCGACGTCTACGAGGAGGAGGGCGACCTCTTCTTCAAGGACCTCTCCGCCGAGGTGATCCAGGACGACGTCTTCGTGCGGCTGCTGACCTTCCCCAACGTACTCATCACCGCCCACCAAGGCTTCTTTACGCGCGAGGCGTGCGAGGCCATCGCGCGAACGACCATCGAGAACGCCACGGGCTTTGAGGCAGCCGGGCTCGACGGTGTGCCGGAGACCAACCGGGTGTCAACCCGGTTGTTGAAGTAGGTGATCGCTGCGGGGGTGCTCTTTGGCATCCGCCGCTCGCCTTGGGTCACGAGTACACCATTGCCAAGACCCCGGCCATCGCTGTGGCGATGACCGCATAGACCGCGAGTGGGCCGATCGTGAGCCGCAGAACGGACGCGACCTCGCCGGGCCCGTGGTCCGCGCCACGTCGCTCCGAGAGCCCCAGCACCGCTCCGACGGCGACGATGTTGTGGATGCACACCATGTTGCCCATCGCCCCACCCGCGGATTGCAGCGCGAGGACGGTGATCCGGTCGAGGCCCAGCGAATCAGAGATCGCGGCCTGGATCGGAGCAAAGGTCAGGTTCGAGACCGTGTTGGAGCCCGAGAAGAACGCGCCCAGCGCGCCCAGCAGCGGGGCGAAGAAGGGCCACGACCCGCCGGTGGCTTCGGCCAGCGCGAGGCCGATCCGTGTGACCGGCGACTGGTCTCCTCCGGCGGTCATCACCTTGGCCAGCACCAACGCGCCCGCGAGAGCGATGGCTGGGCGGGCCAGCCGCGTGAACGTCTCGGCCCACGCCGCACGCGCGGTCGCGCGAGGCATCTTGAGCACGGGAAGCGCCGCCAGCGCGACGACCACGAACGGCAGGATGAACGGCACGTAGAGCAGCGGCATCCGCCAGTCGGCGTCGCTGCCGAGGATGCCGCGCAGGCCGACGACCAGCGCAGGGCTGATCCACGCTTGGCCCAAGCCCGGGATGGACGCGCTCGCGGCCGCGGCATCGGAGTTGAGCATGGCCTTGAGGCCCAGGGCGTCGATCCGAGTCACGGCGAGGAGGAGAACCGTGGCGGCGATGGGCATAGTCGCGCGGGCGAGCGACATGGGCGCCGTGCCAGTCGGCGATTCGAGGACATTCGTTGCCGCCAGACGCATCCCGGATAGCTCGGTCACCGAAGCCAGCCCGATGCGCCACCGCACGAGGCCCGCCGCCCCGATCAGGCCGACGACACCGCCCACGATCGACGGGAACTCGACGTTGTACCGAGCCGCGAGCAGGTAGGGTCCGACGCTCGCACCGATCACGAGCAACACGAACCCGAGCCGCCGCCGGATTGCCGCCCAGGGCGCAACGACGCCGAGCGCCAGCACGGCAACGAGCGGTGCGGCGGCGGCGTGCACCAGCGCCGTCCGCCAACCGATCTCGCCGAGTTCGCCCGTCGCCAGGTCCACCCCGCTGAGCCCAAACCAGGTGGGCGTCCCGACGGCCCCAAATGACACGGGCACGCTGTTCATGATGAGGCACATCGCCGCGACGCGCAGTGCGGGAAAGCCCAGGCCCACGAGTATCGGTGCGGCCAGCGCCGCCGGGGTGCCAAACCCGCTCAGCCCCTCGATGAGGAACGAGAAGGCCCAGCCGACGAGCATGAGCTGCGCGATGGGATCAGGCGTGAGCGCCCGCAGCCGCGTCGAGAGCACGGCCATAGCCCCCGATTTGTCCATCGTCTTGAACAGCAGGACCGCGCCGAAGACGATCGCGAGCGGCGTGAGCGATGAAAGCACACCGTCAACCACTGCGGCGTGGATGATCGCCGGCGCAGTGTCGTGCGGCTGGAAGAACCGCAGCCCGTACGCCAGCAGCGCAACGCCGGGCAACGCGACGTGCGCCGGCAGGGGCAGCCACCGCCGGGGCCACGCCATGGTCATGGCCGCCACGAGGAACGCGATGGGCAGGATGGCCACCACCAACGTCATGCGCGAGCACTCCGGTGAGCCGAAGGCGGCACACTACGACAGGGGAGTCGCCCGCGGCGGACGCCGATGCACGATCTCCACAGAGCAGTGCGCGTTCATCGCGACCGTCGTCGAGACGCTCCCGAGCAGGAATCGCTCGAGTCCTCGCACACCCCGCGCACCCACGAAGATGCAATCGGCCCCTCCGCCACTGCCTCTGCCCTCATCCTTGCCACCAGCACCCCAGTTCGCCGCCTCTTCCACGAGCGCGTAACTGGGGTCGGCCAGTCGCACAACGGACGAGACGCCCACGCCCGGACAGCAGCCCCGGATCATGCTCGCCGCCCGCGCCGCTGTGCGTGCGGCCCACGAATCAACCGGCCCCCCCGCACCCCCCGCACCCGCCCCTCCATCCAAGACGTCGCCCGACCAGATCCCGCCAGCACCAAGGCCCGCGAGCGAGGCGGCGTTGCTGTGCTCCAGCCCCTCAATCCCTTGCGCGTAGCACGTGACGAGCACGTGCGTGCCCACGGGCCAGTCGCGGGCGGCCACGGCCGCAACCGCGGCGTCCGAGTCCGCCGAGCCGTCCACACCGACGACGATCCGAGGCGGCCGGGTGAGCGACAACGCACCTGCGCGCTCGGTGGGGAGGTTGGAGTCCGCCGCGACGCGGCCGCGCGCGATGCGAACGGAACCGCGCAGACCGTGCATGACCTTCTGAGCCACGCTCCCCAATACCAAGCGTTTGATCGCGCCGAGCCCGCGTGAACCGACGACCGTCAGGTCCGCAGGTCCGCCGCTGCCATCCACACCGCCGTTCTCGCCCTCGGCCCGCCGGATGATCGCAGCCGCCGGAGAGTCGGCGCAGGCATCAGCAACCACTCGCCAGTTCGGGAAGTTACTCCGCAGCCGGGCCGCGCCTCTCTCGGCGATCTCTCGCTGCGCCTCCACCCGTCGCGTGACCGCGGCGCGGATGTCCTTCAGGGCCGGAAGCGCCTCGTCGGCCTTGCCGCCGGGCGGGGCTTCCTCGGGGAGCCATGCGTCCACGACCGAGAGGACCACAGCGCTCGCGCGATCGGGCAGCCCGGCCGAGGCCAAGTCGTCGATCGCCGCGTCGGCGTGCGCCGAGCCGTCAAAGGCAATCAGGATGTTCATGGCTTTACTCATGAACGATATTACCGATTGCGTCGCGCTGGTCGCATAGCGGAACTATCCGCTATCCGCGTGCGGGACGGGCTTTCCTACGCTCCAGAAGATGAACGGACTCCCGACGCTTGCCTGGCACGCCGCCGCCGCGACTGAAGTCGCGCGCGAGGTCGCCTGCGATCCGCGCGCAGGGCTTTCCGCCGCCGAGGCCTCGGCCCGGCTGGCGCGGCACGGACCCAACACGATCTCCGCCAAGCGGGGTCGGCCGTGGTGGGTGCGGCTGCTGCTCCAGTTCCACGCGCCGCTGGTCTACATCCTGCTCCTTGCCGGGGCCGTCACGCTGTGGCTGGGTGAGTACACCGACAGCGCGGTGATCCTGGGCGTGGTGCTGGCCAACGCGATCATCGGCTTCGTGCAGGAGCAGAAGGCCGTGGCCGCGATCGACGCGCTGGCACGCTCCATGCGGATCGAGGCGACGGTGCGAAGAGATGGCGAGCGCCGCAGGATCGACGCGGCCCAGCTCGTCGTCGGCGACATCGTACTGCTGGAGCCGGGGGACAAGGTGCCCGCCGACCTGCGCCTGCTCGACGGCGCGGTCAAGGACCTGCGTATCGACGAATCGACGCTCACCGGCGAGAGCAAGGCCGTTGCGAAGGATGCCGCCGCGCTCGCCGAGGCGGCGGTGCTCGCCGATCGACGGTGCATGGCGTACGCCGGGTCGCTCGTCGTGCGCGGCACGGGCGAGGGGATCGTCGTGGCGACCGCCGACACGACCGAGGTCGGGCGCATCAGCGAGATGATCTCGTCGGCCGAGCAGATCGCGACGCCGCTGACGAAGAAGATCGCGGCGTTCAGCCATCTGCTGCTGTGGGTGATCCTCGCGGTGGCGGTCGTGACCTTCGTCGTTGGCCTGCTGCGCGGCAACCCGGCGCACGAGATGTTCAAGGCTGCGGTCGCGCTCGCGGTGGGCGCGATCCCCGAGGGTCTGCCCGCCGCCGTCACGATCATGCTCGCGGTGGGCGTGTCGCGGATGGCCCGGAAGAAGGCGATCATCCGCAAACTTCCGGCCGTCGAGGCACTGGGCTCGACCACGGTGATCTGCTCGGACAAGACCGGGACGCTGACGCAGAACCAGATGACCGTGCGGGCCGCGTGGTGCGCGGGGGCAGAGTTTGAGTTCACCGGCGGCGGGTACGACCCGGCGGGCGAGGTGCGCCTCGCGGGCGCGGTCCATGCGTCCCGAGCCGAGGATCATCCAGCGCTGCTGGAACTGCTCGCGTGCGGAGCGCTCTGCAACGATGCCGCGCTGGTTGCGCGTGATGGCCGGTGGGAGATCCACGGCGATCCGACCGAGGCCGCCCTGGTCGTTGCGGCTCGCAAGCTTGATGGTGTCGATCTGTCGCGCGACGCCCTCGCGGGCAGGTTCCCGCGTCTGGACGCCATCCCCTTCGAGTCGGATCGCCAGTTCATGGCCACGCTGCACGCCCGGCCGTTGGAGAACGCCGGCGAGGCGCGCGATCGCGTAGTCTACGTCAAGGGTTCGGTGGAGCGCGTGCTGGCCATGTGCGACTCGGCGATGGGGTCGCGCGGCGAGGCTGTTCCGCTCGATCGCGCCGCTGCGCATGTCGCGGCCGCGGCCCTCGCCGCC